>DATHEQ010000153.1:0-28316 GCA_035318505.1 Polyangiaceae bacterium | reverse complement strand
TCTTCTGGAAAGAACGCATCGTGGCCGCGGTCGACAAGGGCCGCGTCGCCCGCGTCTCCCGCATCGTCTGCGGTCGTGACGTCGTTGCAAGCGGCGACCATGCCGATCGCCAAGACGGCGCTCCATTCGAACGGACGAGCGAACCTGGTTGGCGGCACGGTCCCTCCAATCGATCCTACCAAACCTACGAGCTGCTTCCCCCGGTGTCGTCGGGGCGAACGCCCTCGCGCGCGCTCTCGAGGACGACGTGGGTGGGAATTTCGGCGGCGCGTTCTCGGTTTGCCGGGCGTGCGTCGGGCTCGTCGAAGTTCAGGAGCTTCGCCACGACGAATTGCGGCCGTTGCTTTACCTCTTCGAATATCTTGCCGATGTACTCGGCGATGAACGCGAGACTGAGAAGGTTAATCGCGCCGAGAAAGAGGCTGACCACGATAATGGTGGCAATCCCTTGCGGGATGTCGGGCCGCATGAAGCGGCCGACGACTTGGATGATGATGGCCACCACGGCCAAAAACGAGACAATCAGCGCCCCCAGCGAGATCACTTCGAGGGGCACGTAAGAGAACGAGAAAATTCCCTTCTTCGCCCAACGCAGGTTGGCCAAGAGATTGTTGGTCGAGCGTCCGAACATTCGCTCGGGCCTCACATAGGGGACGCCGGTCTGTCGAAAACCGGCCCAAGCGCGTAGACCTCTGACGAAGCGGTCACGCTCGGGCAGATGATTGAGCACGGTGATGACCTTGCGATCGATGAGGGAGAAATCGCCGGCGTCGACCGGGACGCGGATGTTCGCCATCATCTGAAACAGTCGATAAAACCCTTTGTACCCGAGCTCGGAAACAGGCGGCATCTCGCGCTTCACGCGCACGCCATAGATGACGTCGTAGCCTTCCAACCATTTGGTGTGGAACGCTTCGATGAGCTCCGGCGGATCTTGCAGATCGCCGTCGAGTAAGACGCATCCATCTCCCGACGCCAGTTTCATGCCGCTGGTGAATGCGTTTTGCGAGCCGAAGTTGCGGCTGTGGGTGATGGCTTTGATGCGCTTGTCACCGGCCGTCAGCCGCTCGAGAACGGTCTGCGTGTCGTCAGGGCTGCCGTCGTTGACGAAGATGATCTCGTAGTCGACGCCGATTGCCTCGAACGTCTTCTGCAGACGATCGGCCATGACGGGGATCGCCTGTTCGTCCTTGTAACAGGCGATGATTGCAGAAATGCACCGCTTCCGATCCATCGTGGCCCATCGGCGAGGCTATCGATCGCCTCGCACCGCCGCCATGAGAGCTTCTGGCGTCAGGTTGCATTGATTCATGTGGAAACGCGCGCTTCCGTAGCGCTGACCGGGCGTGTAGGCGGCACACATGATGCGAAAAGAATCGAAGGACACGCCGGACGCGGCGAATGACTCTCCCATACCGCCGCTGCGGTAATGCTCCTCGATGAAGATGACTTTTCGCGTTTCGGCGACACTGGCCAAAAGCTCCGTGTCTTTGGCGAAATCGAAGGGATACCGCGCCAAACCGAAAACATCGACGTTCTCCTGGTCGAGACCCAAATGCGAGAGCGCGTGCAGCGCGACCTGCACGCCGTGTCCCGCGCCCACCACGGTGATGCCCCCTTTTCGTGGAGCCGGGCGTGCGAAGTAGCGGCGGGTGAGGGTCTCGGGATGCTCGTGGAGCGCGGCGCGGTCGGTGCCAAAAGCGGAAATGGACAACCGGATGTAGGAGGGCCCGGAGAGCTCGGCCATCTTGGCCACGGCGGCGGCGACGTGATCGTTGGCGCACGGAAAAAAGAGCTGCATGTTGGGAAGCGACTTCAGCACGGCCAAGTCTTCGAGCGCGTGATGCGTCGATCCCATGATGCCGTACGTGAAGCCGCCGCCGTTGCCGGCGATGCGCACCGGAAGCGCGTGCAGGCAAATGTCGTTTCGGATTTGCTCGACGCAGCGGTACGTCGCAAAAGGTGCAATGGAGTAGACCCACGGCTTGAGGCCGGTCAAAGCCGCCCCCGCGGCGACGCCCATCATGTTCTGCTCGGCGACGCCGGCGTTGAGAAAGCGGCGTCCGAGGGTCGAAGACAGCTGCTCGAGCGCGTTGTACCCGAGGTCGCCGGTGATGAACATGGCGCTCTGGTCTTCGGCCAGCACGCTCGTCACGGCGCGAACGAACTCGACTCTCACCGGCCGCCCCCGTCCTTGCTCTTCTCGGCGCCGCCGATGTTGTCGAGCGCCTGTTGGTATTGCGCCTCGCTCAAGGGGAGATAATGCCACTCCAGCCGATTTTCCATGAACGATACGCCCTTGCCTTTGACGGTGCGCGCGACGATGCAGTGCGGGCGCTCGTCCCCTTGCGCTTGGAAAGCGGTTTCGATCTGGGCAAAGTCGTGACCGTCGATCTCGGAGACGCGAAACCCGAAGGCCTCCCACTTCTGCGGAAGCGGTTCGAGGTTCATCACCTCTTCGGTGCGGCCAAAGCCCTGCAGCCCATTGGCGTCGATGATGACGGTGAGATTGTCGAGGCGGTGATGCGCGGCGAAAAGCGCCGCCTCCCATATCGTGCCCTCGTCGCATTCTCCGTCGGACACGAGGCAGGCGACGCGCGCGTCACTGCGATGAATGTGCTTGTGCGCATAGCTCATCCCGGCGGCGATCGGCATGCCGTGTCCGAGCGAGCCCGTTGCCGCGGGAATGGAAGCGAGCGCCTTGGCGGCGGGGTGCGCTGGCAACAAGGTGCCGTCTTTGTAGTACGTCGCAAAGTCCTCATCCGGTAGGAGGCCGAAGTGATGCAGGGTGGCGTAAAGAGATGACGCTCCGTGACCCTTGCTGAGGATGAAGCGGTCGGCGGGGCGCATCCATTTGCCGTAGATGTACGCAAGGATGTCGATATCGGACAAACCCGTCCCGAGGTGCCCCGCCTTGGCCTCGTAGTGCATCTTCAGAAATTTGCGCCGAATCGCGACTGCGTCCGACACGAGATCGGGAAGAGACTTCTGCATCATGACTTTGCCGTTGCGATGCTGCTCTTGCGGCCTTCGCGTACGTCGTCGGGATGAGACATCATCCACAGCATCGTCGCGCGCAATCCTTCGACGAGGCTCGTGCTCGCCTTCCACTCCAGATCGACCTCGGCCTTGCGCGGATTGCTGAACCAATCGGGGTGGTCCCAGTGGCGATCGGGCATGCTGCCCCAGTCGGGAGCTTTGGCGATTTCGAACGTGCTTCGGGCGACGGCCACCAGATCGGCCAGCGTGACGCGCGCTCCTGCTCCGACGTTGTAGATGTGGCCCGGACGCAGCCGATCAGCGCGCGCCACCACGCTTTCGAAGGCTCTCGAGACGTCGTCCACGTACACGAAGTCGCGCGAGATGCGCGGGTTCACGAGAGGCGGCAAGTCCTTCTCTTGAGCTTTCAAGAGAAGTTGCGGCATGAGCCGGGAAAAGTCTTCGTAAGGACCGTAGACGGAGTAAAGGCGCAAGACCCAACCGGGGACGCCGTACTTCATCGCGTAGCATTGGACGAGCGCGCTGGCCGCCACTTTGGACACTGCGTAATCGCTATCCGGCGCCGTCGGCGCTTCTTCCGTCGGGGCCGCGCAATTCAACCCGTATTCCGAGGAAGTACCCGCCTGCACGAAGGCCCGAAAACCCGAACACTCGCGCAAGGCCTCGAGCATGAACCTCACCCCGTCGAAGTTGACGCGATAGATGCGATTGCTGTCACGCTGGCTCGAGTAGGCCCCGTACGCGGCGCAGTTGAGGACCGCCTGTGGGTTTGCTTCGCGTAGGAACGACTTGACCTCCGCTTCGTTGCAGAGGTCGACTTTGGCGAACTCGACGTTCGCGATACCGCGCGTGCGCCAGTCGATTCCGCTGGGGCCCTCGACACCGATCACGCGCGCGCCGAGGGCCGCGAAATGACGCAACAAGTTCGCACCGACGAACCCGGAGCTTCCCGTCACCACAATCGGGCGTGAGCCCTCAGGCATTGATCGCTAGATCCGCGAAAACGTTCATATGTTGGCACTCTCCTACCGCAGGCTCTGGTCTGAGTCAACGTGAGCCGCCCGCTTATTTGGCTCCCCTTTTGGCATGTACGTCGAGGGTCCTGCCGCCACGTGACGGCGTGCTAACGTGCGCGCATCGACCATGGCATCGAAGGTGATGTGGCGAAAGAATCTCGCCGAGCGGGCACAGGAGAGCTGGAAGCCGCCGCCCCTCGAGGCTCCGCGTACTCCGGTACAACGCTGGCTCGCCGGCGTGAGGCGATATTTCGATCTGCAAGCCGGCTCTGTGTGGAACGACGTTTCCGATCTCGTCGCCGACGCTCGCGGCAAAGTCGTCGACGTGGGATGCGGAGCGCAGCCTTATCGCTCGCTCTTTCCCCCCTCGGTCGAATACATCGGTATCGACATCGCCGAGGCGCAAGAGAACTTCGGCTACGAAGCGCCTGACACGGTTTATTTCAGCGGCACCAAGTGGCCCAAAGCAGCCGAGGATGCCGACCTCCTGCTGTGCACGGAAGCGCTCGAGCACGTTCCCGCGCCGACCATCTTTCTCAAGGAGGCGTTCCGGTGCCTTCGACCGGGCGGGCGTCTCATCGTCACGGTGCCGTTTGCGGCGCGCTGGCATTTCATTCCCTTCGATTACTGGCGCTTCACGCCATCGGGGTTGAAACAGCTCCTCGAGGAAGCGGGCTTTCGCAACGTTCGCGTTTGGGCGCGAGGCAATGCCTTGACCGTCGCTTGCTACAAGGGAATGGCGCTGTTTCTGCCGGCGCTATTTCCACAAGGTTGCAAGCCGGGCGAGGCGTGGCTCCGCCGCGCGGTCGGCGCACCTACGGCGCCGCTCTTGGCACTGCTGGCATTGGTGGCCAATGCGTCCTTGAAAACGGACGGCGGCGACGATTGTCTCGGGTACACCGTTCTCGCCGAGCGACCCGACGCGTAGAGCGCCGGCGCGCGATCAGCCTCGCTTATAGCCGATGGCGGCCATGTTGCCGACCGGCACCGAGAGCAGCGTGCGACCGAGAATTCCGCGCTTCAGCCTCTTGAGAAGAGGGGTCTTGATGGGTCCCGGCAAAGGAGCGAGCTTCGCCCAGTAATGAAGCGGATAACGGTTGACGACCGTGTGCACCTCGATGTCGTCGAATCCGGCTCGCTCGAGCGTCTTGCGAATGCTTTTCGGCGAGAAGAGCTGGAGGTGCTCGATATCGAAGATCGGCGATTTCAGCCCCATGAGTCGGGCGGAAACCGCGCGATGGTTGTGGCACACGAGAAAGAGCGCGCCCCCCGGGCGCAAAAGGCCGTAGGCATCCCGGCAGAGCCCGAGCGGGTCGTCGACATGCTCCATCGTTTGAAAGCAAGTGATCAGCCGAAACTTCGCGTCCGCGAAATCCGACGCCCGGAATAGCCCTTGCCGAATCAGGGGTCGGATGTTCGTCGGCGCGAGCGCAATGGGCGCCGCCGAAGGTTCGACGCCGGCCACGTCGGTGAAACCGTGATCGATGAGCTGCTGCAAGAACGCGCCGTCGCCGGTGCCGATGTCGAGCGCACCCTTTCGATCGGGGAAGCGCCGCGCGATCTTGTCGAGGAAGCGGCCATACGTTTCGCCGGCGAGGCGCGACTCGTCGGACGCGTCGAACTCTGCTTCGCGGTACGCCGTTGCCAAAAACTCCGGCGTTGGCGTGGGGCTCGAGTAAAGGACGTCGCAACCGACGCAGGCGACGATTCGGTAGTGCATGTACTCGGGCACTTTACGCGAGGCGAAGGCGAAGCCGTCGAGCGCGTCGGGAGTGAAGCTCGCCTCGGCGAAGATTCGATCGGTACGACTCGAGCCGCACACGGGGCAGGTTCTCGGAACGAGAGCGCTGCTGGAGAGCTCGGCGCGAGCGGTCGAGGATGCGGGGGCGGCGACCATGAGGCGAGATACCTAGCGCAAGTGGCACGCCCAGGCGAGAGCCAGCGCCGCCCTTGCGCAAGCGGGCCGTCATGGGGCAAGCTGCGCCGCCCTGCCGGCCTGCTACGCAGCCGAATGGATGCCCAGGCTTACGATGGCAATTGAGTGGCTACGTTCCGACTTGTCATCTGCCGCGTGGCGAACCGCGCTGGTACCGGTTCGGGTTGCCCAATATGTGCTCGCGCTCGGCATCCCCGGCTGGGCATTTTGGCGGTTGGGCATGACCATGCAATCCAACGCGCTCGGCTACGACGAGCAGGTGTTCGTATGGGGCGGCTGGTCGGTCTTGAAGGGCTTGGTTCCCTACCGCGACTTCATGGAATGGAAGCCGCCGATCGTCTTTTTTTCTCATGCGCTCGCGCTCAAGCTGTTCGGCTTCGCGGGCATGCATTTTCGCTATTTTTTTCTGCTGCTTGCGCTGACGTCGGTCGTGGCGCTCGTCGCCTCCTTGATTCAACGCGGCGCCGACAAGGCGGTGTGCGCGGCCTTCGGGCTCGGCATCGTGCAGCTTTTCTTGTACCCGGGTTACCACGAAGCATCGTTGGCGGACACCGAGTCGATAGGGCTATCGTACTATTATCTCGGAGTCGCCGCGCTTATCGCCAATACGAGATTTCGCAAGATCGCCGAAGCGCTGGGAGGGATTTTTCTCAGCTGCTGTGTGCTGTCGAAAGAGCCCTTCGCGCCTTGCGTCGTTGCCACTTGGGCGGCCTGCTATTTCGCCGTCAACGAGCGATTTTCTCGCCGTTCGGCGTTCGCCTACCTGAAGAGCACGACGCTGGGCGTGGGAATCGTGGTGGGGGCCCTTGCCGTGTACATGGTCCCCACCGGATCGATGTCGGCGTATCTTTCTCTCGTCGGCCGCTATGCGACGATGTTCCGCGATCCGCAGAAAGGTTACTGCGTTCTTCTCGGCGGATTCCGCGCGACCGGCCACACGTGGAGCGATTTCAATACGCAGTTTCAGGTCGTTCGCGCTCAATTTTTGAACCCTGCCACGCTCGGCATGTTTGCGCCGTTCTTCGCCGCGTCGTTGGTTTTGGTACCGCGCCGCTCGTGGGCGCTGTTCGCGGTCGCGGGTGTGGCGTTCGCGGCTGGGCTCTACGGCGTTACGACGACCAAGTGCTTTTTCATGCACTACTACGTGATGGGGCAGAGCGGCGTTACGTTTTTTCTCGCGCTCGGCGCCGACGCGCTCGGGCGCCAGCTCACCCGCTTTTCGCCGGGCGCGCGCATGTGGGCGCAGACGGCCGTGCTGTTGATGCTCGCGGTTCAGGTGTGGCCGCGCGTCGATGCCGTCACCGTCGTTGCCAAGGACGGGCCTGCATTCGTCGAGCCGGCCGCTGGGTTGGTCGATTTCATTCGCGCCAACAGCACCCCGGAAGACAAGATCTTCACGACCGGCCCGCCTGGGCTGTACGTCCATGTCGAGCGGCTCGCCGCCATCAGGGGCTGCACCATCATCGATGAGCTGATTCCGGCGATGCCGGGCGAAACCGACGAGGAGAAGCTGCGCCCGCTCTACAACGAGCTCGTCAAGGGTCAGCCCAAGATCGTGTTCTTGGATCCCGAGCACGGACCGAGAAAGCTGCGCCACATGGCCGCCGCGATCACGCCCTTTCTCAACACCTTCAACTACAAGAAGGTCAACGAAACGCTCTATCTGAGGAGCGACGGTTCACCGTGAAGCGCCACATAGCCGAGTACAAGCCGATGTTTGCGCCACACAAACCACTCTGCTAAGGGTGACCGAGAAATCGGTACCCTCGCGGAATGAAAATCCATCGGTTGGCCGAGGGGCATTTCAACCAAGCGCGAGATGGAAAAAAAGATGAAGGCGGTCGTCCTCGCCGGTGGGTACGGCACACGGTTGGCGGAAGAGACCGAAGTGAGGCCGAAGCCGATGGTGCAGATCGGTGGCCATCCCATCCTCTGGCACATTCTCAAGCATTACGCGCATTTCGGCGTAGACGAGTTCTACGTGGCGCTCGGCTATCTGGGGGACGAAATCAAGCGTTGGTTCGTCGATCGCCAGACGCTCGCCGGGAGCATGACCGTCGATCTCTCGGGCGGCACCATCGAGCGGCTCGATCTCCGCTCCGAGAAATGGAAGGTCCATCTCGTCGAAACCGGCGTCGAATCGATGACCGGAGGGCGCATTCTGCGGCTTCGCGACCATCTCCAGGACGGCACGTTCCTCGTCACCTATGGTGACGGCGTCGCCGACGTGAACATCCAAGAGCTCGTCGCGTTCCACAAAGAGCAGGGGCGCGTGGCCACCGTGACGGCGGTCCGACCCCCGGCGCGTTTCGGAGGGCTCGTTCTCGACGGAAGCCGCGTGGTTCGATTCAGCGAGAAGCCCCAGACTGGCGAGGGCTGGATCAACGGCGGCTTTCTCGTCTGTGAGCCGGCCATTTTCGACTATCTGAGCGACGACGACTCGGTGCTCGAAACCGATGCGCTCGAACGCCTCGCCGACGAGGGCAAGCTCGCCGCCTATCAGCACCAAGGTTTTTGGCAGTGCATGGACACGCTCCGCGACAAGCGGCAGCTCGAATCGCTTTGGCAGTCGGGCACTGCGCCCTGGAAGCTATGGAAGTGAAATCGTTTTGGTTGGATCGACCGACGCTCGTCACCGGCGCCACGGGCCTGGTCGGTGCTTGGTTGGTGAAGCGCCTGGTGCAGGCCAAGGCCGACGTGGTTTGTCTGGTGCGCGACTGGGTGCCTCAATCCGAGCTCGTGCGGTCCAACACGCTCGAAAGCGTCGAAGTCGTGCGCGGTGACGTGCGGGATCAAGCGCTGCTCGAACGCGCCCTCGTCGAAAACGAGATCGACACCGTCATCCACCTCGCCGCGCAAACGATCGTGCCCGTAGCCGGCCGCAATCCGATCTCCACCTTCGAGACGAACGTGGCCGGGACGTGGACGCTGCTCGAGGCGTGTCGGCGCAACCCGAGCGTCAAACAGATCGTCCTCGCCTCTTCCGACAAGGCGTACGGAGAGCAAGCCAACCTGCCCTACGACGAGACGACCCCGCTCCAGGGGGTGCATCCTTACGACGTGAGCAAGTCGTGCGCGGACCTCATCGGTCACTCGTACGCCAAGGTGTACGGCTCCCCCGTCGCGATCACCCGCTGCGGCAACTTCTACGGCGGCGGCGATTTGAACTTCAGCCGCATCGTCCCCGGCACGATTCGCTCGGTGATGCGCGGAAACCGACCCGTGATCCGCTCCGACGGTCAATTCATTCGCGACTATTTCTACGTGGAGGACGGCGCCATTGCTTACATGACGCTCGCCGAGAAGCTGGCCGAGAATCGGGCGCTGTGCGGCGAGGCTTTCAACTTTTCGAACGAATACGAGATCACCGTTCTCGACCTCGTCCGGCAGATTCTCACGCTCATGAAGTCGAATCTCGAGCCCGATATTCGCAATGAAGCGGCGCACGAGATCCGGCGGCAAGTGCTGAGCGCGGGCAAGGCGCGGCGCCTGCTCGAGTGGTCGCCCGCGTTCGATCTGACGCAAGGGCTCACCCACACCGTCGACTGGTACCGCGCCTATTTCGAGGGACAGTGAAGGCCGCGCTCGTGGCCTGCCGCAGCTGTGCGCATAGCCCGCTCACGCCCGTGCTGTCCCTCGGCACGACGCCGCTGGCCAACCAGCTCTTGACGGCCGAGCGTCTCGGCGCCCCCGAGCACCGCCATCCGCTCGAGGTTGCCTATTGCGAAGCGTGCTCGCTCGTCCAGATCACCGAGACCATTGCCCCCGCAGAGCTCTTCACCGATTACGTGTACTTCTCCTCCTTCTCCGACGCGATGCTGGCGCACGCCAAAGATCTCGCCGGCCGCGTGACGCGAGAACGACGTCTCGGTCCGCAGGATCTCGTGATCGAGATCGCGAGCAACGACGGCTACCTCCTCCAGTATTACAAGGAGCTCGGCATCGAAGTGCTCGGCATCGAGCCGGCCCGTAACATCGCCAAGGTGGCGCGCGAGCGCGGGATCCCCACCTTGACCGAGTTCTTCGGCAAGGACGTGGCCGACCGACTGAAAGGCGAGGGCAAACAGGCGGCCGTCGTGCACGCCAACAACGTGATGGCGCACGTGCCGGACATCAACATGTTCGCGTCCGGGCTCCAGACGGTTCTCGCCGACGACGGCATTGCCCTCATCGAGGTGCCCTACGTACGCGAGATGGTCGACCGCTGCGAGTTCGACACGATCTACCACGAGCACGTGTTCTATTTTTCCCTCACCGCGCTGACGCGGCTGTTCGCGCGGCACCGCCTGGTGGTGGCCGATGTCGAGCTCATCCCGCTGCACGGCGGTTCGCTCTTGCTGCGCGTGGCCAAGGAAAAGAACGCCGCCGCCGGGCCTCGTGTGACCGCGATGCTCGGCGAGGAAGCTCGCCTGGGCATGGCGTCGCTCACCTATTACGAGGGGTTTTCGCGACGCGTTCAAGGCGTGCGCGACGAGCTTCGCCGTGTGCTTCATGATCTCAAGGCGAGCGGCAAGCGCCTCGCGGCGTACGGCGCGGCCGCCAAGGGGAGCACGCTGCTCAACTACGCCGAGATCGGGACGGAAACGCTCGACTTCGTCGTCGACCGCAGCCCTCACAAACAAGGGAAATTCATGCCCGGCGTGCATCTGCCGATCCGCCCCCCCTCGGCCCTGATGGAAGAGCGCCCTGACTACGTCCTTCTGCTGACTTGGAATTTCAAGGACGAGATCTTGGCCCAGCAGGAAGCCTATCGGCAGGCAGGTGGAAAGTTCATTCTGCCGCTGCCGTCGGTCTCCATCATCTAGTCATGCGCTTTACGCCTTTGCTCGTCGAAGGAGCATGGCTGATCGAGCCAGAGCCCCGGCGCGACGAGCGCGGCCTTTTCGCGCGAACGCGCTGCGTCAACGAGTTTGCCGAAAAGGGGCTGACCGCGACGTTCGTGCAGGACAGCGTTTCGTATAACGACGTCGCCGGCACGCTGCGCGGCCTGCACTACCAAGTCGAGCCTCACCGAGAAGTCAAACTCGTCCGCTGCACCGCCGGATCGATTCACGACGTGATCGTCGACCTTCGCGAGCGATCGCCGTCGTACTTGAAGTGGGTCGCCAAAGTCCTCTCGGCGGAGAACCGGCATGCGCTCTACGTGCCCGAGGGCTGTGCCCACGGATTCGTCACCCTCGAAGACCGAAGCGAAGTGTTCTACCAAATATCGGAGTTTCATCACCCAGAGTCCGCGCGTGGGGTGCGCTGGAACGATCCCGCATTCGCCATCGAGTGGCCGCGAGAACCGGCTCAAATTTCCGAGCGCGATGCCGAACACCCGCTCTGTCCGCGCAAGGTCCGCGGATGAAGCTCTGGGTCACGGGAGCCAGCGGCTTCATCGGGCGTCACCTCGTCGCCCAGGCTGCGCTCACCGGCCACCAAGTGTGCGCCGTCGCACGACGAGGCGCGTCTCAGCTCGGCGACGCGAGCGTTCGCCGTCTCACCATGGACTTGGACAATCACGACGAGGTCCTGGCGCACGTTCGAAGCGACCTTCCCGATGCGATCGTCCACCTCGCTTGGTACGCGCAGCCCGACGATTACCTCGTCTCGGTCGAGAACCTAGAGTCGCTCAAGATGACGCTCACCTTCGCGCGAGCCGTGCTGGCCGGGGGTTGCCGGCGCATGGTCGGCGTCGGAACGTGCGTCGAATACGCCAATCTGCACCGGCCGCGCAACGAAGACGACCCGCTCGAACCGAAGAGCCTCTATGCCCGTACGAAGCACGCCGCCCATCTCGTGCTGGACGAGCTTTTTGCGCGCGCCAACGCGCGACTTGCGTGGGCGAGGCTTTTTCATATGCACGGTCCCGGCGAGCATCCCACACGGTTGATTCCCGCGGTCGCCGCATCGCTGCGGGCGGGGCGACCCTTTGCGCTCTCACCGGGCGAACAGGTACGTGACCATCTCGACGTGCGCGACGTCGCATCGGCGCTCTTGCATTTGGCCGGAAGCGATCTCACGGGCCCGGTCAATGTTTGCTCGGGCAAACCCGTGACGCTGAGAACCGTGCTCGAGACCGTCGGTCGCGAGCTCGACAAGATCGACCTCTTGCAATTCGGCGCGCGCCCGTATTCCGCGACGGAGGTCATGTTCCTCGCCGGAGATCCGGCTAGGCTCCTCGCTTCGGGCTGGCGCGCGGAACACGCGGACCTCGCCGCGAGTCTCCGGGACACCATCGCGGGCAGCGGCACGACGCGGCTCTCGTCCGACGGAGGCATGGGTCGATGACGGAGTTGTCGAGAATGGCCGACGGAGCGTTCGCGCGAAGCTCGCGCAAGGACCGCGTCGCCCGCGTCGCCATCGCAGTACGCAACTCGCCGCTGCTCCTTACGCTCATGGCGATGGCGTTGGCATGTGCCGCCATCTCCCCCTGGGGGAATTACCCGCTCAACGACGACTGGACCTATTCTCATCTCGCCAAAACGTTTGCCGAGACGGGCCGAATTCACGTCGACGTGCCCGTCGCCGCCAACGCGATAGGGCAAGCGTTGCTGGGAGGCGCGCTCATCAAGCTGTTCGGCTTTTCGCATACCATCTTGCGCATCTCGACCTTGATCTTGGGCGGCGCCGGACTGTGGGCCATCGATCGCCTCCTTTTTTACGTCACGCCGGGCAAGTCGATCCGCCTGCTTTCCCTTCTGCTCCTCGCCTTCAACCCCATCTACTTTTATTCGGCGACGACGTTCATGAGCGAGCTGCACGGATGGGTGCCGGCGATCCTCGTGGCCGTCCTCTGGTTTTGGGATCGCCGGCGGCTCGCGGCTGCGGGTGACCGGCTCATTACACTGTGGGTCGCGATCGCGGTCGGCGCTCTGTGCGGTAGTACGTTTTGGACGCGGCAGTTCGCGGTCCTCGTCTATCCCGCGCTTCTCGCCGGAACGCTTCTTCGTTTTGCTCTTCTGCGCCGCTGGCGAGCCATCGCGCGTTCGATACCGGCGCTCGCGCTCGGCAGCATCGCTTTCGTGGCCGTCATTTGGGCGTTCTTCGTATGGTCGCGGGCGACGGGCAATTATCGACCGGAGTTTGCCGGCCGCCTCAACAACTTGTGGCGATTCGAGATGCGCACCTACGGAATGCAGGCCGGTTCCGCGCTCGTTTATCTGACCGGTTTTTTTCTTCCACTTCTCGCGCTGCTCGGCTGGAGTGGGCGCCGGCGCTGGCTCGTCGAGCTCGGTGCCGTCCCTTTCGTTCTGCTCGGCCTCGTTGCTCGGCACCTTTTCGAGACCCACGCGCCGTCCGAATTCTGGGTAGGACCGTTCTGGGTCCATCGCGTCTTTCCCTTCGTCGTCAACGTCGTTTACAACGCGGGCCTCGGCCCCATCACGCTGGACGACGTCTTCTTTTACGACGCCGCGAAACCCAGCTGGCCCCGGTACGTCTGGACCAGTCTCGAGCTCGTCTTCATCGCAGCCTCTGCATTATGGAGCCCCGTCTCGGCCAAGCTGACGGACGCCGCTCGCCGCGCCAAGGATGAATGGTCGGTCGAGGTTCTGTTCTTCGCAGCGGCGCTGACCGTCGGCTCGCTATTTGCCATTATCCAAGCTAACCAAGACGAAATGGCCGACCGCTATTACATTCCGCTGATCTTCGGCGCGGCCATTCTGATCCCCGGCGTTCTGGCGACGTCGCACGCGTACAAGGGTCAGCCTTATCAGAACGTCAAGTTCGCGGTGCTGTTCGCGCCCATCGCGCTTTTCTCGGTGCTGGGCGCGCACGACGAGTTTCGCTGGAACGACGCGCGCTGGAAGCTCGTCGACCTCGCCATGACGAGCGGCGGAACGCGGAGCACGGTTCAGGGCGGCTGGGAGGTCAATTGCTGGTACAAGGCGGAGGGGTATTCTCCCGAAGAGCTCGCGTGTCAGAACGGGTGCCGCTGCGCCTACACGGGGTTCTGCTGCGTCGATGATCGCTGGCGGATTGGGATGAGCATCAGCGCCGGATACAAGCAGGTTGCCGCGATCAAACCAACGTACTGGCTCGCGTCCGGGCCCGCGGTTGTGCTGAGCCGGCGTGACATGCCGTAGGAGAGTCTTGGCGCGCCTCGACCCCGTTTCGCTCCCTTCGTCGGAAAGCAGCGCGTCGGCCACTCCGGTCGAGCACGCTCCACGAATTTCGGTCCCTCGTTCCGATTCGTGGCAGATGTCGGCGCTGCTCGCCGTCGCCGTCGTCGCGCTCGGGTACGCGATTCAGCTCAACAATGGCGCTTATACGCCGGAAGCGCTTCGCCTGGTGACCATCGCTCTCGTGGCTTGTCTGGCGGCAGTCGTCCTGCCGGGTTGGCGCAGCATCGAGCGGCGGGGCGATGGGCCGGCCATCTTCATCCTCGGCGCGACGCTCGCGTTTCAGGTCGGCGTCATCTTGAGTAGTCCGGCGGGCGTTTACTTGCGCGTCGGGGCGGAGGCTTACGATACGCATCACCGCGCCGTAGCCGTGTTGGCGGTGCTCGCCGCGGCTGGTTTGTCGACGCGGCCCTGGTTATCGCAGCTTCGCATGCCGCTCATCCTCGCCGTTTATTTCTACCTCGGGGTTTGGCTCATCAAGGCGTCGCCCGTTCCGCGCATCGACGTGTACGCATTTCACGAAGAAGCGTTTCGCGCCTTGTCTGCGCACGCCAATCCCTATGCCTCGACCATGCCGAACATCTATGGACATTCCGCCTGGTATGCCGAGGGCGTGGTCCAGGATGGCCGCATTCTCGTGGGATTCCTGTATCCGCCTTTGAGCTTGCTCCTGGCATGGCCGGCGCATCTTCTCTTCAGTGACTATCGCTATGCGATGCTCGCGGCCATCACGCTGTCGGCCGCGTTCATGGCCTATGCGCGGCCGGGCCGCCTCGGGATGACCGTCGCGGCGGTCTTCTTGACGACGCCACGCGGTCTCTTGGTGCTCGAACAGGGGTGGACCGAACCGTTCGTCGTGCTCCTGCTGTCGGCAACGGTGTTTTGCGCGTGCCGCGCACCCAAAATGACCTCGGGCGCATTGGGTCTTCTCTTGGCCGTCAAGCAATACGCGATTTTCCTTCTTCCTCTCGCTGTCTTGATGATCGGCGTCGATCGGTCATGGAAGAAGTACGCCGCGTTCCTATCCAAAGCGGGATTGGTGGCGGCGCTGGTGACGCTGCCGCTCGCGCTCTGGAACGTGCGCGCGTTCGTGCAGTCCGTCGTCGTCTTTCAGGGTAAGCAGCCGTTCCGCGCCGATGCTCTCAGTTACATGGCATGGTCGGCGGAGAATGGCGTGCCCAAACTGCCGCAATGGGCGAGCTTCGCCATGGCGCTCGTTGCGCTCGCGATCGCGCTGTGGCGCGCGCCGCGAACGCCAACCGGATTCGCGGCGGGCGCAGCGCTCGTCATGTTGGCTTTTTTCAGTTTCGCCAAGCAAGCCTTCTGCAACTACTACTTCATGATCGTGGGCGTCGCTTGCTGCGCGATCGCCGCCCTGCATGCACCCCCTCGCGACCCCTCATGATTTCAGTCGCAACCGCTTGCCGACCGCTGCATATCGCGTGTATTGTCCGCCCGATCGAAGGTCAAAGCCCGTGAAAATCATTGTCGCCATGCCCGCTTACAATGTCGCCGAGACTCTGGAGCGCACCGTCGCCGCGCTGCCCGAGAGCCTGCGCGGGCACATCATCCTCGGAAACAATCGCAGTGAGGACGACACCGAGGTCATCGCCAAGCGGTTGGGGCTCCAGGTGATGACCCACGATCAGAACTACGGGTACGGCGGCAATCTGAAACGCTTGTACCGCGAGGCGTTGCGTCAGGGCGCGGAGATCGTGCTCGAAGTGCACCCCGACTATCAGTACGAGCCCGCGGTCGGTGACCTGCTCGTCGCGTACATCGAACGGGGCTATTTCGACGTCATCCAGGCGAACCGGATTCGCAGCCGCGAAGAGTCGCTCGCCGGGGGGATGCCCATTTACCGCTACCTCGGCAACCGCGCGCTCACCATGTTCGAAAACCTGTGGTTCGGGGTGAACTTCGGCGAATGGCACAGCGGGATGCGAGCCTACCGATCTTCCGTGCTCGAAGCGTTGCCGCTCGAGACCTATCCCGACACGCACGCGTTCGCCAGCGACATCCTGATGGACTGCGTGATGTTCGGTTTCCGGGTGGGCGAAGTCCCCGTACCCGTGCGCTACGAGCATCAGAGCTCTTCCGTTAGCGTCAATGGGCTATTTGCATACACCGCGCGAACCGTCGGCGCGGCCTTTCGACGGCCGCCTTGGAAGAAGCTGCCCTACGGGTCGGCCAGCCCCAAGCGCTCCAACAAATAGCCGGGGCTCCGAGTTTCGGAGGCGAACCGGCGGCGCGAACCGCGCCCCCAACGACCCCCTCACAGCTTGCGTCGGAAAGCGATGCTGGGCGGACCGGTGGTGCTCGCCGCGCCCACCTGCTGCCATTTGGCGGTGCGGGCCGTGACCACCAGCCATTCCGGGCTGCCCGACGCCAATGCCAACCACTTGGCTCCGCTCTGTTCGACGCGATCGACGAATTCGTCGGGGCTGTTGATGTTGATGGGAAAGTACTGAATTCGATTGGAAAACGCTTCGTTCCAAAGAAGACTCGGAAAGATACAGGTGTCTGCCCAAGCGGTGAGGTCGCCGGGCCCGAGCTCCGCCTCGCGGGCCAATGCAGTATCGCGCGCCATCGTGTATTCCGCGGCATGGTACGCGGCGCGATCGCGCGGCGATTGGTGCGCCAAGTAGAGCGCCGCCGGAAAGTGGGTGATCCAACCGGGTTCTGCCCACCACAGCATCATCAGCGACGTCGCGACGACGATCGACGTGAACGCCTCTTGCAACAAGGCGCGTGTGCCGAAGAGCCACGCGACCAAGAACATGAACGCGACGGGCAGATGGATGTTGTATCGCGCCGCCCAGAGAGCGGGCGACGTGGGAATCGTCAACAGCATGGGCGCCACGACGATGAGAACGTTCTCGAGTCGGCGATCGCGAGGAACGAGTCCCACGACGTAAGCCGCGAACTTGAGAACAGCCAGGCCGAGCGCGAGCATCCCGATGGGTAAGACGAGCCAAGGGATGCCGAGCCCATACCCGTATACCCTCGTATCCGGCCAATCGCGCCCCGGGACGGGAACGCTGAGGACCGTCAGGATCATCTCCTTCAAGGGCTTGTTCATCTCGAGAATGTCGTGGGCGCCGGGCCAATCGATGTGAAAGCGCTGGCTGTGCATGGTGACGGGCCAGATCGGATTGTGGAATACGAGCCAGTTTCGCAGGTAAAAAGGCCCCGCGATCAGCAGCACGAGGGCCACGCCTCCCACGATCGTTCCCGCGGCTTGCCACGGGCGGCGCATTCCATTCTGCGCGATGGCACGCGTGAGCCCGACGAATCCGAGCAGCGGAACCCATGCGAGCGCCAGGCCTTTGCTTCCCGCCAGAAGGCCCATCCACAGGGCCGCGATCCACGCATCGCGAAGACGCAGCTGAGGCCTCGTACAGAATACGAGCGCCCCAAAGAATAGCGCGGCCACGTGAACGTCGATGTACGTGCTCGCCAACTGGAGCACGACGCCGGGCATCAAGAGGATGGCGCAAGCCCAACCCATCGCGGCATTGCGATCGGCATAACGGCGCGCGATGGCGTAGACGGCCATCGTGAGTGGCACGCCCATGACGCTGTTCGGTAACTCGATGAGTCTGCGATCGGTGAAAATGACGAACCACACGTTGAGAGCTTCGCAGACGCGAGGAAAGCCGTTGACGTGTTGCAGGCCCGCCGGCACTCCGACGATCGCGAACCCATGATTCTGGATCGCGTAACCGATGATCAATTCGTGGTACCAGATGCCGTCCCAAGCCGTGGAAGGAGCCAAGTAGGAGAGGCAACCCGTCCAAATCAGGCACCCCGCCGCGGCCACGAGCGCGATCGTCACGAAGCTTCCCCGTGCGCCGCGAATCGCATCGAAGGGCAGACGAATCAGGCCCCACAACGCGCTCGTCGTGTTCTGAATGTGCGCGCGCGCACCGCCCCGCGGAAGCGACAAAGCGAATGCCAAGAGCGAGAGCAGGAGCACGCTCCCACCCAAGGCCCAAGGGGTGAGACGGTTCGCCCAACCCAAAGCGAGAATGGGCAGGACAATGATCCCATGCCAGAGGCCGGCGACGGCGACGGCCTGCTCGGACCGGCTTTCGTAACGGGCGCGCACGGAGAGAGAGAGGCCGGCCACCAACGCGAGCGAGCTGAGAGTGGCGAGTGTCAGCCAGCCGAAGAACATCCCTGGCGATGTAACCTACCGCGGTCGCCGTGGACAACGTTTTCTCGTGCAAACGAGGCACCGGCGACCACGTTTACACGTTCGGCCCTTTGAGATACGTAAGGGTCCTATGTCGTCACCGGAGATCGTTCTCGTTGCTGCCCTAGCCGGGCTCAGCTAGATCGCTTCAGCTAGGTCGCTATGGTTGGGAGGATCCCAACGACAATCGAGCACGCGCGCGAGGGCGTACGTGAATTCTTCCTGCTCGAACGAGCCGAGAAGAAAAGCGAGACGCTGACGCCTTCGCAGCGCGAGATCGTCCGGGCGTACCACGTGGCTGCAGGTCGCCGCATCGAGGTAGCTCGCCACCTGAGGGGCCCGATTCAGACGCCGCCTGCGCTTTTGCTCTATCAACAAGGAGCCCTTTTTCATGTGCTTGGCTACCTGGTGCACAAGGACGAAAGCCTCGACCCCGAGTCCTTGACGCGAGAAGAGGCATTTCGCAGGTTCGACGACGCCATTCTCGGCGATGGACTCGCGCCGCCCATGGAATTCGAACGTGCGAAACCCATGCTGCTGGGGAGCGATCCTTTGGCGCTCGACCGGGTCACCGCCGACGAAGCAGGCCTGCGCATCGAAGAGCTCGCCAATGCGGTGCGCTGGCTGGCGCATCTGCTCGACCCTCGATCCCCGCGCGAGATCAAGAACGCGCGCGTCGTTCGTCTGCTGGTGGGCGCAGCCGTCGTGCTCGCTTTCCTCATCGGCGTCGCGATGCGCATGGTCGCGCGCAAGAATCTCGCGCTCGCCAAAACCGCCATCGCCAGCAGCGACATGTTTTCGGCCGCGGCTCCGGGGGCCGTGGACGGGTTTCGAGGCAGCGCCTACGGCTTTCACAGTCAGCTCGAAGAGTCCCCCTGGCTGTCCATCGATCTCGGCCGCGCCTTTTCCATCACCGAAGCCAAGGTGTTCGGCCGCACGGACGGCTACTACGACCAATCGATTCCGCTCGCTCTCGAGGTTTCTGACGACGGATCCGACTATCGCCAGGTCGCCTCGCGCACCGAAGTCTTCAGCGATTACGACCCCTGGGTGGTCAAGCTGGAGCCCTCGCCCGTCGCTCGCTACGTTCGCCTGCGCACGATGCGTCAGTCCTACCTCGTTCTCGGCGAAGTCGAGGTGTACGGGCACGACATCAAGCGTTAGCTGAGCGGCTACCCGACGGAAGTGCCTCGCCCCGAACGGGCGAACTTTCTCAGTTGCCCCCCTGCCCCGCCTGGGCCAACCTTGCGGCCTCATTTCAACTCGGAAATCTTCACCATTTCCTTCGCTTCGACAAAGTCCCCGACGCCCATGCTCATGCAGACCGAAAGCCACATCATCGAAGAGACGAACATCGCCCTGACCTCCGCCATCGGGCGCCCACGAACCGTGCTCGACGTGGGGTGTGGTCTCGGCTTCAACGGAGCGGCGGCGCTCGAGGTGGGCGCATCGGTCGTCGGCGTGGAGAGCGACGCCAAAAGGGCGGCCAAAGCGCGGCGCCTGTTGGGCGAAGTCATCGTGGCCGATCCCAACGACGCCGAGCGCGTCTCGCGCGAGCTCGGGCAGCGCCGGTTCGATCTCATCCTCTTCGCCGACGTGCTGGAGTACGCGCCCGACCCCGTGGCGTTGATACGGCGCTACGCCGAGCATCTCGAGCCGGAAGGGCGGGTGCTCGTCTCGCTGCGAAACCGGACGGCGTGGAACGTGCTTTTGAAGGTGACGAGCCCCAAGCTCGGGTACCGCCCGGGTCAGCCGGGCCGTCTTTTCAGCCACGCCGAAGCTACCGAGCTGGCCGAGCGCGCCGGTCTCGAGGTGCTGCGGATAGCGCACAACCCGATGCTGGCCCGTGCCATCCGACCCCTCGTCGTCGAGGGGGGATGGGTTCTGCCGCCGCCCGCGGAAGAGACGGGTTCGGCCTATCGCGATCTGCCCGTCTACAAGGCTTATCGCGCGTTCGTGCGCCCCTGGGAGGACGCGCTCGCCAGCGTGGCCCCCGAGATCTTCTCGTACCAACACGTCGTCGTCGCGCGAAAGGCGCCCGTGCCGGGGCCCTTGTCGCTCACCATCGGCATGTTGACGATGGACGAAGAGGACAGCATCGAGCGCATGATGAACGAGATCAAACGCGTCGCTCCCGACGCAAAGATCTTGTGCATCGACAGCTCGATGAAAGACCAGACGCCCGTCATCGCCGAACGCATGGGCGCGCGCGTGATCCGCCAGCTTCCGCCGCGCGGTCACGGACCAGCCATGGAACTCTTGATGTACGAGGCCGCCAAGCAGAGCGACGCGCTCATCTACTTGGACTGCGACTTCACCTACCCGCCCGACGTGATCCCCCACATTCGCAAAATTTTGGAGAGCGGCGTCGATGTCGTCAACGCCGCGCGTACGCGTACGAAACCGGAAGCGATGCCGCTCCCCAACTACGTCGCCAATAAATCGTTCGCCCTTTTAGCGCAGGCGACAGCCGGGCCCAAGGTGGCCGATTTGCACAGCGGGATGCGCGGCTACCGGGCGTCCGTCATCCGCGCCTTCGATTTCGACGGTGAGGGGGATGCCATTCCCATCGACACGCTGCTCTGGCCCGCCAAGTGCGGCTATCGCGTGGTCGAAGTGCCCATCGACTATCAGGAGAGAGTCGGGTTTTCCAAGCTGCGCAAAGTGGCCGGCACGGTCTGGACTTTCATTCGACTGGCCAAGACCCTCGGCGTCGGTGAACGCGGCGCGTCTCACTACGAGGTCTGGAAAAAGCTCGACGGCTGACGAGTCCGGCTCTCACGCGCGAGAAGGAGCGTTGGGCGAGCTTTCTGTTCCTTCGGCGAGCCTGTTCGGCTCGAAGGACAGAGCATGCGCCACGAGCACGTACGCCCAGAGGATGCCGCTCGTATAGAGCCGCGGAAGGAAGTGCCCGTGGATGCTGGCGTGCTGCTGCATGACCACGATCCAGCCGCTACATAGGGCCAGCATCAGCAGGAAGCTCATCACCTGCGACCAGCTCGACGTCCACACCAGCGACCCCCACCGTCCGAGCGTGACGAACGTTCGCTTTGGCCAAAGAAGGGTGAGAACGGCTGCCACGAGCGCTATGAAGTTGCCGTCGTAGAACTCCTTCTTCGGCAGCAGGTTGACCCAGTAGTAGAAGAGCAGCCCGAGGCCCCCGGAGACGGGCGGATGCACCCACGTCGGACCAACGGTGCGGTTTTTCCCGGCGGCCACGAAATTGAAGAAGGCTTCGCGAATCCCACCGAGAAACGCCGCCACCTGCACGAAGTGCAGCACGTTCGCGAGAGCGTACGCGCCGCCCGCCGTCAGCGTCAGGACGACGAGGCGGCGACGGCTGACGGGGTTGCCGAAGTCCTTGAACGCGAGGAAAACGGCAAGCGGCGCGAACGTCACGAGAAAGACGTAATCGAACGCGGTCCAACCTTCGAGAAAAGCAGCCAGTCCGAGCGCGACCAGGTGCCACTTGCGCGTGATGGGCTGCGAGAACGTGTAGAGGAGGATCGCCAATTCGAGGGTAAAGAACGCGAGCGCGTATTCGTGCAGGGCCACGACGTGCATCATGTTGCTCGTCATCGGCACGCCGCCGATGAGCCACATGACGACCGCCGCTCGCACCGGGCCCACAGCTTTGAAGAGCGCTGCTCCGAGCGCGAGGAGCGATGCGAGACCGAGCGCGATGGGCAAGATTCGATACACGAACATGCGACCCCGGCCGAAAAGCTTGGTCATCACACCAAGAAAGAGCTCCGGCCCGGGTGGATAGTGCAGGTAGACGCACCGCTCCGACGACGGACAGAGAAGCGGGTCGTGCTTTCCCCCAAGGCCGTCGTACTGCGTACCGAAAGCGGCGTCGGCGAGACCCATGTTCGACGTGAGGCCCATGGCGGCATAGCCTTCCCCGGCGCGCACGTCGTTCGCCTCGGAGTAGCTGTCGCCGGTGTCGGTGAGCTCGTTGTTGAGGGCGTACGCGCGTGCGAGCTGCTGGCCAAAAAGGCTGAAGGCGACCCACGCGATGATCGCGGTACACAAGGTCGCCACCAGACTTCGCGACGCGGTTAGCTGGAGTCGCACCGGCGACAATCCGCTCGACCTTTCCGGGCTTCGCGACCGCGACCTCATGGCGTACATAGTAGTGTCTGAGACACGAATCGCGCGAAAAAGTCAATCACGGGAGCATTGTAGCCGGACCTTAACAGGAGATTCGTTAAGAGATGTGGCTGCCCGGTCCGGACGCGAGCGAGCACGCGCGCGGAGCTCGTGCGTGCATCGGTCATTTTCGCCGCGTGGCCGAGGAGGATCGCGCGCGCAAAGAGAACACCAAGCGCCTCGCGAATTGCACATAGCGGAGGGGGTTTCGCCCGGTCCCCAGCGCTGACTCCCCACGCGCTTGGCCATTGGCGCGAGGCCCACCCGGACGAGCCGCCGTCGGGATAACGAAATCGCGGAACACGGTGCTCTGGACGGCGAACCACGGGGCGCCGGACGCAGAGTCTCGTGTACCGCCTCGTTCTCGTGCTAAGCGAGTGTCCACCACGCGCGAGAGACCGTTTCCCGTGATTCCCGTCCAAACATCGGAGGAGACCTCCACCTCGCTCCGAGCGGCGCCGGCCGAGGAGAGCGGCACCGCCGGACAGCGTACGACGTCAGCGGCGCGCAACCCATCCGCCCTTCGCAAGGGGCGCGGCCTCGGCCCGGCATTTCGGTGGGCCTCGATCGTTCTCGTCCTTCTCGGAATCGAGTTCGTCTACGTCGTGCTCGTCTCAGCGGGTAAATTCGTCGACTGGCCAACGTACAACTTGAACTACGACATGCAGGCCGAGGGATTCCGGAGCGGCCACCTCTATCTGTCCGTCGAGCCGCCCGCCGAGTTATTGGCAAAGCAAAATCCTCTCGATCCGGCGAACTCCGAATTGTGGTTCGCCGATCTCAGTCTCTACAAAGGCAAGTACTACAATTATTGGGGGCCTCTGCCCGCCCTTGCTCTGGCCGCTTTCAAAGCGGTCATGAAGATTCAGGCGCCACTCGGCGATCAGTATCCCGTATTCATTTTGTATTCCATTTACCTCGTCGCAGGCGCGCTCCTCATCGAGCGCGTGGCGCGGCGCCTCTTTCCCGGTCTCCCGCTCTACATCGTCCTTCTGTCGATCCTCGTCTTTGCTTTCGCCAATCCGACGCCCTTCATGATCGCCACGCCGGGCATTTACGAGGCTGCCATCGGCGGCGCGCAAGCCTTTCTGCTGGTGGGGCTGATTTTTGCTTTCGATGCGCTGTCGGGAAAACGCGCGTTCTTGCTTTTACGATTGTTCGCGGCGGGCCTGGCGTGGGCGATGGCCATCGCGTGCCGAGTGAGCGTCGGTCCGGTGGCCGCGCTCTTCGTGCTGCTCACGGCCTTCATGCCGCTCGCCCACTCCGGAAACCGCTGGTTCGCCGTCGTCCGCAACCTGGTGTGGCTCGGCTTCCCCATCGCATTGGGGGTCTTCGGCTTGCTCTATTACAACCGCGCGCGTTTCGATGACTGGTTCGAGTTCGGTACCAACTGGATGCTCAACACCGTGCACATTCGCGCGTCGTTCGAATACGTGCGCGCCAATCTTTACAGCTACTTTTTTCGCGCCCCCGTCACGACGTGCGAGTTTCCGTTTTTCACGACGCCGTGGGACGTGCCCAAAGCTTTTCCCGAGGACTTCGCGGTGGCCGAAGGGTACTGGGTACAGGAGCCCGTCGTCGGCATGCTGCGGGTCGTGCCCTGGATATGGCTCTTGCCTCTAGCTGCATTTTTCAGCGTGCGCGCTGCTCTTCCGCGTCTCGGCGCCGCTCCCCTTCCCAGCCTCGGCGCGGTGAATGGCTCGCGATTGTGGTGCGCGTGTTGTTTCGTCATCCTCGGAACGGTGGCGGCGCTGCCCAGCATTGGTGTCTTTGCTGCAACGATGCGCTACTTGGGGGACGTCACCGCCGGGCTCGTGCTGTTCGCGACATGGGGCGCCTGGTCCTTGCACCGGCACTTGCGGCACCACAAATGGACGCGTCGCGCGTTCGGCGCCCTTCTCGCCGTTCTGGCGGGCGCCACCATCATCCTTGGCCTCTTGATTGGGTACCAGGGGTATAACGGCCACTTTCAACTTTACAATCCCAAGCTCCACGACCGCGTCACTCATTCCTTGTCGCTTTGCAAAAAGTGACGGGCATGGCGAGCTTGCACCCGATCGATCGCGCTTAGGCCGCGTACGCCCGCGACCGCCATCCGAGGCGCTCTTCGAGTGCGCGGGCGAGCGCCAGCACGGTCGCGTCGTCACCACGTTTTCCGGCGAGTTGTACGCCGATGGGATGGCCGGCGCGGCTCAACGCTGCGGGAACGCTGATGGCGGGTTGACCGGAAATGTTGAAGGGCCCGGTGAACGCGCCGAGCTCGGCGGCGCGATGGAAGGTAGCGAGGGGCGCCAGCCCTTTCAGCGTACCGATGGGAAAAGGGGCAACGGCGACCGTCGGCGTCAGCACCATGTCCACGTCGCCGAAGAGGGCAAAGATTCGCTGGGAGAGCGACGCGATGGCAGCTGCCACGTCCCGGCGCTGGAGCTTTTTGCCTTGTTCGCCGAGCCAGCGGGTAAGCGGCTGGGTAAGCGACCAATCCGACACGGGGATGGCTGCGATGAGCTCTTGCCAAATCGGGAGAAACTCGTCGATTTCGATGCCGGAGAGGATCGGATGCGGCTCGACGTGGTGACCGAGGTCGGAAAGGAGGCTCGCCGCGCGCTCGGTCGCGGCGCGAATTTCGTCGGTCGTCGCGACGATGTGCACACCCGTGGCGAAGGTGATGCGAAGCGGCCGCACTCTCTGACGGCAGAGCGCGAGAAAGGTGATCGGCGTGGTGGGCGTGGTCTCGAGCGCCGCCGATGGCACGGGGGGGACCTTGGCCATGACGTCGAGAAAAGCGGCCGCATCTTCGACCGATCGCGCCATGGGCCCGCAGGTCCAAACGATGTCGGGTACATCCATGCCGAACGGGTTTTCGACGACACCGCGTGACGGCTTGAAGCCGACGACGCCGCACAAAGCGGCAGGAATGCGCACCGAGCCGCCGCCGTCACTGCCCTGGGCGATGGGGATGAGATCGGCGGCGAGGGCCGCGCCGGCGCCGCCACTCGACCCGCCCGGCGTGACCCCGAGGTCCCATGGATTGCGACTAGGTGGATGAATGTCCGGCTCGGTGACGGGTAGCGTGCCGAGCTCGGAAGTGGCCGTTTTGCCGAGGATGATGAACCCCGCGCGGCGGATGCGGGCGACCACGAGATCGTCGGCGGGGGTGAGAAGACGCGGAAACGCGCGCGAGCCCATGCGCATGAACGTGCCTCGTGCAGCGTTCAAGTCTTTGATGGCCGTGGGCACGCCGTAAAAAAGCGCGCCTTCGGGGGGACGCGCGCGATCCGCCTTGCGCGCGATGCGCAGCGCTTCATCGGCGGTGACTTCGACGAACGCGTGCGTCTTTTCGTCGAGTTTTTCGATACGACGAAGGTAAAGGGCGGTCAGCTCTTCGGAGGAAAGGTGCCCCGCGCGGATCATGGCGCCCTGGGCGAGGGCCGATTGAGCGAGAATTTCCGATTCGTTCACGCCCGCATTTTGGCGGCGATCGCAGAACTTGTCGAGGGTGCACTGGCATAGGGTCGCGGTAAAACGCGAACGTGTCGACGCCGCGCAACCGTCATCATGAAGTCGGGCATCATGAAGAGCAGAGGAAAGAGCGGAATTCCAATCAACGTGCTCAGCGTCAAAAAGAGGAGCTTGTTCGATCGGAAATAGCGAAAGCCGAGCGCCTGCAGCAGGCTATATCCAAACGACATCACCAGCCCGTAACGGCGGACTTTCAGTACTTCGAATCCCGCGCTCTCGAGCATGCGGGTCAGCGTGGCGGGCGAGAAAAACGTGAGGTGACGGGGCGCGTCGACTTGCCACCACTCTGCCCCGAAAAGCCGGCCCATCGGGCCGCTGACGTCGGGCACTTCGATGGCCAAGATCCCTCCGGGTTTCAAGACGCGCCACGCCTCGTCGATGACGCGGCGGGGTTCTGCCTCGTGCTCGAGGTATTCGGTCATCGTCAGGAGATCGAAGCTGCACTCCGAGTAGTTGGCGCCGCACAGCGTGCCGTGATGGACGTCGACGGCGAGCTCGCGACGGACTCTCTCTACGACCGCGACGTTGATGTCGAGCCCCGTCACATCGCAGCCGCGATGCCGCTTCAAGCTGGCGACGAGCTCGCCGCGCCCGCATCCGACGTCGAGAGCGCGCGTGCTCGCCGCGATGCGACCGGCGACCTGCTCGATCTGACGAACCCTGCGCTTGGCCTGATCGCGCTGGAGCCGCGCGAACGCCCATTTCAGGAGCCAATGCTCGCGTTCGAGGTTGGTGTAGCAGAGGTATTCTTCGGGATAATGGCGCGCGAGAGCGGCCATCGTCGGGCGCGGATTGACGTAGCGCATCGAGCAGCGCGCGCAGGCGACGTGCCGATAGCGACCGACTTGGTTGAACATCGTGTCGCAAGCAAGAAACACGAGTCGCTCGTCCTCGGCCCCGCAGAGAGGGCAGGCGATCGATTCCTGCTCTTCGTCGTGCACCGCCGAGTAGAACGGCTCGCGACTCTGGCCGGAGCCCGGCGGGAGCACCCCTGCGAGCGACCCTTGACTCACACGCCCCTCGTTCGAGGCAAAACGAATGCTCGCGCCGGCAGCGTCGTGATTCCTCCGGTCGAACCGTCCACGCGCTTCTGACGGTTTTGTCCCTTTTAAGCAAGGGCCGCCGGTTTCGTCAATGCGCGGCTACGGCCAATCAATGACTGATTGTGCAAATTGCTGCTGAACCGTCATTCATCGCCACCGTTCGTGGCCTGCTCGAGGCCATCGTCGCGCGCCCTATCCGCAGCCCCGAGCTCGAAAACCGCCCCCAGCCAAGCGGCGAGCGCAAACACGAGGAGCACCATTGCAGGTCTTCGGATTTCCATGGCGAAAGAGCCCCTTCCCGATCGCACTTTTTATCCGGCACCGGGGCGAATATGGCCAACTTCGCGGCGCGAACATGGACGTACCTGCCTGGCTGTCAGCGGGAGAGACGGCTGAAGAAAGCCCAGACGGCGTCGGTGTTGTTGAGAAACGTGCTGTTCGCCCCCACGAACCCGCAACCGATACCGGCCGCCCCCGTGCCGCAGCTCGGGTCGCCGAACCACACGTGTCCTCCTCCTTGGACGGTGCAACCCGTGACCTCGATGCCCGCCGGACAGCCTTCGTAGGTAACGCAGGTCGTGTCACCGCCGCTTCCCGGCGCGGTAGCGGCCCGCGTCGTCGTCGCGCATCCGTTGGCGGCGGCAATAGCCGCCATCGATGTGGCCTGCAGACTATAGGGAACGAGGTTGTCGGTCGTGCCGTGGATATCGAGTACGGAGATGGGCCGCGCCGGCGTACACGCAATGCCGCGCAATCCTCCCGAGCCCGGGGCCACGGCGGTAAACACGTCCGCTGCTTCGCACGCCAGCCGATAACTCATGTAGCCGCCATTGGAGAGGCCGGTCGCGAAGACCCTACGCGCATCGACATTCAGGTGCGTCGACACGTCGGTCAAGATGGCCTTGAAGAGCGCGGTGTCGTCGAGGTTTGCATTGCCGCAACATCCCGCGCCGTTCCAGCTGTTGTTGTAGCCGGTCGGGATGACCAAGATGAACCCCGCCTCGTTCGACTTGTCGACGAATCCCTTCGGCCCCGAGCTGGCACCGGCCGCGCCGTTGACGCAGAACATCACGCCATTCTGTTGCAGGCCGTGCATACAGAAGAGAATGGGCGCCGGCACGTGGCAGTCGTACGCGGGCGGTACGTGGACCTTGTATTGGCGGGCGAGATCGTTTTGACCGGCAACGCCGGCGATCGTGAGCCATGCTGCCGGGTCGTCGAGTGCGGGAGGATAGTCGCCCGATGCCCAGTCGCCCATGCAGCTACCCGCGTCGGGACCGCCGCCGCTGCCCGCACCGCCGCCGGCGTCCCCGCTACCTCCCGCGCCTCCGGTGCCGGGGGTGCCCG
>DATHEQ010000152.1:0-17309 GCA_035318505.1 Polyangiaceae bacterium | reverse complement strand
TGCTCTTGAGAGGTGCCCAAGAGAACGCCGAGCCGCGCGAGCGCCGCGTGCTCATGAGTGAGGACGGCGCGTTTGCCACCGCGTGGATGCCCGTCGAGGGATCCCCGAGCACCCGACCCAAACCGAGCGCCGACTCGCCCGCAACCGCTTCGCCGGCGCGGGGGGTAATTCACGCGGAACGCCGATGGACGCCCCTTCTGCTCGACGCTCGTCAGGGCGAAGTGCTGATGCGCCTCGAAGACAGGCAATGCGCACCGTTCGGGATCGCCATGCATCCGCGCGAGCCGCTCTTGGCCGTCGGGTCGCTCTATCCCGGGTTCTGCGTTTGGGATCTCGCCAAACGAAAGGTCAAACAACGCTTTCGTATCCCGACCGCGACGCCGAAGGACAAAGCGTCAGGCGCCGGGCTCATGCTTCGGCTCGCGGCGAAAATGTCGCCCAAGATGGATTTACCCATCGAGCGCGTCACCTTCGATCCGAGCGGCGAGCGACTCACGCTCGGCATCGCCCATCTCGGCGGCATCGTCATGCGGCTATCCGACGGCACCGTCAGCGACGGAGCGCTGTCCAAGGACTCCCATCTCGAGGATTTCCCGGGCGGCAGCGCGGTAGCTACCTCACCTGATCGCAGCATGGTGGCCAGCTCCGGCAACGAGCTGCGCGTATGGGACGTCGCCTCGGGCAAGGTCCTCCGCCGGATGGGTCAACACGAGAAACATGCCGTTCTCGACTGGACGCCAGAAGGCATCACCATCGTCGGCGTGGACGGGACCGTCGTTCGCTTTCGCGCCGGTACGGGCGAGCTTTCCGAGCGCCGCCCGCGGCCATCCGGATTCGACGACGTCAAAACCGTCTCCAATGGGGCCGGCACGCTCGTGATGTTGAGCAGCCGCCCCGGTGGGCTTCGCGCCGTGCGTCTCGACGATCCCGACAAAATCGTGCCGCTGGCTTGGGAGGGCGCGGTGGATGGAATCCTCGCCGCCGCCGCCAGCGGCAACGGGCACCGTATCGCCGTCTCTGCGTCCGCCGAGCTCGCCGTTTTCGATGCTGCAAGCGGGGCTTTGCTGCGCACCTTCGAACCGCGTGGGCCAAGCTCGCAGGAAAGCCACGCTCCTACCGACGTCGCTCTCGACGACGATGGGCAGCTACTCGCCGCCATCGTGCAGGACACGCCGCGCCTCTGGGAAATGTCATCTGGCCGAGAAATCCCGCTCTCGCCGGGGGACTGCACCGACGTGAAGTTTCAACCGAAGACGCACTTTCTCGTCGGCTCGTGCCGCGACAAGGTCCGCTTGTGGGACGCGCGCAGCGGCGCGCTCGTCACGGCCGTCGACAGCGGTGACCTTCCCGAGGGCCTCTTCTTCGATCCTTCGGGATCGCACATGGCCGAGCTCGGGGTGAAGTACCTCACGCTGCTCGACGGGCGCACGCTCGCCACGCTCAATCGAACCGAATCGACGCTCCCCACCTGGACGGCCACGTTCTCGCCGAGCTCCCGTTTCGTCGCCGTGGGCGTGCAAAACGGCGAGGGGATCGAGTTTTATCGCGTCGCCGACGGAAAAAGGGTGGCGCGCCTCCACATCTGGCCCAACGACGAAGCTTGGATCGTCCGCACCGAGCAGGGTCGAGTCGAAGTGCTCGGCGACGCGGACCGCGTCCGGCAAGAGCTCGAGTGCCGCGTCGGCAATTACCTTTTTCCGATCGCCGCGTGCGAGCGGTTCTGGGAAAAGGGCGTCTTGGGGCAGATTCTTTCCGAGCGACTCGCCGACGCCGATTGAGCGACCTACCCCGGTGAGCGCGCCTTCCACGCGGCGAGCACCTCGGCCTCGCGCTGCGCGCTGAGACCGACTTTGGGTTTCTCGCGCCGTTCGGGGGGAAGCGTTTTCCACCAGGCGAGGGTGTCTCCCGCCGTTTCGCCGACGGGCCGAAACTTGAGTCCCCGCTCGACCGCGCGCGTGTTGCTCACGCTGGCCATCCCGCGATCCTTGCCCGTCCACACCGGCAGATCGGTCCACGGGGCGACCTCTTTTTTCTCGAGGAAATCGGTGTCGACCCACACGAAGCGCGCCGCCGAGCCGCCGATCCCCGCATGACACAGGTCGAGCAGCTCATGCATCGTGATGGCGTCCTTGGGACCGGTCGCATTGTAGATGCCCATCTGTTTTTGCTCGGCGCACGCGATGATCCACGCCGCCAAGTCGCGCCCGTCGATGATCTGGGCCGGGTCTTTACCGCTTCCCGGCGCGAGCACTTCCCCTCCCCGCTCCAGGCGAACGGGCCAATAGGTGAAGCGATCGGTGGGATCGAGCGGCCCCACGATGAGACCGGGGCGCACGACGAGCGCGCGTCCAGGTAAAGCGGCTTCCACCGTTTTTTCGCAAAGCGCTTTGAGGGCGCCGTAGTGCTTCATGCGGTCTTCGCTGCCCGGCTCGGTGAGCACCTGCAGCGGATGGTTCTCGTCGGCGCCGACGGCGACGTCGTCTTTGTAAACCGAGATGCTGGAGATGAAGACGTATTGTCCCACGCGCGGCGCGAGCAACTCGGCCGAGGCTTTGACGATGCGCGGTACGTACCCCGAGGTGTCGATGACGACGTCCCAGGTCCGCCCCTCGAGTGACTTCAAATTGCCATCGCGATCGCCTTGCAGCTTTTCGACGTCGGGAAAAAGCTCGGGATGTGTTTTGCCCCGATTGAAGAGCGTGATTTTGTGGCCGTGCGCGCGAGCTGCATCGACGAGGTGCGGACCGAGAAACCCCGTCCCACCCAGGATGAGCACGGTGCGCGGTCCGGGCGATGCTTTGTCGGTCGGACCCGAGCCCGTGGCGGGCGCCTCGGTCGCGCACTTGCCGATGCCCTGCGATGGCGCGCAGCCAACGCCGAAGATGGCTGGTAACCCTGCGCCTGCGGCGCCGATCAAGATGTTGCGCCTCGTCACCATGGTGTCGTCTCCCGCCTGTCTCATCGATCGAGGATATTCCCCTGCTGGTGCCTGGCTAGTGTCTCCTGACGCTTGCCCAAGAAGTAGACGAGAAGCAGCCAAAGGCCGGTCACCGGCAGCGAACCGATCACCATCGCGCGCGTGGCGATGCCCCCCGCGCTCAACGCCTGCTGAAGCCAAGCCGTCGCGGCATCGCCTCCGCGGTACACCACCGTGTCGATGAAGTTCTTGGCTTTGTACTTTTCTTCCCGACTGACGACGGTGAAAAGCACCTCACGTGCGGGGCGCTCGAGCGCGTAACCGGCCGAACGTCGCGCCGTCATGGCCAGGAACAGAACCGTAAGTCCTGGGCTCGCCGCGAGGCCACCGAAAGCCAAGAGTGTGACGACAACGACGCAAGCGAGCGCGGCCCCCGGGCCAACCCGCTTCAGGATCCGCCCCGTGCCGAGCGCTTGCACGACAAGGGAGAGCACGTTGACGGCCAGATCGATCCTCGCGAAAAACGCAGTGCGAAGTCCGGGGTCGGAGAAGGCGCGGCCGGTGATGTTCGCCTGCTGAAAATAGAGGACCGTGGCCGTCATCGTGAAAAGCAGAACATGCGCCGAAAGCGTGAGGAGATAGCTCGACCCGAGTAGCTGCGGCACGCCCGCAAAGACGTTGCCACCCAGGGGTCGCTCGTCGACGTTCGCCTCCGTCCGCTGTGCGATCCCGCCCTCGGCGTCCCTTTCGGGCGGCGAAGTCGCGCCAGGTGACGCCCGCGTGACCACCCGGCGTACGAGCCATACTGCGCATTGGCTCGCGATTTCGAGAGCGCCGGCCGATACGAGGAGCAAATTCGCCGGACCCACGCGCGGCGCGAGCACCGTGGCCAAGAACGGCCCCGCGATAGCACCGGCGGTCCCCCCCGCGGCTACGAATCCAAACAAGCGCCTCCCCTGCTCGGCGCTGTACAGGTCGGCCATCAAACTCCAGAAAACCGAGACGACGAACAAGTTGTAGACGCTGATCCAGATGAAGACCGCCGGTACGACGAGGCTTCTCATGCTCGGAACGCGGAGCAGGACGTAAAAGAGAACCATCGTGAAAGCGAAAAACCGGTACGCGATCGGCACGAGGCGTCGGCGCGGAACGAGTGCGACGAGCGCACCCCAGAGGGGCACGATCGCCAGCGTCGCCAGGAACGTTCCGGTGAAGAGCCAGGGAAGCCGGCTCACGCCTCCGGCGACGCCCATCTCCTCCCGCAGCGGGCGCATGACGTAGAAACTCGCGAGCAAGAAGAAGAAATAGGTAAACGCCCCGATGAGCCCGGGCGCTTCGTCTTCACGAACATCGACCAGCTGTCGAAGCAGCTTGGGCATCGCTCAGCCGCGCCGCTCTGCGCAGTGCGGCATAACAGCGCGCACCGCTTCGCACGCGCGCGCGCCCCGCGCGTCGCGCGACGACGCCTCGCGTCGCTGGCGATAACGCGGCCCGTCCGCGTCCATCGGCCGAACGCCGGTATCGCGTCGTCTGCGCATCACGTTCCAACTATGCCAGAGGCGCCTCCCGCGCGCTGCGCTGCTCGCTGCACGGAACGACGTGCTCGCTGCGGTCGAGCGCGATGTCGCGCTCCGCCATCGATCTAGTGCTTGGTTGCGGACGGCAAAACTGTTAGGGGACAACGGTCAGTTTTGAAGGCGCTATGTTTCGCCGCTTCGTGGCGCCGCAGCGAAGTCCCTCGTTTACGAGACGAAACAAAGTCTCTGTGCTGGAGAAACACGATGCGATCGCCGAACCGCCCTCTCACTGTCCGCGCTCTGCTCGTTGCGAGCCTTTCCCTCACTGGATCGCTCCTGTCTTGCTCGTCGCAACCGCAGGATCCGACGCCGACACCTGATCCCTCACCGGCCAAGACCGCAAACCTCGACCCGACGCCCCAGCTGCTTCTACCGGCACAGGGCATCGTTGCTTCGACGGATGCTGTTCGCAATGTGCCGCGGTTCATGTGGGGCGTGCGTGACGAAGTGGCCCTCGCCTCGCTCGTCAACGCAGCGCCCGAGGTGGCGGCTCGCGCGCACCTCGCCCATCACGCGGCGACGTATGGGCTCTCCGATCAGGTCGTGAAGAGCGCCGTCATTCACGACGTTCACCCGCTACAAGGTGGCGCCAGCATCGTCAGCTTCCGCCAATCGGTGGGAGGCATCGAGGTCTACGGCGTGCGCCAATCGGTGGCGATGACGGCCGATCGCCAGCTCGTCGCCATCTCGGGTGCCCTTCACCCCGGCAAGCTCGGCTCGCAAAAGTTCGTCCTCTCGGAAGGGCAGGCCCTCGCGCAAGCGCTCTCCGATCGTATCGGCTCCGCTTTCGACGAAAGCTCGTTCGAGTCGGTCGGCACGCGCAACGGTTATTCCGAGTACGCCTTTGCCGCGGCATCGCGCGCGGCCGGCGCTCGCTTCGTCGACAACGCCACCATCAAGCAGGTCTACATGCCGAACGGGGGCGCCCTCGATGCGGCGTACTTCGTCGAGTTCATCGCGCGCACCGAAGAGAGCAGCGACAACGACGGATGGCGTTACATCGTCAGCGCCAAAGACGGCAGCATCCTCGAGCGGATGTCGATCACGCAGTCCGAAGTCTTCAACTACCGCGTTTGGGCGGACACCACCGGCACGAAGCAGCCCGCCGACGGGCCGCAGACAAACTATTCGCCGCACCCGACCGGGCTTCCCGACATGAGCAAGCCGAATCCGGTCTATGCCCCGCCGAACCTGGTGAGCATGGACGGGTTCAACAAGAACCCGGCTGGAGCAGCGGACTCGTGGCTCCCGAATGGCGCCACGGAAACGAACGGCAACAACGTCAACGCGTATAGCGACAACAACACGACGTCCGAAGACGGGTACACGCCCACCTCGCAAGACGTGCGCGCAACGACGACGTCCGCCAACAACTTCGATCGCGTCTACGACCCTACCAAGGATCCGCAGTACAACGACCCCAACGTCCCCGCTCCGGTCTTCAACGACATGCAGCGCATGGCGGCCGTGACGCAGCTCTTCTACACGACCAACTGGTTGCACGACTATTGGTACGACTCCGGGTTCAACGAGGCCGCCGGCAACGCGCAGCTCGACAACTACGGGCGCGGTGGCATCGCGAACGACCCGCTGAAAGTCGAGGCCCAGGACGACGCGCCGTGGGGCACGCGCAACAACGCCAACATGAGCACCCGCGCCGAGGGGAGCTCGCCGCGCATGCAGATGTATCTGTGGAGCGGCATCGAGAGCAGCCGCACGCTGACGTCGCCCTCCTTGACGTTCACCGGGCCCATCGGGATCGGCACGTGGGGACCGCAGAATTTCGATCTGACGGCGCAGGCCGCGCTCGCCCTCGCGGGGCCGCCCACGGTGAGTGACGCCGGAACCGATGGCGGCGACGCTGCCATCGACGTGCGGGTCGACGTACGAACCGACGCTGACAGCGGCGGCGGCACCGCCGACGGCGGATCGGCCGCCAACCTCTTTGCGTGTGGCAACGTTACCGCAGCGGTGGCTGGAAAGATCGCCATCGTCGAGGAGGGTGGAGGTTGCACCCCCGCCGTCAAGGTGATCCGGGTTCAAGCCGCGGGCGCCACGGGTATGGTCGTGGTGAGCGCCGGGAGCACCCTCGTATCGATGGCCGGCCGTCCCAATCCCAGGCCGACGATTCCCTCGTACGCGATCAACGCCGCCGACGGCGCGCTCATCAAGACAGCGCTCGCCGCCGACGGCTCGACGCTCAGCTTGACGATGAAGCGCGTCATCGGTGTCGAGAACGACGGCACCATCGACAACACCGTCAGCGGCCACGAATGGGGTCACTACTTCCACCTCCGACTGGTGCAGTGCGGCAACACGCAGTGCAGCGCCATGAGTGAAGGTTGGGGCGATTTCGTCGCGCTGCACATGCTGGCGCGCGAGGGCGAAAAGCTCGATGGTGCGTACCCCGTGGCGGCCTACGCCGGCCAGGGGATCGAAGCGGACCCGTGGTATTTCGGGATTCGACGGGCGCCTTACTCGACCGACTTCAAGAGGAACGCGCTGACCTTCCGCCACATCCAGGCGGGCGAGCCGCTACCGACGACGACACCCATGTCGCCGAGCACCAGCCCGAACTCCGAGGTGCACGCGGCCGGCGAGATCTGGACGAGCATGATGCACGAAGTGCACATGGCCATGCTGATGGAGAGCCAGGGAATCGCTCCGCGCATGACGTGGACCGAGGCGCACCGTCGCGTGGCCAACTACGTCGTGGCCGGCATGAAGATGACGCCGCCCTCGCCGACCTACACCGATCAGCGCGACGCGATCCTCGCCGCCGCGGCAGCTGTCGACAAGCAAGACCTCTTGGTCATGGCCAAGGCATTCGCGCGGCGCGGCGCGGGAACAGGCGCCAAATCGCCGCCGCAGAACTCCACCGATCTCGTCGGCGTGGTCGAGAGCTACGCCGTCAAGGGAGACATTCGGTACTTGTCGACGTCGCTCGACGATAGCGTCAAGTCCTGCGATCGTGACGGCTACCTCGACGGCGAGGAAGAGGGGCTTCTCACCATCAAGCTCGTCAACAACGGCGTGAGCGACCTCACCAAGACGACGATCACGGTGCAGACCTCGGTTCCCGGCGTAACGATCGAGAACGGCGGCGTCGTCATGGTGCCGGCGCTCGAGCCGTTCAAAGAGACGACGGTTCGCATCAAGGTGTCACTCGACGCTACGTTTGCGTCGCTCGTTCTCTTGCCGGTGACCATCACCGTCGCCGACCCCGATGCGTTCACCTCCAACACGCCGATCGACTTTCCGGTGTGGGTGAACCGTGACAACATTCCGGGCAGCTCCGCGACAGACGATGTCGAGAGCGACACGCCCGTTTGGGACGAGGCGCATCTCCCGCTGCCTCTTCCCGACGGCGGGCCCACGACGGGCGACGCCGGCGCGCCGCCTGTGCAAGACGTCTGGATCCGCGAGCGAACGACGGGCCCGGGCGCCAACAACCAGTGGCATGGGCAAGCAATTGGGGAGCGAGCCGACGAAGTGCTCGTGTCCCCCGCGCTCACCGTGGCCGCGACGGGCAACTTGGTGATGTCGTTCCGGCACGCCTACAGCTTCGAAGCGAACACGACCGCCGCGCCGCCGTCGTACTACGACGGCGGCGTCATCGAGTACACCGAAGACAACGGCGTGACTTGGATCGATATCGCCGCCCTCAAAGACCCGGGCTACAACGCCACCTTGACGGTGCCCGCCGGAGGAGCCGTCGACAATCCGTTGCAGGGTCGAAAGGCCTTCGGGGCCATCAGCGCGGGGTTTCCCGCCCTGGCGACTGTTAGCGTCGATCTCGGCGCCACGCTCGCCGGGAAAACCATCAAGGTTCGCTTCCGAATCGGCACGGATACGGGCACCGGTGCGCCGGGGTGGTTCATCGACAACATCGGATTCCAGGGGATTACGAACAAGCCGTTCCCGGCGCAGGCAGCCGATGCGCAGGGTTGCACCGGAATTCCCGTCGCCAACGCGGGCATCGACCAGAACGTGCCGGTAAGCGCGATGGTCACACTCGATGGAAGCGGCAGCGCCGACCCGGTCGCCGGGCCGAGTGCCATGGTGTACGCATGGGATCAGTTGGCCGGCCCCGCCGTGACGCTCGCCGGACCGACCACCGTCAAACCGACCTTCACGGCACCCACGACGCCAACGACGCTGACGTTTCGGCTCGCGGTGAACGATGGGACCCACGGCGCGTCTGACACGGTCAACATCGTGGTAGGCGGCGGCGGGGTCACGGATGGCGGCACCGACGGCGGCAGGGACAGCGGTGGCGGCGATGCCGGAGGCGCCGGCGGCAGCGACGCCGGTCGCGACGGCACTGCGGGCGCCGCCGGGGTCCGCGAAGCGGGCCCCGACGCCGTCATCGACGCCCCGTCCGACGTTCGGCGTGACACGGCGAGCGACGCGCGCGCCGACGTCCGCACCGACGGCGGAGCAGGCGCCGGAGGTAGCGGCGGTGACGACGACGACGGCTGCGGGTGCCGCATCGCGCAGTCGCAGAGCCGGTCGCCCAGCGGCGGCGCATGGGCGGTCTCTCTGTTCGGCGCGATGGCGCTGCTCGCGGGGCGACGCCGTCGCCATCGCTGACAACACGCTGAACGGCGCGAGCCCGCGCGGGTGTCTCACCCGCGCGGGCTCTTGTTTTTGGGCCGCGCGCGCAGGTGCGCGCGCCGCCTCTCGAGCGTAATGGCCCACCGTTCATGATCGCACCATCGGCCCGCCACCTTGAGGTAGCGCGGCGAAAATCCCTCCTTGGCGAATCCGCATTTCTCGACGAGCGCTAGCGATCGCCGATTGCCGGGCTGAATGTTCGCTTCGATGCGATGCAGACCCACTTTGGAAAACGCGTACCGGACGACGAGCTCGAGCCCTTCCCCCATGTAGCCTTGTCCAGCGAAGGCGACATGACCGTAGTAGCCGAGGTACGCGCTGCGGAAGTTGCCGCGAAAGATCTCGCTCAGGTTGAACACCCCGAGCACCGCCCGCGTCGTACGCTCACAGACGAGCAAACTGATCACGGTCTCCGCCTCGGCGCGGCGCACCAATCGCTGAAAACCCGCAATACCCGTGGGCGGCGACACCCAAGGGTGATGCGTATCGCGGCTCTCTCGGACCAGGCGGAGAAACTCCGCCTGGTCCTCCGCCCCGAGACGTCGCAAAAAAACCCGGAAACCGCGCAAGCGTCGGCCATATTCGAAAGGCGCTGCGCGTCGTAAGGAAGGCCGGTTCGTAGGCACGATCCGGCCATTGTGGCGCCGAAACGGCGCCCTGCCTACCCGTCCGGCTCACCGCGGTGGGGTCTTTCGACACTCGTGACGCGATGTTGTTTTCAATACAAATCCGACCCACCGCGGCGCTGCGGGCCGCGCGCGAAACGCGTCGGTCGGCCGAGTACTGTTACGTCGCAGCGCGTAACCGACGTGTGGCACGCGAGCCCCACGCCGATGACGATAGTAACGAATCACGGCTTTCCTTCGCGCATGCGCGCTGTATTGATTGTAATAGGAGGTCGCCGATCTTTGCCCAATACGCTGGGAGGCCAGGTGAAACGCTTTCGCCCGATGACGATGTTCCGGCTTGTCATGGCCGTTGGCCTCGCGACCAGTTGCGGCGGCAGAGCGGGGGTCGGCTCCGACGACGCCGATGCGCAGGGCGGTGCCGCCGGCACCACCCTCGTCGATGCGTCGAGCGGCAGCGATGACGGAGCGAACGCGGGCGGCGCTGGACCGAACGGCGGGAGCAGCGGATCGGGAGGATCGACGACAGGAACGGGCGGTCTCGGAGGTTCCACCGCGACTGGGGGCGCCGCGGGCGCGCCCGGAGGGGCGGGAGGAGCCGCGGGAAATGGCGGCGGCACTGGGGGCGCCGGAGGTTCGGGCAGACCACCCGAAGCAGGGCCCCCTGCCGACATTTCCACCGCTCCCGACGCCGCACCGCCGCCAGACGCCGACCTCGAGGGCGGCAGCGCCGAGGCATGCACGCCCATCGCGTGCTCAACGCCGATCAGAACCTATTGTGGCCGGATTGGCGACGGCTGCGGCCGGGCTCTCGACTGCGGCAACTGCGCGGCGGGGCTAACCTGCGGCCCGCGCATGCCGGGCGTGTGCGGTGTTCCCTGCCCGCTTTGTCCCCAAGTGCAAAAGTGCGAGAGCGGCATGACCACCGTGCAGGGCACCGTCTTCACAGGAGGGGCGAATCCCGATCCCGTGTACGGAGCGCTCGTCTTCGTCCCCAACATTGCCCCCGGCACCAAACTTCCACCTCTCACCGATGGGCCCTCTTGCACGCGATGCCCGCGGCTGAACCGCGACGAGGCCATGGCCCTAGACACCACCGGCCCCGATGGCACGTTCGTGCTGCAAGACGTCCCCGCCGGCTCGGCGATTCCGCTCGTCGTCCAGCTCGGCCACTGGAGGTACGAGACGACCATCGACGTCGCGCCCTGCACGAACAACACGCTTTCTGCCGGCACGGCGCGCCTCCCGCGCACGCAATCCGAGGGAAACATCCCGCTCACCGCCATCTCCACCGGAAATGTCGACGCCCTCGAATGCATTCTGCGCAAAGTCGGCGTGGCCGACAGCGAGTTCTCCAATCCGACGGGCTCGGGGCGCATTCATTTCTACCGCAACAACGGCGTCAATTTCGACGCCAACACGCCGAACCAAGCCGCGCTCGTCGGTACACAAGCCAGCTGGGACAAATACGATCAGATTCTCTTGCCTTGCGAAGGGATGCAGAGCAACGAAACGGCGGACAGTCTGACGAGCTTCGTCAATTACACGAGCAAAGGGGGGCGCGTTTTCCTGACGCACTTCAGCTACACCTGGCTCTACCAGAACGGCGGCTTCGCGACGGCCGGCACCTGGCAAGTGAACCAGGCAAACCCCGGAAGCCCGCTCATCGCCAACATCGACACCGCGACGAGCAAAGGTAAGGACTTTGCGTCGTGGCTCGGACTCGTCGGTGCTCTCTCCGCGTCCAATCCGCCCCAAATCGCGATCAACGACCCGCGCCGCAACTTGAACGCCGTTCCGCCAGGTCAGGGTGGCCAGCGTTGGATCTATTCCGACGACCCGCCGGTCGTCCAACAAATGGTCGTCGAAACCCCCATCACCGCCAACCCGGACAACCTCTGCGGGCGCGTGATCTACAGCGATTTTCACGTGGCCAACGCGATGAACGGCCTTCTCACCTTCCCGGCGGAGTGTACGACCGCCGATTTCACGGCGCAGGAGAAGGCCCTCGAGTTCATGCTGCTCGATCTGTCGGCGTGCGCCGCGCCGTCGAAGGGCTTGCCGCCGCCCCCTCCTATCGATCCCCCGCCGCCCCCTCCCGACTTTTAAAAAAAGTTGAGCCGAATGCGCGACGCGAAAGCCACCTGGTAGCCGTGGCCTCCTCGCGAACCGCGGTGCTTGCCTCTCCTGGCGACGAATCGACGCTGCTCGAACGGCTACGCGCCGACGACGAGACGGCCTTCACCGAGCTCTATCACCGCCACGCGCGCTACGTTGCCGGCGTCGTTTTCAGCCTTCTCGGCGACGACGGTGAGCTCGATGACGTCGTGCAAGAGACATTCGTCGCTGCGCAGGCGGGGCTCGCCGATGTGGAAGAACCCGCCGCCATGCGGCGCTGGCTGGTCGTCATTGCCATTCGTCGCGTGCACCGACTGCTCGCGCGGCGACGCTTGCGGCGTTGGTACCAAGGCAAGCTCGCCGAGCTCTCGCCACGCGCGTCCGACCCCCGCGAAGGGCGCCGCGCCGAAGACCTTTACGACGCGCTCGACCGCATCCCGACCAAGCTGCGCACGGTCTGGATTCTCACGCGCGTCGGCGCCATGCCGCTCCAAGAGGTCGCCGATGTCTGCGAAATTTCGCTGGCCACCCTCAAACGCCGTCTGACCGAGGCCGACACGCGTCTCGAAAGGAAGCTCGCGGAATGACCACCTTGCCATCGCAGCTGCGGGGGCACACCGCGAGCGATCTTCCGTGGGACGGGGCGCGCGAACGGCGCGTGCTCGCCATCACGCTCGCTGCCAGGCGACGCCACGCGCGCCGCAAGTGGATCCTCGAGCTGGCCGCGGCGATGGCGGTCACGTTGGTGGCCGGGCGCGTGCTGCCGCGCGCTTCCGAAGAGAGCGGCGAGACGCGCCCCCAGCTTGCGGCGCCGGGCCCCGAGCTCGATACGACGCCCGACAGCCATCCGAACCTCCCGCGCTCGGAAAGCGCCGCCAAGCCCAGCAGGGGCCAGCCGATGGGCGGCTTCGCCGGCACCGGGGGACACGGCGGGATGGACAGTGCCGGTCACGGCGGGAGAGCCGGTACGGGGTAACGGGAGCGTCCGACGCGGGCGCGGTCTCAACGCGCGAGCGGACCGGGCACGACGAGCCGCAGTTGCCCGCGCGGCGCGTCGTGTTCGAAGACCGCGCCGCGACGGTCGGCGACGCCCGACCGAATGAGGCCATCGGCGCGCTGAAGGGAGTACGGCGCGAGCGGCAAGGGCGAGCTTCGTCCGTCGGGCACGACGAACACGACGACCGGAGAGCCGCGATCCGGCGTCTCGACCGGCGCTCGACAGGCATTGGCCACCATGCCGCTCTTGTCCTCTGCCAAGCATCGCGAAAGCGCTTGCGCATCCTCCTTGCCGGGGCGCCCGGACGGCGCCGAAACGCGCAACAGGCGCGCCGCTGCTTGCCGCGTCACCTCCGAAGGATCGTGGGCGAGAAGCTGACGCTCCGTCTTTCCCCCGTCGCAGCGCGCGCCGAGGATGCCGAGACCAACCAACGCGTTCGAGCGCACGTACGAACGAAAATCTCCGAGCGCCTTGCAGAGCGCGGCCGTGGCCCGTGTCTTTGCTTCCGAATCGCGCGTGGAGAGCGTTTTTCCGAGCTCCGCGACGGCTGCCGCGGCATTGGTCGCCACCCCCAGATCCGCGTCGCCCAACAGCTGCGTTGCGCGCCTCATCGCCGCGGACGCACCGTCGCCGGGCGGTAAAAACGCCGCCGCCCACGTCGCTTCTGCGCGAACCGCAACATCGCCGTCGGCGAGCAACTCGGCGAGAAGCCTCCCTTGTTCGGGATGACCGCGCAGCGCCTCCGCGATTTTGCGGCGGTCGACGGGATCTCGGCTCCGGTGCGCCAGATCGGCCAGGTAGGTGCCGGCTTTGACGCCAGCGATTCGCCCTAGCGCTTCGATGAGCGCATCTCGCGCACCCCCTCCGATGCCTGCCAGCACGCGCGACAACTCGGCGGCGACCTTGTCGCCGGCGCGCGCGGCCGCGCCCGAGAGCGCGAGCCCAATGGCGGTGCGATCCTCGGTAGCCGCTTCGGTGAGACGCTCGAGGAGAGCCCCCACGCTCGCTTCTCCGCCGGCGAGCGACAGCGCCAGCGCGGCGTGAAGCCGGACGCTCGCATTGTCGTCACCGAGTGCGCGCAATAGCTCCGTGTCCTGGCCCCCGGGTCCCAGGTCGCCGAGCGCATCGATGGCAGCGATGCGCAAAACGAGGCTCTTGGCGTTGACGAGTGGCCTGAGAAGCTCGATGGCGCGCGGCGCGCCGGTTCTCCCGAGCGCGCGCGTGAGCTCCTCGCGCTCTTCGATCGAGCTGCGCGTGTCGCGGAGCGCGGCGACGAGAGGCTCGACCGCGCGTCCGTCGCGTCGGGCAGGGTCGAGCAGCGCGGTCACGGTGAGCACCGCTTGCCGGCGAACCACCTGATTGGCGTCGGACAAGAGCTCGAGCACGATGGGGAGCGTCGCCGGATCGCCTAGCGACGACAGTGCGCGCAAACCCGCATAAGGGGCGAGCGACCCTTTGTGCATGGCGCCTACGATCGCCGATCCCGCTCCCGCCGCCTTCATGGATCCGAGTACGAGCGCTGCTCCCGCCGCCACGTTGGTGTTGCCAAATTGCTCTAGCGCGGCGAGCAAAGGCCCGACCGCATGGGGGCCGCTGGCCTCGAGCGCGTCGCGCACCGAGGAGCTCTTGGCCGCCGCATCCTCGTTGGCCAGGCTCTTGATGAGCGCTCGTACGGCCGGCTCCGATCCGATTTTGCCGAGCGCAGCGAGCGCCGCGACGCGCACTTCGGGCGCAGCGCGCTCTTCGAGCAAGGGCGCGATGGCCAGTACGGCATCCTGCGCACCGAGGCGACCGAGCGCGGTGAGCGCTTCGACGCGCACGGCGGCGACCGTATCGCGGAGCGCCAGCACGAGGGCGCTCGCCGCGCGTGCGTCACCGAGTTCGCCGAGCGCGCGCACGACGGCGCGGCGCACCTCTGGCGCGCTGTCTCCGATTTTGCCGATGAGTGGAACGGCGGCCGACGCGTCTCCGATGCGCGCCAGTGCTTGCGCAACTTCCGCCCGCACGCTGGCGGTGGGGTCGTCGAGGTGCCCGAGAAGCGGACCTACCGCCTCCGCGGCGCCGCTCGCGCCCATGGCCGAAGCCGCGAGCTGCCGAACACCGGCATCGGGATCGCTGAGGACGCGCCCGAGAGCGACCACGGCCCGCACGGTGGGCACGTAGCGGATGAGCTCACAGGCGGCCAAGCGCACGCGCACGTCGGGGTCGGAGAGCCACGGGATGACGACGTCGACGGCCGCTTTGCTTCGCTGGCGCACCGCCGATTTGGCGGCGTGCAATCGGACGTCGAGATCCGCGTCGCCGAGCGCCTTGACCAGCAATGCATCCGCGGTTTTCTCGGGCAGCTCTCCGAGGCGCAGCGCCGCCGCGCGCCGCTCGGCGACGTCACCGCTGTCGAGCGCCCGCGCGATCTTGGCCGGCGCGCTCGGCCACACGAACGCCTGGGCCGGCCAGGGGACCAGGCCGATCACGCCACAGAGCAGAGCCGAACGCCACAGGGCGCGCACCCGCGGTACGCTAGCACGCCTCTCAGGACTGGCTGAGACGATCGACCGCCGCTACCGGGGCCCACCGTCCGAGGCGACCCAGGACTTTGCGCATCGCCTCCACGCAGCGCCGGTTCTGCTCCTCGGTTCCGACCGTCACCCGTACGTAGCTGCGCTTGGCGTGGTGCACCGCGAGCGAGCGGATGTAGACGCCCTCGGTCAACATCGCTTCGACGATGGCTTCGGCGCTGACGCCGACCTTCGCCACGTCGAGGAGCACGAAGTTTCCTTCCCCGGCGATGACGGTGAGGGTCCGCATCTTACCCAGCTCGAGCGCAAGATAGTTGCGTCCCGCGCGCAGGTGACCCATGCGCCGCTCGAACTCTTCGACGTCTTCGAGCGCGGCGACGCCGGCCGCCAACGTGAGCGAGGAGATGTTCCAGGGCAGCTTGGCCCGCAGCAAGAGTTTGGTCACCGCCGGATGCGCGAGCGCATAACCGAGACGGAGCCCCGCCAGCCCGAACGCCTTGGAGAAGGTTCGGATCAAAATGGCGTTGGGAAACTCCGCGAGCAGGTGGGTGAGCGAGTCGGAAGTCTCGCCGAGCTCGTGGTACGCCTCGTCGATGGCGGTCGGGAGGCCGAGGCGCAGCACGCGCCGGAGCGACGATTCGCTGATGCGGTTACCGGTGGGGTTATTGGGCGTACAAAGGAAAATCACCTTCGTCCGCTCCGTGACCGCCGCCACGATGCCGGTCACGTCGAAGTCGTGATCGTCGGTCATGGGCACGAAAATGGGGATCCCGCCGCACACACGCGCCCGCGCCTCGTACATCGAGAACGTGGGAACGCTGAGCAGGACCTCTTCGCCGGGCGCTACGAAGGTGCGCACCACGATGTCGATGAGCTCGGTGGACCCGGCGCCGAGCACGACGTGATTTTCATCGAGCCCTTCGCGCATGGCGAGGCGCCGGCGAACATCGCCGCCGCTCGTCGGATAGAGATTGCCCTGCTGCGCCGCGCTCACGATGGCGTCGATCACGCGCTTGCTCGGCGAAAAAGGGCTCTCGTTGGACATCATGCGCGCGAGACCTTGACGCGACGAAGCGAGCTGGAAATGGTCTTCGCGGTACGGCTGCGCCGCGCGCACCCAGCTCGGCGCGAATAGCTCCATGCCTTCGCCGTCGAATCCGCCGATCTGGGCGGGCTCGTCCCCGAGCGAGTCGCCGAACACGCGCACCATCGCTTCGGCGCGCAAGAAAGCGGCCGGCGTGTCGACGTCGATCCAGCGGCTGTCACCCACGTCGCAGCCGAGGAACGCACCGCGCTCGGCGAGAACGCGCACGCCGTCGGATAGCGAGCAGTCGCCCGTGTGTTTTTCGAGCCGTTCGAGCTCGCGCACCAGCGCCGGCCCAATGCGGAACACGCCGGTATCGATGCAATTGTAGTCACTGATGTCTTTGCCGATGTCGGCAATCTTGCCGCCGCGCAGTCTCACTTTGGTGGCGTCGTCGAGATCGAAGCAGCGCTCGATGTCGTAGTCGACGCCGAGTGCGCATGCGCCTTCGGGCATGTCGAAGCTCGCCAAGCGGCGCACCACTTCCGGCGAATAAAGGTGATCGGCCATCGAAAGGATGCACTCCTCGTCGATGTATTTTCGCGCCGCCAGCAGCGAGACGCCGTTTTTTCGATCGAAGCGCTCGTTGACGACGAAGTGGAGCTTGAGACCCAACGTCGGCTCTGCCAAAAGCGCTTTCTTGATCTGGTCGCCGCGGTATCCGACGACGATGACGGCTTCGCGGATTCCCTCGCCCTGCAGCGTCCTCAGTACCCGCACCAAAAGGGGCACGCCTGCCACCGGCTTCAGCGGCTTGGGGAATGTCTCCTGCGCCACCAACCGCGATCCCGTCCCCGCCGCGAGAATGATCGCTCGCTCCAACCGACGTTCCGTTCGTTCGATCATTTCTGGGCGGG
>DATHEQ010000151.1:0-12472 GCA_035318505.1 Polyangiaceae bacterium | reverse complement strand
GCGGGGGTGGCGGCGGCGGCTTCGTTGGCGGCGGATCCCCGATGCAGGAGGCGAGATCGAAGAGCATGTACTCGAGGATCTTCTCCTGAGGCGTCAGATCGGCCGACGGGCACTCGGCAGGGAACGTCAGCCCATTGTTATTGGAATTGGCGACGTGAAAGTCGCTGTAGATCACGCGACCGCACACCCGGTCCGGGTCCGGCGGCACGATGATCGGCGTATCGAATGTCGCGTGTTGCACGAGGGGGGGCGGCGACGTGTCGGCGTAAATCCAACGCACGCCACCCTGGTTGGCCGGGATCGCATTGAGATTGCGCCGTGGATCGGCGATGGAGACTTGCGGCGGCATGGCGTTGGACAGCGCGCCCACGATTCCGAGCCAGGTGGCGAAATCCTGCCCCTTCGGCTGCATCAAGTCGATGTTGGCGATGAGAGGGCTCGTGGGATTGTTGTTGCTGGGCGCCCACGTTCCAGCCGTGGCGAACCCGCCGTTCATATAGAGCCACGTGTAACTGAAGTGGGTCGCGAAGGCGCGGCCCCCCTTTGAGGTGTAGCTGGTGAAATTCGTCAGCGCGGCGGCGGTCTCGTTGGTTTGGCTCCCCTCGCACGGAAAGAGGATCTGATCGTACCCTTCCATCACGGCGGGGGTGCCGACGAGCGCCGCCTGGTTGGGCGTAGCCGTGTCGTAGTTGGCGCCGTTATTCTTATAGAAATGGATTCGGCCCGCGCCGCCGGGATTGCCGAACTCGGTGTCCGCGACGCCGATCTTGCGCAAGATGCACTCGAGCGAGTCCACGTTGCCCGTGGAGAGGGCCGTGAGCGGGATGTTTCCTTCCGATTGCGTGCGCGGCAGGCGTGCGACGCCGTCGGGGAGCGCATTGTTCGTGCAAGGTTGGACGTCGATCGTCGTCTCGTACCGCCACTTGCCGAGCTGAACGACGAGCGGGATCCCCGTTCCGGCGGGGATATTTCCTTGGATGACGAAGGTACCGTCAGCATTGCTGATGGCACTGGCGAGCGCGACGTCCTGCGTGAGCGGTTGGCACCGATCGCAGGTTGCGCCGGGCATGATGGGCCCGAGTTTGGCTCCGAGTGCGATGTTGGGGATGTACACGCTCGCCCGGGGGACCGGATCGGCGCCCGTCGCACGCGCGGTCACGACCTTGCCGCTGATGGTCGTGACGCTTGCCTCCGAGCAGGTCGGGACCTGGTTGCAGAGCGGGCACGGTGTCCCGCACACGCCGCTTTGGCGAACGCCGCAAGTCTGAGGCGCCGGGCAGGTCGGGTTGCAGCTGAGCTTCCCTCCACATCCGTCGCCCACGTCGCCGCAGAGGAGTCCCCCCGGGGGATTGCAAACGTTGAGCGTGCACGTCGGCGGCGTCGCTCCGCATACGCCGGGTTGCCCGGCCGCGCCGCAGGACCACCCTGCGGGACATCCGCCGCAGTCCATTTGACCGCCGCACCCGTCGCCGACACTGCCGCAGAGTTTGCCCGAGATGCCTTGATCGCAAACCGTTTGCGTCGGGCACATCCCCGAATCGAACGGTGCACCGCACACGCCATTGGCGCCGGCGCCGCCACACGTGAAAGTGCCCGGACACGTCGTCGGGCAGCGGAGGGTTCCACCGCAACCGTTGCCGACGTCACCGCAGTACGTTCCCCCGGGGGGGTTGCAGTTGGTTGTGCAGGTGCCGGCATCGGGCATGACGCCGCAGACGTTCGGGGTCCCCGCTCCGCCGCAATCGAACCCGGCTGGACAGCCGCCGCAGTCCATTTCCGTGCCGCAGCCGTTGTCCACCTTGCCGCAGTACTTGCCGGCCGGACCCTTGTCACAAACCGTCAACTCGCAGACACCCGAGTCGGGCTGCGCGCCGCAGAGGTTGTCGACACCGCCCCCTTTGCATGTATAGCCGGGCACGTCGCAGACCATCCCGCATTGGAGCGTTTTGCGCGTGCACCCTTCGCCGATGGCTCCGCAGTACTGTCCGACCGCGGGCTTGCACGTGAAGCAAGCAGATGCCTCGACCGGTCCAGCTTCTTTGCCGGGGTCGAGCCCGCCAATCGTCCCGCCGACGCCGGATCCACCCGTGCCGCCGCCCGACCCACCGCCGCCGGTCGTCGTCGTGCTGCCGCCGCCGTTGCCTTGCGTCGTCCTCGGTCCGTTAGACGACGACTCGCTGCAACCAGCGATGACCACTAAGGCGGCAAGCGCCAACCAACTCGAGGCACACCTCAACCTCATGGGGGGATCTCCTTGCTGCGTAAGTCTCCGGTCGGGAGAACAATGAGCGATCCGATGGTTCGAAAGTGACGCCGTGCAGATGCGTCAGACCCCTCGAAGCCACCTAAGCAATTTCAAGCTAAAACCCACGCAAAGCCAGTCGGTCGTGCTCGCGTTGAAACGCGCGCCCCCTATGACGATGCCTCCATTTCGGCGCACTCCCTCGGCCGCACGGGCACAAGGAAAGCTCCGATGAATGGGGGCGGTGCTCTCTACTGATTGATGGCAGTCTCGGCAAAACGACGAGCGCCTTTTGCCCGCAACTCAAATAAATGAGCTGCGTCCTGCGTCGTTGCGTCGAGGCTCAATTCTCGTACACCGTTCGTGCTTGCCGGTCAATACGGCAAGTTGAAGGCAGGGAGGCATTTGGCGCTTTCGCGTGCGTCAATGATGCAGCGCATTGTCGGCGCTACCTGCAGTCCGCGCGGACTCCAGAAGCATGCCAAAGCCCTTCGGTCCGTAGCGCGTTCGGTCGACGCTCCTGCCGTCGATGCGCATCGCGTCGACGCGGCCGAAGACCTGCCCACGCCCATGCAGTTGGCCAGTGCGATGAAGCGCGCGCTACTTCGCGTGCCAAAAAAAAACGGCCGCCATCCGACGCTCATGCGGCGCGCGGCCAAAATATCGGGTCGCGCTGTGAATCAGATCGGCGCGGTAGAGAAGCAAGCGATTGAACCGATAGTCGATGCGCAGATCCTCGACGAAGCTTCCCGGCGGCAAAAAGCGCTGGCCGAGCGCATCAGCGAGTGTGTCGTGCGGAGGAGGCACCAGGTTGCCACCCAGACTTCCATTCGGTAAGCGTTGCCGATAGAACGACGTACCGCATTCGGGCGGGACGTCGGGCGATAAGTAAAGCACCGCGGCAAAGCGACAGTTGCTGCGCGAATCGGTGTGCGGTCGCGCCTCGGCCTCGGCTTCACCGACGACTTGCACGCAGTTGTGGTTCAGCAGGGTGCCCTCGGCGGTGGCGTTCTGCCAAAGCCGTTTGACCCCGAGCTGCTTTTGGGCCCAACCCTCGACGCGCGCCAGCTCCTCCGGATAGAGCGCGGGCAGCGAGCGCATTCCCGGCCACCCTTCGTCGCGGTGCGGGAATCCGAGCGTCCAGTTCTTTCGTGCGAGACATCGTTCCCGCACATCCATGGCGTTGGGCAGCACGTTGTCGGCGATCCAGAGATCGCGCCCCTCGCGCGGCTTTTGGTACGGAAGTGCTTTCACGGCTTCGAATCGTCGCTCAGCCGACTCTCCCGTGCCTGACTGATAACAGTCAGCGCGGGAGAGTCGCACCAAGCGAGCCGCGTCGCGATCAGGCGGCGCTGCGACGACGGCGGCGCGAGACGGCGGCCGCCACCAAGCCTACGGCGAGTGCCAGCGAGCTCTTGCCCACTGGGGCAGATTGACCGGGCACCGTGCATCCGCAGCCCGGATCGGACGGGGGGGCGGTCCCGGCGGTTCCGCCGCGATTGCTCGTTCCCCCTGTCGAGCCGCCCTTACCTGCGGTGCCGGTTCCGCCGGTGCCGCTGGTGCCACCGGTGCCAGAACCTCCGCCCGTGGATCCGCCCGACCCTCCCGTTCCTCCACCGCCGGTGCCTGCCCCGCCACTACCGCCGGTGCCCGCCGCACCACCACGACCTCCGGTGGCGTCGGCCGTCGAGGCATCGGGCGGACCGGCTTCCGGCTGCGGCGGCGCGACGTCGGGCACGGGCGGCGGTGCCTCGGGGATGTTCGTGTCGATGGTTGGACGATCGGGCGTCGCGTCGGTGGGAGGCACCGAGATGTCGACGCGGACATCCGAGGTGCCGGCATCGATCGGCGGCGGCGGCACACCGGTGTCGCCCTTCGTCGACCCGCCGTCGATCCCGTCGCCGCCCGTCGTGTCGGCGCACGTCGTGGGGGTCGTCAACGTCTTGTTTGCAATCCACGCACACTGAATGATGTTCTTTTCGTTGGTGGTGAGACTGAGCTCGGTGGCGGCGTCGGAGTTTGCCTTCGCGGCCGCGGCGAAGTTCGCGTTGGGCATGTTCAACAGGTACTTCGACTGCGTCAGGTACCAAACCTTGGCCGACTTGTCCCAGCCGATACCGCTGTTCACGGTCGTGCCGGTGGTTGGGTGCTTTCCGCCGATGGTCATGAGACACCAGGCGACGTTCGGAACACCCGAAGAGATGTGCACATCGTCGGAGGCCGTCACCGTATCGGCGGTGTCCCTCTGCGCGGAGAGCCCTAGCTTCGGAGCACACATGTAGCGCAGCGCCTTGGTCACGCCGACGTCCTCGCCGACGGCGAGGTTCGGGTTCTTCATGATGTCGGTGCTGTAGCTCGGCTGCAGCCAATGCTCGGCGAGGTTGCCGAAGATGTCGGACATGCTCTCGTTGAGACCTCCCGATTGGCCCGTGTAGGCGAGCTTGGATGTCTTCTCGGTCACGCCGTGGGTGAGCTCGTGGGCGATGACGTCGAATCCTCGTGTGAGATTCTTGAGGCTCGTATTGTTGCCGTCACCGTAGTTCATGTACTGGCCGTCCCAGCTCGCGTTCGCCCAGGCTTTGCTGTAGTGGACGCGGTTGATCATGGCCATGCCCTTGCCGTCGAACGAATCCCGCGCGTGCACGTTCTTGTAGTAGTCCCAGACCATCTCCGAATAATAGTGAGCGCCGACGCCGGACCCCTTGTTGGCGGCGTCCTCGGTCGTGTCCCACGGTCCAGTCGCCGCCGTAGCGGTGAAGAGCGTTCCCGTGCCGCTGGTGCCCCCCTTGAGATTGTACGTCGTGACCTTGCCGGCCGGTCGCGTGGTGTCCGTGAGGCTAAAAGCCGTGGCACTCGTGGTGTCGACGGAGAGCGCGCGCACGACGCCGGTGTTGTCGGTGCCGAACCCCGGGGTCGTCGTCGTCTGGAGTCCGTTGTACTTGTGGAGGATGGCGCCCGTCTTGGCGTCGACCCAATAAGCGAGCTTCGCCGGTTCATGGCTGTCGCTCGGCGCGACGTTCACCTGCACGAACCACGCGAGAGACGCCTTGCCCTCCATGTCGTAGACGTAGAGCTGAATGTCGGGTTCGCGATCGAAGTCTTTGTTCTCGTCGAGCGTGGCTTGGAAATTGGCTTTCCAATCGCGCACCGCAGTTGCTAGCGCGTCCTTGGTCGAGACCTTGGGATTCACGTCGAGCTGGCGAACCCCTTTCACATAGTGAGCGCCCACCGAGCGGAGCGCGCCGTCGGTGTCGTAGTGGGCGAGGATCGCGCCGCCGTAGACGGGGACACCTCCCACGTGCTGCTGAAAGTTGGCATGGCGCCATCCGTACTCGTCGCTGTCCTCGCCGGTCACGTTGAGCTCCGCGGCCGGATCCTCCATCCCGAAGACGTCCTTGTTCTCGGCAAAGAAGGCCAAGGTGGCCTGCGTGGCGCTGACACCGTTCTTCAAGAGCGGCGCGGTCGAACCCGCAGCGTGGTAAGGCGTGCCCAGAAAGGCATCGTAGGTGACGCTCCAGGCCTTTCCGGTGGAGAGCTCCATCTCCTTGATGGCGGACGCTTGCAATTCCGAAGCCCCTTCCGAAAACCCGCTCCCCGATGCTCCACCCGTCGCCGAGCAGCCCACTTCCATGGCGCAACCGGAAATGATCGCCGCCGCTAGTAGAGTACGCCTTCGCATTCTAAACCTCCTCATCAGCGATGAACCGAGCTGCGCGCTGCAAGCGCCGGTGCAAACGCAGCCGTTTGGAACAACCTAACGTGTGCGTCGGATAGACCACCTCACCCGACGACAGATCATTACGGGGTTGTAATGCATGGTCGAGTGGTTTCGCCACCCTTCCTTCATCGAACAGGTGCCCTGATGAACGATTATTCTCGCCTGTCGTTCAGCGCGAATGGAGCAATGCGCCTCCGTTGGAAGAATTGCGTGTTGCTCATCGCGGCGTTTTTCGACGCACAGTTTGACATGCTGCGGCATTGCGCACTGCGTGACGCAGAAGGATCGTTTCCGTCATTCTCGACCTGGTGACGGGGACGTGACCTTCGCACGTCCATCGCCGTCGCGCATGCTCCATCGTTGCGCTGCGCGCGTCGGCTGCGTCGCGATGTGCGCGGCTCGGCGCGTCGCGATGTGCGCAGCGCGACGCCGTCGCCGTGCGGGCTAGCTAGGGAGACAACCCGACTTGACAGGAGAGGGAGCGCGTAGCCGCCGAATCGAATCATGTAACCCCTTGCGCCAAAGCTGCGTAGATTAGAGCAGCCACAAAACCGCGAAGAGGACGCTGCATCGGAAAAGTTGCTCTCCGATTCGCCATGAACCTTTAAAAGGCCTCGCGCATCGGAACACCAGAGCTGCAAAAGACAACGCGCGCCACCTCGCGCGGGCGACAGCGCCTGCGCAACGTGACGCCACTGACAACCCGGCCTTTACGACTTTGTCGACTCGCAGTGTCTACATCGAGAGGTACGATCCTCGGAGGTCCGAGGGCCAGCCAAAAGAACGAACTCTGGGGGCGAATTGAACCACGCGAGCCCGGCTCGGAGCGATGAAGAGCTGATGACCGCCTACGTAGCGGGGGATCAGACGGCGTTCACCGAGCTCTTCCGGCGCTACGCGCCCATGTTGCTTCGATTGATGCAGCTCCGCATCAACCGTCGCCAGGAAGCCGAGGATATGGTGCAGCAGACGTTTTTGCAGCTGCACCGCAGTCGTCACGACTTTCGAGCGGGGGCCGCGCTGCGCCCCTGGCTCTTCACCATCGCCCTCAATCTCCGCTTCCAGCATTTTCGTGAATGCGGAAGGCGGCGCGAGACATCGCTCGACATCGCTACCGTCGAAGCTTTGTGCCATCGCGTGTCGGACGCTCCACAAGAGGCGGCCGACAAGAACCGCGAGGTCCACATGGCGCTCACCAAACTTCCCTCCGACCAGCGCGAGGTGATCGTGCTGCACTGGCTGGAGGGGCTATCCTTCGACGAAGTCTCGCAGGCCGTCGGCGCGAGCGTCAACGCAGTCAAGGTCCGCGCGCATCGGGGATATATTCGCCTTAGAAAGCTCTTGCGACGCAACGACAGTAACCCGAAGGGCCGCCGGAACGTATCCTTTCATACGGAGCGACATTGAGGTGCCGTGAAGTTCGCGAGGCGGTGCTCAGCGCCCGGACGGAGTCCGTGGCGACGGTCCATGACCATTTGAAATCCTGCGACGAGTGCCGCACGCTGGCCGAGTTGTCCTCCGCCGCATCCGTTGGCCCGGGCGCGAGCGAGGCCGAGCTCGATTTTCTGTGGCGGCGCGTCGAAAACGCCGTCGCACACGAAAAAGGCTGGGCGGCATGGCTGCGCAGCGTACCGACCCGTTGGCGCGTCATCTTCGCTGCCACCGCAGCGACCGGGATAGCCGTCACGGTTCTCGTGACGACCCCGCGCGGCGATCTACACGCCTACCCCGGGGCGCGCCTGCTGCTTTCCCTCGGCATCTTCGCCGTTGCCTTGATCGCACTGATCACGCTCGAACTGCGTCCCTTGCAAAGGCCGGCGCTTTCGAGCCGCGCGTCGGTCTTGGCGCTACTCGCGCTAGCCCTACCGTTGTCGGTCGCCCTCTTGCCCGAAGCGGCGCTCAACCATCCCGTCGTCGCGCACCAGCAGTACGACTGCGGCCTCGTCGGTCTGACCTGTGGCGGCGCGCTGATCGCGCTTTTGCGCGCCCTCGATCGGTCCGACGCGGCAAGCGTGGTGATCCCGGCCGCGGCAGGGGGAATTCTCGCCAACGCGGCGCTCGTGTTTCATTGCCCCGCCGTGAGCCAGCTCCACCTCGCCTTGGCGCACGCGCCTATCGGGCTCGTTTTGCTTTTCGGATACAAGGGCCTTCGCTCGGCGCGTTTGCGCATCGCTCGCGCGCGCGGCGCTTGAGACAATCTGCGTCGAGCCGGCGAAAGGGTGCGCGCCCGCCCTCGCGCACCCTTTTGCGTCGCACGCCGTCCGCTCAGCGGGTAGCGATGTCGGCCAGGGCTCGCCGCCGCGTACCGGCGAAATCGAACTTGGCTTCTATACCGGCGTACACGAACGGTACGACCCGCTTGTCCGCGATTTCCGTGTTTCCGGCCTCGCCGCTGGGGTTGATCCAGGAAAACTGGGAGAGGCCGACGCCGATGGTGGGGCCGATGGCGACGTCCTCGCTGGTGCGAATGTCCGCCCCGACGTCGAGCTTGGCCAGCTGAAAGCCGTGCCAGCGGTTGTCGGGCGTGTTCGCATCACCGGTCACCCACAACATCCGGTAACCGGTTCCGAGGCGCACCCACGGATCAACACGATAATAGGGCAGGAAGTGCAGCGTACCGCTGATCCCGGCCACGCCGCCGCGGGTAGCCGCCTCGGTCGACAGGGTGTTGCCCGGATTGAACTCATCGTATTCGCCGAAGAGGTGCAGGCCGAATTCGGGACTGAAGCGGTAGCCTGCGTGGAGCGTGAAAGCACCGCCTGCTTTCGTCAGATCGGTCGCGCCAAGACCCGCGGCCGGAGCGGTCATTCCTTGGGAGTAGGCGGCGCCTACGCCCAATTCGAACGCGTCCTTGGGAGCGCGCACCGGCTCAGCAAAGTAGGACGATTGGTTGGTCCGCTCCTGAGCGAGCGCGCCCGACGACGACGTCGCAAGACCGACGAAACCGGCGGCCGCGACAATCCACTTACTCGATGTTCTCATGGGAGAGCTCCTTGTTGTTGACCTTGTCTGCCCCGACGGCGGCGTCTCGCCTCTCGATCGAACCTGATCGGGTGCGCGCCGTGGCGCCGGCGCGAGAACGTGCGTCGTCGATGCGACATGGGTTCAGAGCAACCAGCGTGCCGCTCGATCCGAGCCGCGCGTGGGCAATTTCTCGCTTCTACCCTAGAAAATACGGCCGTTCCGACAGCTTCGCACTGCGAAACCGGCGACGCGCTAAGGGACGATGATGCGACCGGGTGCGCCTTGCAGACCGTTTTGGGAGTGACAGGCGTTGCAATCGCCCAACGTCTGGGGCCCCAGCATCACGCGCTCGGCACCATTGACGACAACTTTCGCCGTAAAGGGTAAACGCACACTGCCCGTGTAGTAAAAATTCCCGGCACTGTTGACTGTGAGTGAGATCGGTGTTCCGCAAGAAGGAGTGATGACGACTTGCGCGCCTCCGTTGACGCCGTAGCAGAGTCCGGTCTCGTGGACGGTCGGGTAGACGGTGCCCGCGATCGTAAAGCCGTGGCAGCCCTGACAGATGTCGCCGGGGCTCATGGTGGGGCCGTTGCCGGACGTCCATTTTCGACCACTCGTGCATTGCGCAGGTGCGTCGGGCACGGAGGTTCCCGTCCCCGGTTGCGCATCGCATATGGGACCCGTGCCTCCCATTCCGCCCTTTCCGCCCACGTCGACGATTGAACCCGCGTCGAGCGTTCCAGCGCCGCCCTCGGTTGCTCCGCCGTTACCTCCGCTACCACCGCCGCTGCTTGCTCCGGTGCCCGTACCGCCCGTGTTGCCGGCGGTGCCGCCGGTGCTCCCCGCGGTACCTCCCGTCGCTCCGCCTTTTCCGGCAGCGCCGCCCGTCGCACCGGCGCCACCGGTCCCCATGGGGCCGGATCCTGTGCCGCCCACGCCCGTGCCAGCTCCCGCATTTCCCGATCCACCCGACCCGGCAGTCGCATCCATTTCGCCCGCGCCGCCCGTCGCGCCGCCGCTTCCGGCATCGTCGTTCTTGCCCGAGCGCGGTGTGTCACCCGCGAGCCCCGCACATCCGGCGAGCGTGAGACTGAGAAAGAGAAGACGGTCTACGTTCATGGATCCCGCGAAACAAGATGCCGCGCGCTTCGTGTGCGGCGCGCCGTGGCCGCGACGCCACGGAATTGTCTCTGACATTCCCGCTACCTACGGGGCCGCACGGTCCCACAAAGAGTGTGATCGGCGCCCCCTCGTCGAACCCTACATCGAACGACGAAATTTCAGCAGCCGGCATAATCATCGCCGAGCGTGACGAGGTAGGTCGCGCGACGCGCGCTTCTGCGCCGAACGACAATGTGCCAAGCTGAATGCCCCTCGTAGCCGACATGACACGCGAACGCGACCCCCTCGAACCTCGCCTTCTCACGACCGTGGCCCTGGCCGCGGTCTTGAGCGCTTGCACCGTCGATGCGGTCATCGTGGATCAGCCGCCCGGAAAGGGCCCCGTCACTGACGTCACGCTCGTTCCACCGCCCACGCCGGAGCGCGGTTGGCAGTTCGCGATCGCGCCTTTTGCACTTTCCGCGGGCCAAGAGCTGCAACAGTGCTTCTTCTATGAAGTGCCTTATGGCGAGGCGGTCTTCGTGAATCACATCGCGATCGCGCAGACGACGGGCACGCACCACATGAACATTTTCCGTGTGCGGACCGTGGTCGGCCTCGATGGCGCGCACGGCGATTCGGTCATCGACGGGGAATGTTGGAAGCCCGCCAACTGGTCGGATTGGCCGCTCGTCGTCAATTCGCAGAACGAAGGAAGCGTCGAGCTCACCCTGCCCGAGGGCGTTGCCCATCGATTCGAGCCGGGTGAGAAAATCATGCTGCAGACTCATTACGTGAATGCGACGACACAGGACACGCCCAGCGTGGGCAAGGTGCTCGTCAATTTCGATCGCATCCCGGCGAGCGCCGTCACCGCCGAGCTCGGCACCGCGTTCGCGACGAACCAAAATCTGCGCGTTTGCCCGGGCCAAAGCGGCATCACCTTCGAAACGACCTGCCGCTTCGCCGATAAAAATCCGGTCACCATCTTCGGCGCCAACGGGCACTTTCACAGTCGCGGCCGCCGCTTCACGATGTCCGTCTTCGATCCGCTCGAGGGCGCAGGCGATCCGTTTTACGAGAACACCCGCTGGAACGAGCCGCTCTTTGCCAAGAATCTCGACCTCACCGTCCCCTCACGGGGCGGCATTTCTTACACCTGCGAGTTTTCGGCCGGGCCCCAAGAATGCGGCAATCCCGAAGACGGCTGCTGCTTTACCTTCGGCGGCAAAGTCGAGTTCCAAGAGCACTGCAACGCCTTCGTTTATTACTACCCGCGCCGCAGCGACACCGACGTCAATTGCTTTTGACCCTACCGGCCGCGACGCTCTACGGGCAGGTTTTCATTTCGTCGATCCAACGCTTGAGCGTGGGCAGCTGCCGCTGGTCGGGAAGCAAGGTGGCGAGCGGCGGCATGGGAAGTCCGACGAAGTCGGGCGGGAGATCGCCGCGCGTGCTGTCCTTGAGATAGATGCGCGACAATTCGGCGTGGCCGGGCTCGAGCTCGTTGCAGATGTTGGCATTCGGTTCTTCGGCACCGATCATGGGCGAGTCGTAGAGAAAGTCGATGACCGGCCACCTTCCGTCGGGCCTGTGGCAATGGGAACAGTTCGCATGAAAATAGGAACGCATCCGTTCGTTGGTCGAATTGGCCGCGTCGCCCGGCGTCGGTAGACGCGGCAACGCTTCGAGCGCGCCGAAGGGAAAATCGCTTCCCGCTGGAGCACCGCTGTCGGTGGGCGCTCCGCCGTCGATTGAAGGACCATCCTCCGCGACCGCGCCGTCCGCGCCGCCCCCCTCCGGCGGCAAACCGCCGTCCATCGAAGGAGCGACGCCAAGCGCGCCGATGTGAGCCAACGCGCGGAGCTGATTGTCGACGCCGCCGCCATAATCGAAGTTGCGGTTCATCTGCGACGCTTGTAGACCGAGCACGCCACCGGCGGCGTTGGCGTGACATTGGCGGCATTCGTCGCGCCCGGGATAGCTGTGACGGTGCATGAGCGCTCCCGATGGCCAATCTTTGAACAGTGTTTCGTTGCCGTTGGTAAGAAGGATCGCTTCAGTGCCGGCGTCGTTCCATTGGTAGCTGTAGCCTTCCCACGCCGCGCGGCAGAGACCTGGCTCGCAGCGCTTCACGATGAAGCGTGTCTCCATGGGGTAGATGGTCGCGGAGTTCCCGGGCTCGCGCTCGAGGAGAAACTCTTTCACCAGGATGGTCCCGACCGGAAGCGTCCACGCAAACTTTTCGGAGAACGTCATCTTGCCGCCTTCGGGCAAAATGATGAAACGGCGCTTCTGCGCCCCGTCGGACCAGAGCGCCGAGTTGATGTCGTAGGGAATCAAACCGGGCGCAGGAATACGCCGAGGAACGTCGGTGAAGCACTTCGTTTCGCTAAGGGTGGCCGGAAAGTCGGCGGCATTCTGCTCGGGAAAGGCGCACGGCG
>DATHEQ010000150.1:0-3143 GCA_035318505.1 Polyangiaceae bacterium | reverse complement strand
TAGGAAAGGCTGCCGTTGTGGTAGACGCGGGCGTTCACCCCTTCGATGGGAACCTCGGCCAGGGCGGCGCCGGACACGTTCTCCTCCGCCTGATCGATGGGCAGGATGCGCAGCTCGGAGTGCTCGTGGTCATTCTGGTAGAACCAGTCGCTGGAGAGCTGGGCGATGGTCTCGCCGTGCGGCCGCGCGTCGACGATGTTGCGGGCCAGCGTGAGCTCGGCGACGACCGCGGGCTGCCTGTGGTCGGTGTAATCGACGACCGCGAGCGATAGATCGCTGAGCGACACGAGCCGATCTTTGACGAAAACGCCGCGCTCGACCCAGCCCTTGGTCCGCGCCGCGCCGGAGGTGCCGATGGTGTTCTGCGTGAATTCGATGAGCTGAAGCCCGTTGTTGTACTGACGGTGGTTCGAGCTCCAGCCGCTGAACGGAAGGACGACGAGGCCTTGGTTGTCGTTCTTGGTGAACGCCTTGAACGTGCCTGCCGCGGGGGTCCACGCCCATCCTTCACCGAACGTGGCCGGCACACCCATGAGTGTCGGGCGGGTCGGATCGCTGACGTCGAGGTAGCTCACCGAGATTTTGCTGCCGTAGCTGCCCGTCTGAAGATCGCGCTCGTTGCCGAGCGTGAAGAGCCGATCGCCGGCGGGGGTGAAGTTCCAAACCGAGCCGGGGATCTGCGTCTGCCCGGCGAGCTTCGGCGCAGCGGGGTTGGTGAGGTCGAAGATCTGGATCGGCGAATTGACGCCGCTGTAATCGTCGCCGGGGGCGAGGTACATGCGCGTTTTGTCGAAACGCACCGCGGGCGACCACCCCGTCGACGGCAGTACGATCTTCGACAAGAGCGCGGGGGCATCGGGATCGCTGAAATCGGCGGTGGCCAGCAAATAGCCACCCACCTGTCCTCCGCAATACATCCCGCCGCAGCCGACGATGCGTGCCAGCTTGCCGTCGGAGAAATCGAGGTTCCATCGCCCGTTGTCGGTACCCGACGTGGCCACGTGGCCGGCGAACTTGAGGCTCCCGCGCGCGACGATGGCGCCCCCCGGATCGCTGATGTCGATGTAGTCGAGCGACATGTCCGTCGCCGGCACGTACTCTCCCTTGTTCGGCGTCTCCGGTTGGACGTCGTGTGCGAACAGGATCGCATTCGGCGTCACGTTGAAAATGCCGCCGTAGCCGGGCACGTCATAACGCCCCGTCGACTGGATGACGCCGCCTGCGAAGCTCACCGACGAAACGACGGCCTTGGGGCCCGTCGCCGAGGTCACGGGACCCCCGCCGACGCCCCCGCCCACTCCTCCTCCGACAACCGTGTCGCCCACGGCGGCATCGATCTCCCAGCCGTAGCTCCAGTTGTATTCTTCGCTGACGGCGTAGATCACGTCGCCGACGACGCGGGTGTCGCGCACCCAGCCTCCCAACTTGGCGTCACCGAGAATGCGGATGTTGGTCGGATCGCTGGCGTCGATGCCGCGCACGACCGACCCGTGAAAGGGCGAGCCGTCCTCCATCGCGCCGTACCAATCGGCGACGACGACGACGGCGACTCCATTGCGGACAATCATCTCCACAGGACTGCCGAAAATCGGCGATCGCCCGAGCAGCTTCGGGTGATCGACGTCGGCAACGTCGAACACCATGAGCCCGCGATAGCCGTTGATGTAGTAGAGGCGGTCCCCTTCGAGGCGATAGAGATCGGTCTCTTCGACCTTGCGATCGGGCGTGCTCGTTCTCGATTCACCACCGGTGGGCGCGCCCGGAGGGATGCCGGCGTTGCCGCCCGAGCCCCCGGTCGTTCCGGCGCTGTCGCGCGACGCGAAACCCGACCCCGAAGGCGGCGACGAAATGAAGTCGCTCTGCCCATCGGTGCGGTCGGTGCCCTCGCCGGGACTGTTCGACCCTCCACACGCCGCGAGCCCACAAGCCATCACCAGGACGGCCGTTGCACTTCGCACACCGTAAGAGCGCCTATTCGAGTTCATTCGCATCACCTCGCGTGGAGGGGTTGAGCAACGCAGCAAGGACCGCCCCCTTTACTGCACCTACCATGCCGAGAGCCATGAAACGGCCAATCTGCTGATAGCATTACATTTTGGGCCAACACCGCCACGCGGCATTTGTGCCACTGGCACACCTGGTCGGATCCGTGATGCACCCCCTCGGGCGGCGCGCGACCGATGGGCGCGCCGCGAGCAGAAGCACCTTTGGTTACGAATTGTTACGCGCCCGGGCGCTCTTCCGGCGTCTCGGGCGGGGGGCGCTCGCTGTCCGGCAAGCCCGAAGGCGTCGACGGCGGCACACCGTTCACCACCAGCTCGCCCCCGCGGTACTCCATGAGCGGCCGGGGCGGCCCAAAGACGGCGTCCGGATCGGCCACCACGAGCGCCTCGCGCAGCACCTCGTCGACGTGATCGACGAGCACGACGCGTGTCGTCTTGAGCACGCGGCGCGGCACCTCGCGCAGATCGCGACGGTTCTCCTTGGGAATGATGACCGTCCCGATCCCGCCGCGATGGGCGGCAAGAAGCTTCTCCTTGAGCCCTCCGATTGGCAGAACGCGCCCGCGCAGCGTGATCTCCCCCGTCATCGCCAGATCCCGCCGCACCGGCACTTTCATGAGGGCCGACACGAGGCTCGTGGCGATCGTGATCCCCGCGCTGGGACCGTCCTTGGGGATGGCGCCTTCCGGGAAGTGCACGTGAAGATCGATCTTGGAATAAAAATCCTGCTCGAGACCGAGCACCGCCGAGCGCGACCGCACGTAGCTCATCGCCGCCTGCGCCGACTCCTGCATCACGTCACCGAGCTTGCCGGTGGTGATGAGTTTTCCTTTGCCGGGCACGACGGTGACTTCGGCCGCCAAGAGGTCCCCGCCATACTGCGTGACGGCGAGCCCATTGGTAAGGCCGATCTCGTCCTTCTCTTCCTTCTTGCCGAGCCGGAACTTGGGCACGCCGAGATACTTCGGAATCATCTTGGCCGAGATCTCGAGCATGGACGCCGTGCCCTGCTTCTTGTCCTTGACCACCTGGCGCGCCACCTTGCGGCACACGCTGGCGATCTCGCGCTCGAGCGCGCGCACGCCGGCTTCTTTCGTGTAGTGGTGGATGATGGTGCGAACGGCGTTCTCGTTCAGATTG
>DATHEQ010000149.1:0-3132 GCA_035318505.1 Polyangiaceae bacterium | reverse complement strand
TAGGAAAGGCTGCCGTTGTGGTAGACGCGGGCGTTCACCCCTTCGATGGGAACCTCGGCCAGGGCGGCGCCGGACACGTTCTCCTCCGCCTGATCGATGGGCAGGATGCGCAGCTCGGAGTGCTCGTGGTCATTCTGGTAGTACCAATCGCTGGAGAGCTGGGCGATGGTCTCGCCGTGCGGCCGCGCGTCGACGATGTTGCGGGCCAGCGTGAGCTCGGCGACGACCGCGGGCTGCTTGTGGTCGGTGTAATCGACGACGGCGAGGGATAGATCGCTGAGCGACACGAGCCGATCCTTGACGAACACGCCGCGCTCGACCCAGCCCTTGGTCCGCGCCGCGCCGGAGGTGCCGATGGTGTTCTGCGTGAATTCGATGAGCTGAAGCCCGTTGTTGTACTGACGGTAGTTCGAGCTCCAGCCGCTGAACGGAAGGACGACGAGACCTTGGTTGTCGTCCTTGGTGAAGGCCTTGAACGTGCCCGCCGCGGGGGTCCACGCCCATCCTTCACCGAACGTGGCCGGCAAACCCATGAGTGTCGGGCGGGTCGGGTCACTGACGTCGAGGTAGCTCACCGAGATTTTGCTGCTGTAACTGCCCGTCTGAAGATCGCGCTCGTTGCCGAGCGTGAAGAGCCGATCGCCGGCGGGGGTGAAGTTCCATACCGAGCCGGGGATCTGCGTCTGCCCGGAGAGCTTCGGCGCCGCGGGGTTGGTGAGGTCGAAGATCTGGATCGGTGAATTGACACCGCTGTAGTCGTCGCCGGGGGCGAGGTACATGCGCGTTTTGTCGAAGCGCACCGCGGGCGACCACCCCGTCGACGGCAGCACGATCTTCGACAATAGCGCCGGGGCATTGGGATCGCTGAAATCGGCGGTGGCCAGCACATAGCCACCCATCTGTCCTCCGCAATACATCCCGCCGCAGCCGACGATGCGTGCCACCTTGCCGTCGGAGAAATCGAGGTTCCATCGTCCATTGTCGGTACCCGACGTGGCCACGTGGCCAGCGAACTTGAGGCTCCCGCGCGCGACGATGGCGCCCCCCGGATCACTGATGTCGATGTAATCGAGCGACATGTCCGTCGCCGGCACGTACTCTCCCTTGTTCGGCGTCTCCGGTTGGACGTCGTGTGCGAACAGGATCGCATTCGGCGTCACGTTGAAGATGCCGCCGTAGCCGGGCACGTCGTAGCGCCCCGTCGATTGGATGACGCCGCCCGCGAAGCTCACCGACGAAACGACGGCCTTGGGGCCCGTCGCCGAGCTCACGGGACCCCCGCCGACGCCCCCGCCCGCTCCGCCTCCGACCGCCGTATCACTCACCGCGGCATCGACCTCCCAGCCGTAGTTCCAGTTGTATTCTTCGCTGACGGCGTAGATCACGTCGCCGACGACGCGCGTGTCACGCACCCAGCCGCCCAGCTTGGCGTCACCGAGAATGCGGATGTTGGTCGGATCGCTGGCGTCGATGCCGCGCACGACCGACCCGTGAAAGGGCGATCCGTCCTCCATCGCGCCGTACCAGTCGGCGACGACGACGACCGCGACTCCATTGCGGACAATCATCTCCACGGGACTGCCGAAGATCGGCGATCGCCCGAGCAGCTTCGGGTGATCGACGTCGGCAACGTCGAACACCATGAGCCCGCGGTAGCCGTTGATGTAGTAGAGGCGGTCGCCTTCGAGGCGATAAAGATCCGTTTCTTCGACCTTGCGATCGGGCGTGCTCGTTCGCGATCCACCACCGGTCGGCGCGCCGGGAGGGATGCCGGCGTTGCCGCCCGAGCCCCCGGTCGTTCCGGCGCTGTCGCGCGACGCGAAGCCCGACCCCGAAGGCGGCGACGAAATGAAGTCACTCTGCCCATCGGTGCGGTCGGTGCCCGCGCCGGGACTGTTCGACCCTCCGCACGCCGCGAGCCCACAAGCCATCACCAGGACGGCCGTTGCACTTCGCACACCGTAAGAGCGCCTATTCGAGTTCATTCGCATCACCTCGCGTGGAGGGGTTGAGCAACGCAGCAAGGACCGCCCCCTTTAGTGCACCTACCATGCCGAGAGCCATGAAACGGCCAATCTACGGATAGCATTACATCTTTCGGCCAACACCGCCACGCGGCATTTGTGCCACTGGCACACCTTTCGGATCCGTGGCGCACGCCCCCTCCCCTGGCGCGCGACCCATTGGCGCGCCGCGGTGCACCCATTTCGTTACGCGCCCGGACGCTCTTCCGGCGTTTCGGGCGGGGGGCGCTCGCTGTCCGGCAGGCTCGAAGGCCTCGACGGCGGCACACCGTTCACCACCAGCTCGCCCCCGCGGTATTCCATGAGCGGCCGCGGCGGCCCAAAGACGGCGTCCGGATCGGCCACCACGAGCGCCTCGCGCAGCACCTCGTCGACGTGATCGACGAGCACGACGCGTGTCGTCTTGAGCACGCGCCGCGGCACCTCGCGCAAGTCGCGACGGTTCTCTTTGGGAATGATGACCGTCCCGATCCCGCCGCGATGGGCGGCGAGGAGCTTCTCCTTGAGCCCCCCGATCGGCAGAACGCGCCCGCGCAGCGTGATCTCCCCCGTCATCGCCAGATCCCGCCGCACCGGCACCTTCATGAGGGCCGACACGAGGCTCGTGGCGATCGTGATCCCCGCGCTCGGCCCGTCCTTGGGGATGGCGCCTTCCGGGAAGTGCACGTGAAGATCGATCTTGGAATAAAAATCCTGCTCGAGACCGAGCACCGCCGAGCGCGACCGCACGTAGCTCATCGCCGCCTGCGCCGACTCCTGCATCACGTCGCCGAGCTTGCCGGTGGTGATGAGTTTTCCTTTGCCGGGCACGACGGTGACTTCGGCCGCCAAAAGGTCCCCGCCGTACTGCGTGACGGCGAGCCCATTGGTAAGACCGATCTCGTCCTTCTCTTCCTTCTTGCCGAGCCGGAACTTGGGCACGCCGAGATACTTCGGAATCATCTTGGCCGAGATCTCGAGCATGGAAGCCGTGCCCTGCTTCTTGTCCTTGACCACCTGGCGCGCCACCTTGCGGCACACGCTGGCGATCTCGCGCTCGAGCGCGCGCACGCCGGCTTCTTTCGTGTAGTGGTGGATGATGGTGCGAACGGCGTTCTCGTTCAGATTG
>DATHEQ010000148.1:0-9955 GCA_035318505.1 Polyangiaceae bacterium | reverse complement strand
CGAAAAAGGAGGCGCGCAGAGGGCGCTCGCCGCGGCCGAGGCCACGGATTTTCTGGCGTTCCTGCTCAAACCGGAAAAGACCGCCAAGTTCGCGGCGGCCGTCGAACGGCTGCGTCAAGGCGACGAAGCGGGCAGCGCGCTTGGCATCGGCTACACGTCGGACATCACCGTGCTCGAGCGCGATTGGCGGAGCGAGCTCAGTCGCTGGGCGACCTTGACGACGATCCTGGCGGGCGTCGGTGTGCCGGCGGTCGCTTTACTTACCGTTGCACTCGTGCGCGCCGCTCGCCGCCGGCGCGCTGCCGCGCTGCGCGCCAAGGGGCAAAAGCGTTTACGCGGCAAAGCGTCGGTCGATGCTCCGCGCGTCCACATCGTGCTCAGCCGGCGCGAAGAACGGGTCGAACCTGCTCTGCTCGCGCCGGAGGCGGAGGTGCCCAAGATCGAGCACGACGGGCAGTGGCACACGTTGCACTGAGCGACGGTACGCCGCGCCGTCACTTCGGCGTGACGGTGGGGCAGCCGAAGACCACCTGGACCTGACGGACTTTTCCGCTCGTGAGGCGTTCGCAAGCGGCGCCGAGCAGATCGAGATCCTGTCGCGGCACACGGGTGGAAGCTTCGGGTATGAGCGCGTCGGCGCTCGCTTCTTCGGCGGGGGTCGATGCATCTTCGGGCGGCGAGCCGTCTTCGGCACTCGGTGCGTCGTCCGCCGTCGGAGCGCCCGTTTCGCTGGCGTCGACCGTGCCCGCGTCGCCGAAGTCCGTCCAAACCCACCCGTCGGGAGCGCCGTATTCCACCAGCTGCCGATCGAGGTACACGTTGACGAGACTCATCTCGCGCGGCGCCGTTTCGAGATGCAAATGGCAGCTGAGGACGACGGTCGATCCGATCGCGGCGAGGATGTCGTCGAGCTCGGTCAAATGATCGACGTCGTAGTACGCGGCGCCGCTCCCCGCGGATCGAGCGGTTCCGCCCGTGCGCGCCAGCTCGTCGAGCAAGCTTCCGTAAGGTGCGCTTCCAGGAATCCCAACCACGTACGTCCGGATGTTTCGCTGAGCGAGCGCCCGCACCGCGGCGACCGTGGCGACGTCATCGAGGCACGAGCCCGCGCCATAGAGCGCCGGCGTGCAGCAGTTGACGCCATTCGTGCACGAGGGCGACTGCTCGATATTGGGAATACACTTGCTCGCGTCGCACATGGCGGCGTCGTTGCAGTTCGGCCCGCCGTCGGTGGCGAGAATGACCACGGTGCGACCCGAGAGCGCGGAGAGCGTCGGAACGAGCCGCGCGAGCGTCGCCGCGGTAGGCGTCCCGCCGGTAGGCAGCGTTCCCGAGGGAATGCTGATCGATCGAGAGAAGGCCCGCGTGACATCGCCGTCGACGTTACACAGCCCGGTTTGCAGCGGATCGCCGGGACGGGTCGGAAAAACTTCTTCCCCCGCCGTGCAGCCGTCGTCTGGATTGCCGAGGCTGCCGGGAAACATCGCGGCACCGACGTTCACCTGCGCACCGAGCCTTCGCACCAGCGCGACCGAGGCGGTGGCCACGGCGTCGTATTTCATGCGTCCCTCGATCACCTCCTGCATGCTTCCGGAGCGATCGATGACGAAGTAGACATTCGGAGGATCGCTCGTCGCTCGCAGAAACGTGTTGCCGCAAAGACCCTGCGCGTCGGGCGCAGGCGGAATGGCAGCGTCATCCACGCAGCCGCCTCGCGCGCCTCCTCCGGTTCCCCCTGATCCGCCGCCGTCGTAGGCCGGGTCGTCGACGAGAAGAGGCGCGTGCGACGGCGAGCTGCAGCCGAGCACACCCATCGCCGCGACCCAAAGAAGCAATGCGCGAGGCACTCCTTTCAGGGTACCCGAAGTCGAGAACCTTGGCGTAGGTCGGGCTGCTTAGCCGAAGACTTCTTTCGTCAGTGCTTGAACGGCCATTTGTACCGCCTCGTCGGAGGAATATCGGACGCGAAACCCGGCCGCGGCGAGAGCATCGGGTTTGATCCTGGATTGAGGCACGTCGCCAGGCCACCCACGTTCGCCGCCGGTGTAGCGGATTTCGGCAGTCGGGTACGGCGACGCGGCGACGCAGAGCTCGGCGATTCGCCGCACTGAGGTGAAATCGGCCGGTCCGAGGTTGAAGATCTGCAGTTGTCCGCGCGAGCCCTTGGACTTGCTCGCCGCGCCGGTGGCGATCGCCTTGCGCAGATGTTCGAGACCAAAGCAGAGCCCCGCTGCGCAGTCGGTCACGTGCAGATAGGGTTTGGCTTGGCGACCATCGCCCAGCACCTCGAGGTAGGTCTTCGCGTCGCGCAGCTTCTTCAGGAAGTCGAGGGCCGCCCCGTGCGTCCCGCGCGGGCCGACCACGTTGCCGAAGCGAAAGATGAAGGCGTCGAGCCCGAAGCATTCGACGTAGGCAGAGATGAGCGCCTCGCCGGCGAACTTGCTGGCGCCGTAGAGCGAGATCGGCAGGAGCCCCAAATCGCGTTCGCCGCAAGGCTCGGCCGTATCTCCGTACACGGTCCCCGACGACGAGAACACGAGCTGTCTCACCCCCGTGAGTCGCATCGCTTCCACGACGTTGTAGGTTGCGATCGTTCCTTGCTCGAGATCGAGTCGGGTGCGTTCGAGCCCCCAGCGCGCTTCGGGGTTGGCGGCCAGATGGAAGACCACATCATGGCCGGCCATGGCCTCGGTGAGCGCCGGGAGGTCGAGCGCGTCCTTGGAAACCACGGTCGCCGCTCCGCTCGAAAGGTGCCGGGCAACGAATTCCAGTTTACCCACGGACAAGTTGTCGTAGATCGTCACCGGCCCTTGCTCGACGAGCTTGTCGGTCAGATGGCTACCGATGAATCCTGCTCCCCCTACGATGAATGAGCGCATGCGCATGCTGAGAAAGGCATACTCAATACGCCTCTGGCGGGCAAACGTTGCCGAGCCGACGCCGGAGTGCAAGATGGCGCCATGACGGACGGGCCCGCGCTGGCGAGAGAGCATTCTTTGCCGCAGCGAGCCGGTAGGGCGCGCTACTTGGCGCTCCTCGTACCCCTTTTCGGCCTCGTCGAGCTCGTCGCTCACTTCTATTTCGCACAGCGCGCTCCCAAATCGGAAGAATGGACGGCAGCGCGTCCGCTGATTGCATCTTGGTACAAGGCGGGTGCCGTCGTGGTGATCGCCCCCTATTGGGCAGAACCGATGGCGCGTCTCGCCTTTGGCGACGAGCTCATGCCGATGCGTGACGTGGCGCGTCCCGACGTCACGCGTTATCCCGAGGCCTTGGAAATATCGATCCTCGGGCGCCGCGCGCCCGAGCTCGAGGGGTGGAAAGTGGGGCGTGAAGAGCGAAAAGGGAAATTTACGCTGCGCGCGCTCGAGAACCCGTCGCCGATCAACGTCACCTACGACTTCACTGACCACGTCGGCCCATCGACCGCCGCGGTGCGCATCGAAAAGCGATCGACTCCGGTGGATTGCGCCTTCAATCCCAGCGCGACATTGGAGAGCGGCGGTCTCGGCGGCACGCCCGTCTATCCGTCTGCGCGCTTCCAGTGTCCGGGCGAAGCAGCCCACGTCTTCGTGGGTGTGACCATCATCGACGACGAGAAATCGCACCCGCGCCGCTGCATCTGGTCCCATCCACCCGGCAACGATGCCGAGCTGGTGACGAGGTTTCGCGACGTCCCGCTCGGTAGCAAAATCCACGGACACGCCGGCCTCGGGTGGCTCATCGAGCGCGATCGCACCGTCCCCCCTTTTACGATCACGGTGTTGGTCGCAGAACATGAGGTCGGCCGCGTCGTTCACCTGCCGGGCGATTTCTGGAAGCCGTTCGAGTTTTCTCTGGCGGGCGCGGCTCTGCGGCCGACCGCCGACGTCGAGTTCCGCGTAAGCGCGGCGGGCGGGGGCACGCACGTGTGCTTCGAGGCCGATTCGCGATGAAGTTTCGACGAGAGCCAGGGTCGCGGCGCTATTTCGTCGATCACCTCGTGGGAGCGACGCTGGCAGTCTCCTATCTGATCATTTTGGTCAAAACAGCGCGCGCCATTGGGTACGCGCGTGACGAGGGGTTCTACTTTCGCGCCGCGTCGTCGTATGCCGCGTGGTTCGAGCACTTGTTCCGCGATCCCGCGGGCGCCATGCAGCGCGCGACGGTCGAAATGTATTGGTCCAACAACCACGAGCATCCGGGGCTCGTGAAATCGCTCTTCGGATTGTCCTGGAATTACCTCTTCAAGCGCTGGCACCTCTTCGCCGATGAGGGCACGAGTTATCGCTTTGGGGGGATGTGCTTCGCGGCGGCGGGTCTTTGGCTCGTCTACGTGTGGGGGGCGCGGGCGCGCTCGCGCGCCGTGGGGCTCGTGGCGGCGCTGCTCTTCGCCGCCATGCCACGCGTCTTCTACCACGCCCACCTCGATTGCTTCGACGTGCCCATCGCGGTGATGTGGACCCTGTGTGCTTATTGTTATTGGCGTTCGCTCGAGAATCTCGGCTTGGGATGGGCCGTCACGACCGGCGTCATGTTCGGCCTCGCCCTCGATACCAAGCTCAACGCTTGGTTCTTACCCCCGGCGCTCGTGTTGCACGCTTTGCTGGCGCGGGGAGGCTTCATCTGGCGCGGTCTCAAGCGCGGTCAGCTGCGCGTACCGCCCGCTCTGATTGGGATGGCCGCCATTGGGCCGTTGGTGTGCTTCGCGCTCTGGCCATGGATTTGGTTCGATACGGTGGACCGGGTGAAGGGCTACGCGCAATTTCACCTCAATCACGACTATTACAACATGGTCTTTCTGGGAGAGACCTATTGGCGGCCTCCGATGCCGCGCGCCTATGTGTGGGTGATGACGGCCGCGACGGTGCCCGCCGTGACGCTGCTGCTCTTTTTCATCGGTGCAGCGTCGCGCCTGCGCGCGATGCTGGCTCTCGTTTCGAGCCGGATGGCCGCACGCGTCAAGGATTACGACCCACGCGGTACCGATCTCTTGTGGGCCATCGGTCTCTCCGTCCAGTACGCCCCTTGGGTGTTCTCCACCAACATACCCATCTTCGGCGGCACCAAGCATTGGTTCACCGCCTATCCGTTCCTCTGCCTGTTCGCGGGAGTGGGGTTCGAGTGGATCGCCGAGCGCGTGCGATCTCTGATCGAGGGGGGCGTCTTGGCGCGTCTGCCGGCGCGCGCCATCGATGTCGCTCTCGGCGCGGCGGTTCTCGCGGCACCTCTCGCGGAAACGGCGCACGCGCACCCCTGGGGGCTATCGAACTACACGCCGCTCGTGGGGGGCGCTTCGGGGGGGGCGACGCTGGGGCTCAATCGACAATTTTGGGGGTTTACCACCGGGGCGGTGACCGATTGGCTCAATCAACACGTGTCCCCCGGACAAGCGGTTTACATCCACGACACGGCGGGGGAATCGTGGGACATGCTTCACCGCGACGGCCGCTTGCTTCCCAACATCGGCGCTGCGTGGTCGATCCCAGGTAGCGCCTTCGCGCTTTACCAGCACGAAGAGCACATGGAGACGATCGAGTATCAGATTTGGGCGGCGTACGGCACGTCGAGTCCCGTGCACATCGGCGCTTATGATGGCGTTCCGATCATCTATGTGTACGCCAAGCCGGGCCAGATGATCCGCTGAGCCGAGCTCGGTCAACGCGGTGCCTCGCCGACTGCGCGGCAGCGATCGCTCTTCGCGCACGGCCCGTCATGCGGCGCGTCGCAACGGCAGCCCGTTGGGACACCGACGCCGTCGTTGCGCACGCACGCAGCGGCGACTTCCTCTGGGGCATGGCCTTCCGTGCATACGTCGATCGGAGCCGCGCCCTGCTCGTCGAAATCGCTGATGTACGAACAGGTGCAGCGCACCCAGTGTCGAGCTCCGCGCCCGGGCGATTCGGTGTTGCACGCGGCGAGCGCGGCGAGCGTAGCGAGCGTAGCCAGCCACGGCGCAAGCCATCGCGGGGCACCAACGCCCGGCGGCGGGAGGCTCGCCGGGCTACGGCTGTCCGTTCGGTTTTGGCGCGACACGCCCGTCAGGCTTCCACGCTTCTTCGATGCTGGGAAGGCGCCGGTCGCGCAGGATGAGCAAGTCATCCTGCGCGAGGTGCTAGGTTGGGGCATGGGCCAAGAAGCCCGGGCGTCCGCGCTCCTCTGTCTCGTGTTCGTGGGCATGCTGCGCGACAGCGGCGCGCGTGTGGTCGTGAATTCGAGCCCAGAATTACCGAGCGTTCCCGATTCGGTCACCGAACGACCGAGCCGCGTCGATGTGGCAGTCGAGAACGACGCCGAAACGCCTATTTCGTCGGCGTCGGTGCGCGTCTTGTCGATTCAGGACGATCGCGCTTACCTCGCGGGGGCGGCGCGCACCGACGCGCTTGGCATCGCTTCCGTCCGTTCACTTCCGGCGGGTGAGACGTGGATCTTGGCCGAAGGGGAAGGAACGGCGCGTGCCTCCACGCGCGTCGTGCTCGATTCCGAGCCCCGCAGCGTCAAGCTTCGTCTCGAGCCTGCTCAAACGCTGCGCGTTGCGGTGGCGGACGATGGCGGTGGACTCGTGACCGATGCGACCGTCGAGGTGGCGAGCGGCGATCCACTGCCGTTCGCCGCGCGCACCGACAGCGGCGGCGAGGCGGTGTTTTCGCGTCTTGCGCGGCCTCCGTGGAGCGTACAAGTGCGTGCCGCCGGTTTCGAAGCGGCGACGCAAGCGGTGCCCAAGGCTGGTCCAGAGCCGATCAAGATCACGATGCGGCGCCTCGGTTTCATCGACGTGAACGCCGTCGACCTGGACGGCAGCCCCATCGGACAAGCCACGGTGCTCGTGGCCGGTTCCGCGCTGTGGCCCGCGCGCCGAACGCTGACCGACGGAGCTGGCCACGCCAAAATCGCCGAATTGCCGCGGGGCATCTACGATTTTCGCGCAACCCGCGGCGACCTCATTTCTTCGGGCGAGACGAGCGTGTCGCTCGGCCGCGGGGAATCGAAATCCGTGACGCTCACGCTCGTGCGTGGACGGCGCGTGGCGGTGCGCGTCACCGACGGTGAAGACGAGGGCGCGCGGCCCGTTGCTTCGGCGAGCTTGGTGTTGGCCGAGGGCGGGCTTTCCTCGTTTCCCCTCGAGGCCAAGACCGACGCCGAGGGCGCAGCGACGCTCGGACCTATCGGTCCTGGAGAAGCCTTCCTCTCCGCCCAAGCGGACGGGTTCGTTTCCCGGACAGGTGTGGCGGTGCCGACCGCAGGCGCCCCCACCGTGCGCATCGCGCTCGCGCGCGGCGCGACGCTCATCGGCGAGGTGCTCGATGCGCGAGGCTATCCCGTCGATGGCGCGAGCATCGAGGTCGTGGGGACCACGTCGAGTGGCGAGCCGATCGACGAGAGCCCCGAGCGCTCCGCGTTTCAAGCGGCGCATTTTTCATGGGCGCTCACCGGCCCGCGCGATCTGCAGCCGGCCGGCGAGCTCGGGGTCGTGCGCGGGCCCATCCCCGCCATTCCGCGTATCGGGCAAGCTCCGCGCCCCAGTGCCGCGATCGAGCCGTGGGTGACGCGCGATGACGGCACTTTCCGCGCGTTTCCCATTCCTCCCGGCCGTGTGCGCGCCCTGGTACGCCATCCTGCTTACGTCGAGGCGTTCTCGCAATTCGTGCAGCTCGCGCCGGCGAGCGAAGGGCACATCCGCATCGTGCTCCGCGCCGGCGGGGCCCTCGAAGGACGAATTCTGGACGACCGACGTCAACCAGTGTCCGGAGCGCGAATCGACGTCGCCGCGACGAAGGGCTCGCTCCAGCGCACGACCTTTTCGGTCAAGGATGGGTCCTTCGCCTTTGCGGCGCTCCCGGGTGACATCGTCCTTTCGGTAGGGCGACCCGAAGCGATCGACGACATTGCCCTTCGTACGAACGTGACGATCAAAGAGGGCGAGCGCAAAGAGATCGAGCTCGTGCTGCCGGGGGCCCGCGATCCCGTCACCGTCGAAATCGTCGACGACGCGGGCGCCGTCATCGACGGAGCCCAGGTGATGCTCCTGTCGCTCGCCGCCGACGCGCCGCTCCGTCGCACGCTCTTCACCGGGCGCGACGGACGCGCCGTGTTCAACGACGCCGTCGGTCTGCCGCTTCGTGTTTCGGTTTCACATCGCGGCCGCGCTCCAGAGGTTCAAGAAACAGCCTCGGCACCTGCCTTGCTCAAATTGACGCTGACGGGCGGCATTCGCTTGTCGGGCACGGTGACCACGCGGCGCGGGCGCGATCGACTGGAGGGGGCCGAAGTGACGCTCCAGGCCGCGCCGGGGCCGATCCGCGCTCGTACCGATCGCGACGGAGCGTTTCGTCTCGACGACGTGCCGCCCGGCGCCCTGCGTCTTTCTGTCACCCACGCGGGCTACGCCAAGTTCGAGCAGACCGTACGCGTCGAGGTGCCTACCCACGCCGATCGATCGGTCACGCTCGAGCCCGTCGACCTCGAAGAAGGCGGGGTCGTCGAAGGGCTCGTCGTCGATTCTCGCGGAGATCCCGTGGCGGGGGCGCGGGTTGGCCAGGGGCCCGTCCCCACGCTGCTGCCCGTCGGCAAACCTCCGAGCGGCGTGGTCGTCACCAACCGCCGCGGCGAGTTCAAGCTCGAGGAGCTCGCCGAGGGCGATGTGACCCTCGAGGCATACGCGCCCGATGTCGGCCATGGCCGCGCGACGGGCGTCCACGTGGCGGCCGGCCGCACCACGGATCGCGTGCGCATCGCCATCGGCGCGCCGGAAGGAGATCCCTCCCCCGAAACCGTGGCTGCGGCTGGGGTCGCCGTGTCGCTCGATGACAAGGGCGCGGGGGGCCTACGCGTGGCCACGGTCGCGAGCGGGAGCGAGGCGGAAAGGGCCGGCCTCTTGGCCGGCGATCGCATCGTCGCGGTGGACGGTCAGCGCGTTTCGTCCGCCAAGGAGGCACGCGCGCGGCTCTTCGGGCCGCTCGGCGACGACGTCGTCATCGAGATCCTCCGTGGGCAAGGAACGCAAAAGCTTCGTTTTGCGCGGGAAAAGGTGCAGCGATGAGGGCGGCCTTGGCGCGGCGGCTCGAATCGGATCGTGACCCCGGCGTGCCGGCGCGGCTTCTCTCGGCGCTCTGGAGCGCGGTCAGCGCGCGCGGGATCGCCCGGCCGCTCGTCCTTGCACCGGGTATTCGCACCATCGGCGTCGGCGGCGCCTTGCTCGGCGGTTCTTGCAAAACGCCTTTCGCCATCGCGCTCGCCCAGGCCCTCGCGGCGCGCGGTGTCGACGTGGCGCTCGTCGGGCACGCCTATCGCGCTCGACCGGGACGCGCACGGGTCGTCTGCCCGAACGATGACGTCGCCGAGGTCGGCGACGATGCCCTCTTTGCGGCGCGGCGCCTTGCGGCGGCGAATATCGACGTGATCGTGGCGGCGAGCCGGCAAGAGGCGGCGGATTTCGCCGCTCGACGCTCTCGCTGTCTCATCTTCGATGGTTTGCTCCAAGCTCGGCCGGTGCGGCTCGCGCGCTCCATTTTGCTGCTCGACGGCGCGGGAGTCTGGGAGGGCGGTCACTGCCCCCCAGCCGGCGATCTGCGCGCCCCCCGGGACGCGCTCCTTCGCGCAACCGATGTTGCCATTGCGGTCCACGACGAGCTCCGGAGCGCGGATGCCGTGTCGCATCTCGATCGTGCGAGCTATGCCGACGGAAGCACGGTTCGGCTCTCCGAATGGCGCGGCGCGGCCTTGGGCCTGCTCTTGACCGTCGCACGGCCCCAGCGGGTCGTGGATGCGCTCGCGCGGCGCGGGATCCACCCCGCCACGACTTCGGCCTTTCCCGATCATCATCGCCCGACGCCCGCCGAGCTGGCTCAGGCGGCGCGCGCGCCGCGCCGCGTCGACGCGTGGCTCACGACCGGCAAGTGTGCGACGAAGCTCCCCTCGAGCTTGGCGGGCGCTCCCGTTCTGGTTCTCGAGCACGAGGTGCGGGTGTCGGGTCGGC
>DATHEQ010000147.1:0-3193 GCA_035318505.1 Polyangiaceae bacterium | reverse complement strand
GTCGCATCTCGTCTCCCTCTATCACTTCTTTACCGATAGCCCGTCCGAGAACACGCTTTTGCGCGGCAGACTTGGGGCGGAGGGCGGCCATCCCAGCTTGACGAGGCTCGAAAGAGGGGGCTTACTCCGCCCCCGACCGATCCGGAACAGGAAATCTGCTGCACGGCGTGCGCGACCTTTCGGGTTGATTCGGAGCATGCGCCTGCCCACGATGTTTCTCGATCCCGAAGCCATCGCCGCCTTTCCCGACGAGGCGCGCCGCGCGGTCTACGAAGCCATCGCGCTTCGCCGCGACATCCGCCATTTCCACACCGATCGGGACGTCGATGCCGAGACGCTGGAGCGGATCCTCGAAGCGGCTCATCAGGCGCCGAGCGTGGGACTCTCGCAACCCTGGGGGTTCATCTTGGTCCGCGATGGCGCGGTGCGGGGGCGCATTCGGCAGAGCTTTCTCGCTTGTCGCGAGGCGGAAGCGCGGCGCTTTCCCGAGGAGCGACGCGACGCGTATCTCGCGCACAAGCTCGAGGGAATTCTCGAGGCGCCGCTCAACATCTGCGTCGCGGTGGATCTGCGCAATCGCGACGAGGCCATCCTCGGTACGACCGTACAGCCGGAAGCGGTGCGTGCCAGCGCGTGCTGCGCTGTCGAAAATCTCTGGCTCGCCGCGCGGGTGGAGGGGATCGGCGTGGGCTGGGTCAGCATCGTCGAGCCGGCGGTACTTCGCAGAGAGCTCGGGCTTCCGGCGGGCGTCGAGCCGGTCGCGTACCTCTGCGTGGGGCACCCGATCGCCTTTCGCGAGCGCCCGATGCTGGAAGAGACGCGGTGGCGCATGCGACGCCCACTCGCCGACGTCTTGCATCGCAACGATCGCTGGGACGACCGCGATCCGCCGCGCGAACGCCCGGGCACGCGATCACCGCCGACCAGTGGACCGTCTGCGCATGCGTCGTCGCTTGGCGGCAGCATCGCACCTTTCGACGAGGCTCTGCGTGCCGCGACCCGCGCCCATTCGACGCTTCTTACCAAACCGCTCGCAAGCTTGGGGCGCCTCGAGGAGCTCGCTGCTTGGTATGCCGGCGCGCGCGGCGCAGCGACGATGAATCGCGTGGAGCGGGCGACGCTCGCTCTCTTCGTCGCCGATCATGGCGTCGTCGCGGAAGGCGTCAGCGCGTATGGCTCGCCGGTGACGGCAGCCATGGTCGCCAACGTCATGTCCGGCGGGGCCGCCATCAATACGCTCGCGCGGCAGGCTGGCGCCGAGATCGCGCTCGTCGACGTCGGGGTAGCAGGCGATCTATCGAGCGCGCCGACCGTTCCCCTGGTCGACCTCCGGCGGCACTCGATCGGCGCGGGAACTCGCAACCTACGCCGAGAACGGGCGATGGATCGGACCGAGGCAGAAGCCGCCATGCGCGCGGGAGCCGAGGTCGCCTCGCACGAGATAGCGGAAGGTGCAGACGTCGTGCTTCTCGGCGAAATCGGAATCGGCAACACGACGGCGGCCGCGGCGCTGACCAGTGCTCTGCTCGGCGTCGCCCCCCGCGACGTCGTCGGACCCGGCACCGGCATCGCCAAGGATGTCGTGGCGCGCAAGATCACGGTGATCGAAGACGCCCTTGCCCTTCACCGGCCCGACGCAAAGGACGCCTTGGATGTCCTCTCCGCGGTCGGTGGGTTCGAGATCGCGGCGCTCGCGGGGTGTGCGCTCGAAGCAGCGCGTCACCGCATTCCCATCATTCTCGATGGATTCGTCACCAATGCCGCCGCTCTCGTCGCCGCGGCGATCGATCCCCAGGTCGTGCCGTATTTGCTGGCGTCGCATCGCTCGCCCGAGCCCGGGGCGCGCGTCGCGCTCGAACATCTCGGGCTTACGCCGCTCTTCGACCTCGGTCTGCGTCTCGGCGAGGGTACGGGCGCGGCGCTCGCCTTACCTTTGCTGCGCAGCGCGGTCGACGCGCACCTCTCGATGGCCACGTTCGCGACTGCCGGGATCGTGGGGCGGGCGGGCAGTGAAGCATCGCCGCGACACGATGAGCGTGAAGGCGCGCCCGCGCCCGGCGGGCCGCGGCCGGAGAGAGCACCATGGCCGCCCCGCTGACACGCCACGATCTCGGAGCTGCGCAGTCCGGCGCCGACTTGCGTGACGATCGAAAGCGGCGCGGACCTTCGGTCCTACGCGGCGTCCGCGCGGCATTCGCATTCTTCACGCGATTGCCTGTGGGCGGCTTTCCTTACGACCATCGCGAGCTCGCTTGGGCTCCCGCGCACGCACCGTTGGTAGGGGCAGTGCTCGGTGCGGCCCTTGGCGCGCTCGACGTGGTCCTTTTGCCACTGGGAGCACTTGCCGCCGCCGCGCTGGTCGTCGGAATTGGGATGCTACTCACGGGCGCGCTGCACGAGGACGGGCTGGCCGACACCAGTGACGCTCTTGGTGGCGGACATGACCGAAGCAGCGTCTTCACCATTTTGAAAGACAGCCGCGTCGGATCCTTCGGCGCCGCCGCCATCGTGGTTTCGATCTTGGTACGGGCGACACTCCTCGGTCAGCTCGCTCGAGCCTGCACCTGGGCGCTTCCGTTGGCTTGGTGCGCGGCGCGGGTAGGCCCCGTTTGGCTGATGGCCCTGCTCCCCTATGTGACGCCGGCTCGGGACGCGAAGAGTGAGCGCCTTGTCCACGCCGGATGGCGCCAAGCTCTCGTCGCGTCGTTTTGGTTTCTCGTCGCAGCCGGCGGCGCCGTCAGCCAAGGGTGGACCACCTTGACCCAGGCGGGCCTCGCCGCGACGGCTGTGGGCGCGATCACCGCGATCACTGGCTTCCGTTACCACCGCCGTGTCGGTGGGATCACGGGCGATTTCTTGGGCGCGACCGAGCAGCTTGGCGAAATGGCGGCGCTGGCCGTCTTCGCCTGGCCAAGCTGAGGGGGCTTTGCGCGCGCGTCCCCGAGCCGGGGACCGTTAGAGCGCGGAATCGCTCGTATCGGAGCCACCAAGGTCCGGAGCCTCGATTCCCCCGTTGCCACGGCCGGTGCCGGTGCCGGTGCCGCCATTGGTGCCACGGCCCGTACCAGTGCCAGTCCCGGCGCCGGTGCCGGTGCCACCGTTGGTACCGCGACCGTTGGTGCCGGTGCCCGTCCCGCCGTTGTTGCCGCGCCCGTTGGTGCCGGTACCGAACCCGTTGCCGTTGCCGTTGCCG
>DATHEQ010000146.1:0-14850 GCA_035318505.1 Polyangiaceae bacterium | reverse complement strand
GTTGATGCGCTTGGGGCATCGTCTCGACACCTTCCGCGATGACCTTCAGCTCGAGTGCGTGCGCGAGGGAGATGAACTTCACCAGCATGGCCTCGACCTGTGCGACGAAGTCTTTTCGCGCCAGCTGGCGCGCCGACACGTTGACGGCGATGCGCGGAACCACCAGACCGCGCGCCAACCAATCGGCGTGTTGTTGAGCGGCGCGCTCGAGGATCCAGCGTCCCGCTTCCACGATCAATCCCGTCTCTTCGAGCACCGGGATGAACTGGCCGGGCGGAATGAGCACGCCGTCGCTCTGCCAACGTACGAGCGCCTCGAGCCCGCACATCGTTCCCGTCTTGAGGTCGACCTTGGGCTGGTAATGCAGCAAGAATTCTTCCCGCTCGATGGCGCGCCGGAGCTTGGTCTCCAACGTCAGCTTCTCCGCCACGCGCGCGTTCATGTGCGGCGCGTAGAACGTGTAGCTCGTGCCCGCTGTTCTCGCGCTCCGGAGCGCGGTTTCAGCGTTGCCGATCAAAACGTCCGGCGATTGTCCGTCGGCTGGAAACAGCGAGATGCCCGAGCGCAAGTCAACGCGCAGCTCGGTGCGTTGGACCTCGAACGAATGTTTCGTCAGCGGAACGACGTGATTCTCGACGAAAAGCGCCACTTCCGAGCCGTCCGCCACCGAGCCGAACAGGACGGCGAAGGTGTTGGCATCGAAGCGCGCCAGCGTGTCGCGACTCGACGTCGCGAGCTTGAGCCGCCGCGCAATTTCCACGAGGAGCTCGTCGCCTCCGCTCCAACCCAGCGACTCGTTGATATGGCGAAAACGGTTAACGTCGATCAAGAGGAGCGCAAATTTATCGGTAGCGTCGGTGCTCGCGGCGATGCATTGGTTCAAGCGCTCGCGCAGCAAATGGCGGTTGGGGAGTGCCGTCAGGCGATCGTAATACGCGAGTAGATCCATCTGCTCGCTCTGCCGAATGTGACCGAGTGCAAAAGCGACGTTGATCGTCAGCTCTTCGAGGAGCTTCTCTTCTTCGCGATCGAAGGCGCCCGACGCCTCCGAGAACAGCACGAACACGCTGTCGACGTTGCCGGCGATCAAAAGCGGAAATGCGGCGACGGCATGCCAACCAATCGGCCCCTCGCGCGATAGCAGATCGCTGCCCGCCACGTCGTCGTCGCTGGCCACGACGGGGCGCTGTGTTTTCTCGATCCGGTCGAGAATGCTCCCTTCGGGCGCGCGCCCTTGTCCGAATCTTCCCTGCAAAATAGGCAGAAATGGATGGGAGGAGGGCTCAGCGATCGCGACGTCGAGCGCCCCACCGTCGCCCTGCACCTTCACCATCGCGGCGAGCGAAAATTGTCCCACGTCGATGGCGATGCGACAGAGCTCGCGGATGAGCGCGTCGCGATCGGCGCCGCGGACGATAGCCGAGCTGATACCGCCGCGCATTGCTTGAACGCGGGTGAGGCGGGCAATGCGGTCCTCTTGCATCTTGCGGACGGTGATGTCGCGAGCAATGCCAACCAATCCCGCCACCTTGCCGTCGACGTCGCGGATCGGCGCGCGCGACTCCGATATCCAGCGCGACTCGCCGCTCGTTCCCCACGATCGCACGACGTCCACCTCGGGCCGGCCATCCTCGAGGATGCGCCGCTCTCGCTGTTCGAGCGGCGAACCGTCCGAACCAGCAGGGGAGAGATAGCTGAGGCACTTTCCGATTGCCGCACTTGTTACTATGCGAGCGATTGCCTCGGCGGCTGCTCTTGGACTGCGCATTCCTTGTTCGGCAAGCGCGGTAACAACCCATTCTGCCATCATCGCGCGCTGGATTTGCTCCGACAAGGCAGATGCGAGCGGCTCACGTGCGTCGCGAGAGCCGCCGGAGAGCCATTCGATCACGGACTGTTCGAGGTGATCGAAGAAGATTGGCCGGCGCGTGAACTCGAGCGCGCCAAAGCCGTTGCCGCGGGTACCGAGGAGTGGCTGCTCGAAGAGTGACGAGCGAAGTGAGTTCCGATGGCATTTATTCGCCGTCGGGCAGCGAAACGTTGAAGGCGGCCGACATGCGCCATTGCCCGTCGCGGCGAACGCAAAGGTCGGCAAAGGCGCCCGCAGCTTCGACCACCGTTCCGTCGGCGAGACGCAATCGAACGCGTTGAACGCCGGTGACGATACCCACTTCTCCGCTCGGCTCAATCTTGGCGCGCACGCCTTGCCCGGCGACCACCTCGATGTTGCCGGGAATGGCGCGCACGCTCTCGAGGAACCCGCGCCGGCTGACGTCGGGTTTCAGCGGCTCGCGCAGCACGAAGTCATCGGTGATGAGTTGACCGAGTGCCTTCACGTCCCGTGTACGGATGGCGTCCATCACGCGCTGCTCGAGACCGAGCAGCTCGCGTTCGTCGGGGTTCCCGCGGTCAGGTGTGCGCTGGCGCACTGCGCAGCTCGTCACGAACATCGTCCCCACCGCCAGCCCAACCAGCCCACGTCGCATGCGCGAAACGTAACACCTCCCCCCCTTATGTACCTTCCACCGAACATGCACCGAACCTGCAAATACATTCCTTGAAGACAAATGAACGACCGAGCGTTCCTACATGGGTCATCGGGAGGCTCGATATGCATCCTTTCGTTCGTCTCATCGGAATCATGGGCGTTTTCATGCTGGCTACGGTGGGGTGGCTCATTTTGGGCGCGGTGACCGGCTCGCGCACCAATGACCAGAAAGGCGCCTTGGAGGGCCGTGTCGCCGATCTATGGGGAAGCCCGCAAACCCAAACGGCGCCGAGTTTCGAGCTCCACTTTACCGAGCCAATGACAAAAACGGAGCAAGTCACGGATGCGTTGGGGCACACCACCACCAAAAAGACGGTCGAGTCCGTGCCGCGCGTACAGATGGTCGATCCCGTGCGTTCACGGCTCGCGGTGGATCTGCATCTCGACCAGCGACGAAAAGGGCTCCTCTGGTTTCCGCTTTACGATGTTGCCTTTCGCGGCGCGTGGGTCTACCGCCATACCGACGAGGCGGCGCGTGACCTCCGCGTGGCGCTGGTCTTGCCCGACAAGTCGGGCATCTACGACGACTTTCACTTCGTCGTGGATGGCGTTGATCTCGCGCCGCGATTGCGTCCATCCGAAGGCGTCATCGCTACATTCGTTCCAGTGAAACCCGGGCAGAGTGTCGCGCTCGAGGTTTCGTACCACTCGCGCGGGATGCAGGAATGGACCTACCGTCCCACGAGCCAGGTTGGCCAGATCGAGGACTTCAGTTTGAAGATGAAGACCGATTTTCGGGATGTCGATTTTCCCAAGCTCACGATGTCCCCTTCCACGAAGAGTGCGCAAGGCTCGGGATACGAGCTCGAATGGACTTTCTCGCGCCTGGTGTCGGGCTACGGCATCGGTATGGTGATGCCCGCCCACGTGCAGCCGGGGGAGCTTGCCGCGCAGATGAGTTTTTCGGCGCCGATCTCGCTGGGCCTGTTTCTGGTGTTCATCTACGTGATGACGCTGACAAGGCGGATCGCGCTGCACCCGATGAACTTGCTCTTCGTTGCGGCGGCGTTCTTCTCTTTCAACCTGCTTTTTGGCTACACCGCTGACCGGTTGCCCGTCGAATCGGCCTTTCTCTTGTCGAGCGCCGTCAGCGTCGGACTGGTCGTCAGCTATTTGCGCCTGGTGGTGGGTCCGCGGTTCGCGCTGATCGAGGCTGGACTCGCCCAGCTTGTCTACCAAGTCGGCTTTTCGCTGGCGCACTTTTACGAAGGCTACACTGGGCTCAGCATTACCGTTCTCGCGATTCTGACGCTCTTTCTGCTGATGCAGCTCACCGGCCGGTTGTCGTGGAGCGCTGCTTTTGCCAGAGGCTCGTGACGCGCACGACGATCCCAGGCGACGCCCCGCCTGAATCAAATGTGCCGACGCCCGGCGGTGAGGGCGTTGTCGCGAAGGCAACACCTGTTCGCTTGCCGCAAGTTGAGGCGCGTCACCCACACCGGAAATCCCAACGTTCTCGCGACATGAATTCCTTTCGTCGTTGGCTGACAACGTGCATTGCTCTCCGTCGAGCGCCGGCGAACGAAATGTCGCGATGCCGCCACAAGGAACAAGTGAAAACTCTCAATCGTGCAAGTTGGCTATTGGCGGCGGGTGGGGCGATGTTGTCAACGGGATGCGCAGGGCAAATCGGCGACCCTATGCAAACGCCGGACCCGAGTGCGTCGGCGTCCGAAACGGGGGAATCGGTTGCCGAGCTGTGCTCGGACAATGGCCTCAGCACGATCAATGGCCTCAGCACGCTCAATGGCCTCAGCACGATGAATGGCCTCAGCACGATGAACGGCCTCAGCACGATGAACGGCCTCAGCACGATGAACGGCCTCATGACCACGTCCCCGGGTCGGGCCACGGTCTCCTACATGGTCCGCTGCGCGCTCGCTGCTGGCGACTCGCTCGTCAAGAAGGACCAGAACAACGTCTCGTACACCTACCCTGGCGCGCTCGGCCTGGCTCCCCAGTGGAAGAACGGCGCCTGCGACACCGCCTGCCAGGAGATCTTGTCCGCCTGCTTGATGGCGCACGTCAACACCACCGGAAAACACGTCAGCCTGTGGCTCGAAAACCAGACGGTTCTCGGGCTAGGCAACAGCAACGCCCACCCCATCCAGGAGTCGGCCTTCTTCGGCAACATCTTTGTGAGCCCCCCCAAGGCCTACTTCTGCAATGGTAGGGACTGGGATCGCGCTGCTGTGGCCGGGCGCCTCGCTGGCGGCCCCTACGTCAATCCCTACGGCACCAATGCGCTTTGCCAGAACAGCTGCACGACGGTGGGCGGCGCTTACGGGACCTGCGGCTCGTTCACCAAGGTGATCACCGTGTTTCGGGATTTGGATCCCTGGAACGCGTACACCGTTTGCAACAAGCTGACCGGGCTGTGTCTTGACATCCACAACAACTCGACCTCAACCGGCGGTCTCATCGACGTTTGGCCGGCGAATGGCGCCAATAACCAGAAGTTCTACTTCGAGCGCGCCAACATCAAGGACCACGACGGCAACTACCGCCTCCGATCCAAGTTCAACAACCTCTATGTCGACATCATCGGGGGGGTGACCACGTCCGGAGCTGGCCTCAATCAGTGGAACAACAATGGCGGCAACAACCAGCTCTGGAACCTGGTCCAGATCACGCAGGGCTCGTACCTCATCGAAAACGAGCGGAGCCGACTCCTCATGAACGCCACCGGTCTCGCTGCGGGTACGACGGTAGTCCAAAAAGGCAGTGGTTCGTACGGCGACGGCCAGGTGTGGAAGATCACGCTGTCCCCCTGACCCTTCGCCCCGTTGCCTCGTGGTATCCCACTGCATTGGCAACCTATTCGCTCTAGAGACGTGCTTACGGCGCGCTGCCGTAAGCGATGACGTTTCTGCTCGTCGTGACCACGAGCGTCGAACGCGCCGCATTGAAACCAGTAATGACGTTCACGCCGAAGGAAGGAGCGTCGGTGGAGGGGGAAAGGTCGACCGTTTCGCGTGCATCGATTCTCATCGCGCAGCGATGCTACGATGTCGGTGGAGTCGATCGAAAAAGCGGACCCCTCCCGGCCCAGTAAAGCGCTCAGCGCACCGGACAGACGCCGTCTTTTGCGTTGAAGGCGTGTGAAACGATCTGCGTCGGATCTTTCTTGTCGAGCTCCATCGTGAGCTCGACTTCACCGCCGTGCTCGCAGTCGAGCACGAGCTTCTTCTCGTCGGAGACCGCAGTCATCGATTGAACGGTGCACGCGCCGTGGATCAAGCGAAGGCCTTCGAACTCTTGGGCGAGCTTTTCGCGTGCCGTCTTCTCTTTGCCGAGATGCTTCGTGTAGGTCGCGGGGTCCCACTTACGAATGAGGCCGACGAGCTTGTCGGCGGGTCCGCGCATTTCTTTGGGGACCGGCAAACCGCGCGTCGTGCCGGCGAACCCGCGGAGAAACTGTCCTTCTTGCGGTGGCAGGAGATAGAGCTTCATTTCGAAGGGGCCGCGTTGGCAATCGACTGAAAAGGTCACCTCGGCGGGAGTCGGCTGCTCGACGAACTTGTACTCCTTGCACGCGCCGTGAAGCTCCTTGTAACCCGCGAGCTCCTTCTTCTCGATCTCGAGAAGCGGCGGACGCCTGGGCGAGAAGAGCGACTTGTACGTCGATTCGTCCCAATCGTTGTAAATCGCGAGCACCTTCTTCATGAGCGGCTCGACGTGCGGCATCGGCGGCGCGGCTCGCTTCGAGAGACCACCGCTCCGCCAGAGCACACGCATCACGCCGACCGAAATCGATGCCGCCTCGGCAGGCATGAGGTTCGCGAGCGTGATGATGCCGACGCCGCGATCCTTCAGAAAGCGGATATCGCTCGAAAAGCCGGGGAGTCCACCGTTGTGCCAGACGAGATCGTCGTAGGCGCACGTTTGCCGTGCGACCCAACCGAACCCGTACGTCTCGCCAACGCCGTTGAGTAGGCTCTCCCCTTTCCGCGCCAACGGATTGAACACCACGGAAAACATGCTTGCGACGCCGCTCGCGTGCGCTTCGCGCAAACTGCTCCGTCGAATGCCGGCTTCTTCCGCATCGCTTCGTGCCGGATACGCGGCGAGTTGCGCGGAGACGTAGCGCGCCATGTCGCGCACCGTCGAGTAGATCCCGCCCGACGGATCATCGGCGCCCAAGTTGAACGGTGGCGCGGGCTTGAGCTCCCCTTTCTGGAAGCTGACGTAGCTCGACGCCATGCGATCCCCGGGTACCTCTTTCTGCATCCATACAGTTGACTTCATTCCGTAGGGACCGATTACCCATTTTTGCACGACGTCGTGGAAAGACATGTGCGCCACTCGCCCCAGAGCAATCCCGAGAAGCGAATATCCGTAGTTCGAATAGACGTGCTTGGTGCCCGGCGGATTTTCGAGCGCAAGTCCTTGGAGCGCTTTCATCATGTCGACCTCGGTCGGGCTGTCGATGAGCACCGCGCGGATCGCGCGCGGCAACCCCGAGGTGTGCATGAGCAAGTGTCGCAACGTAATCGGCGGCGAATCGTGCGTCGGATAGACGAGCGCCGCGGCTTCGGGGATGTACTTCACGAGCGGATCGTCGAAGTCGATGACCCCTTCGTCGCGCAGCGCGAGCGCGGCGAGCCCGACGAACGACTTCGTGATCGATCCGATGCGAAACACCGTGTCTTGATCGGGCTTCGCCTTCTTGTCGACGTCGGAGTAGCCGAACCCTTTTGCATAAGCGAGCTCGCCGTCGATCACGATCCCGACGACGGCACCGGGGATGTGCTGTTCCTCCATTTCCTGCGCCACGATCGTGTCGACGTCGGGGAACGCCGCGGTGAGCTTCTTTTTGCGCTCGGGATCGGTGAAATCGTACTTGGGAGCAGACGGCGCAAACTGGCGCGCGATCGTCGTCGACGGCGCTAAGCGCGGCGATGCGCTCGGCGCGGCCTCTGCCGACGAAGATGTCGCGGCTGGACCGACGACAGGGGGCCGAGAGGCGCCACACGCGAGGACCAACGTCGAGCCGAGCCAAACCGATCGGTAGAGTAGCGACATAGGCGCGACTATAGCGAGTCGCGACGGCGCGATACGGCGGTCGCGTAACAACTGCGGAAAGTTCTCATTTCGCACGCAGCCTCTTCAAATGCTCCGTTACCTCTTCATCCCCGGGCTTCAATGCCAGCACGCGCTCGAAGCAACGGATCTACGTGGCCAAGGCGGAGCGCGTCGATGCGCGTCAGCTTGAGCTCGAGTTTGCAGAGAAGAAAGCGGCCCTCGAAAAACTCGCCGAAGAGCTGGGGATCCCGCTGCAGCCGGTGGATGACGACGGGCCGAGGGAGCCGCGGCCGAAACCCAAGGGGCGGCGCAATCTTCACGAGGTCGAGTTTGCCGGAAGAACGCATCGAATTGCTCGACGTGACCAAAGAAGGTCATGCGGAGCGAATAGGGTTCGAGGAGAGTTGCCGTCTCGGCCACCGTCGGGGCGGTCCAGTTCGCATTGTCGTGGCGCGTGCGACGTACAAGGAAACGGATGAGTCGACGGGCGAGACGAAAATCGAGACCGTTTCCGTGCCGAGAGAAGTCGTGCGCCGCAGTTTGCTGGCCCCCTCGATGGTGGCGCATCTTCTTTACAGCAAATACGGGCTTGGGCTTCCGTTCTATCGACAAGAAGAGAACCGTCGCCGCCAGGGTATCGAGCTCGACCGCGGAACGATGTGCCGGTGCGCTGAAGACGTCGGTGCGACGCTGGGCGCCATCGTGATCGCCGCCGCGAAAGAAGCGAAGGAGACGGCGTTCTGCCTGTCGACGGACGCGACCGGCGTTCTGATCCAACCGGCGCCGCTCGCCGATGGGGGGCGGCAGGCCTGTCGGAAAGGGCACTTCTTCGTAGTGCTGGCGGATCGCGACCACGTCTTCTTTGAATACAAGCCCAAGCACACGAGCGACGCGGTGTGCGAAATGTTCCGTGGCTACTCGGGCTCCCGCTCGAGGAGTCGGAGATCGCGATTGTGCTTCTTCCCGCCTTTGTCGCGCGAGCAGGGGAAGCGCGGCGACGCGAGGGCGAGCGGACTATCCGGGACGCGGTGCGTGCCAGGCGCGGTGCTCGGTGAGTGTACCGATCGACTTCGCGAAACCAGCGCCGATCATGAACGGCAATACGCCCATCGAGAAGGATAGGCGCATCACGTTGCTATACGGTCCGGCGCTAGCCGCGCCGCTGCCGCACCTGCCGTACCTCGTGCCGTCCACCAGGTGCATTTCCCGGATGTTTTGCAGGGGATGGTGGGTGTGGCGTGGCGCTCCGGTGCGCATCCTTCACGCTCTTTGCCGGTCCGGAATGGGGTGCGGGCGCGCCGGTAGTGTGGCCCGAGGACGTCCCGCCAGCGTTGTCTTTGCGCCTGCGGCGCTGTCGTTTGCGCTTCGGCGCGGACGTGATGTCTTGCATCGGGGCGGCCTGGGCTCGGCCTCGGTTCGCATCATCGCGAGCCGTTTGCGGTCGCGGGGCGGGAGGGGCAGCGACGTTGCCTCGCGCAGGTTGGCCATGACGTCGCATGACAACCGGCACGAGTGGCCCTCTTTGCGTAGCAGTCGGCGCTCGCGGATCCGACGGCCGTCGCTCCGGGGCGGCCGGTAGGTCGACGGCGCGCATGTTGCCGGGATTGCTCGGCCTGCGCTGTTTCACAACGACCTGTCGGTTCGACGTGCCTCGCAAAGGTATCCCCAGTTTTTCGCGACGACGTCTTTCGTCGTGCTCGGCATCGCCGACGAGCTGCAATACCTCGTCCGTGTTGGCTTGCTTCTCGGATGGACGGTAACGCCCGCGGAGATGCGTGTCGGGTGTCAGCTCCCCGCGCTCGTAGAGAAGCCACATCTCCTGCGCGTACGGAGGCGGTTGTCGCTCCGGGAAATAGGGTGCGACGAAGCGATGCAGATTGTCGACATCTCTCATCAGCAGCTTGCGCGCGTTCTGATTTCCGGCCGCGTTGACGGATTGCGGAAAGTCGATGATGACCGGACCATCCGTGCCGATGAGCACGTTGAAATCGGATAGATCGCCGTGCACGACGCCGGCGCTCAACATGCGGACGACTTCCGACAGCAGGTGCTCGAAAATTTTTCTCGCCGCGTCGGGCAGGAGCTGCACGTCGGCGAGGCGCGGAGCGGGATTCCCTTCTGCATCGGTGACGAGCTCCATGATGAGAACGCCGTCCAAGTAGTGGTGCGGCATCGGAACGCGCACCCCTGCGTCGCGCAAGCGGTAAATCATGTCCACTTCGGCGGAGCGCCAGGCAGTCTCGTCCTGGGCTCGCCCGTGCCGCGTGCGCTTGTTCATGGCGCGCTGGTCGCGGCTGTTGCGCACGGTGCGACCTTCCGTGTATTGGGCTCGATGCTTGAAGGTGCGGTCTTGAGCCTGCTTGTAGACCTTGGCCACCCTGAGCTCACCGCCGGAACGCACCAAGAACACCTGCGCTTCCTTCCCGCTCATGAGCGGGCGCACGACCTCCTCGATGATGCCTTCGTCAACCAAGGAGGTGAGACTATCGGGGATACGCATGTATTCGAACCTTCCGCGGCGTCGTTTTCGCAGAAATACGGATCGAGTCAACTCGAGAGGAAAAATTAGAATAGGGGGTCCCCCGGGGGTCCCGTCTATCCGAGTCGCGACTTTTGTAGCCCCCCCCTGCTTTGGGTCCCGTCCCAAAGTATCCCCGAACGGGACACCTCATTCAGCCCGGAGGACCTCAGCGCTGCAAGCTCCTCCGCAATTATTGGCCCAGGGCAATCATGCCGATCGGCACAGGCAAGTGGGACTGAGGCGTATGAACACACGCGGGTGTTGTTGGAGTCATGTCATTGCCCCTCATTGCGCATCCTGCGGCGCAAGAATTCGACGCACTCCTCTGGTGTCATGTTGAGAAGGCCGTGCTGCTTGAGCCGCGCCGCTGTGACCTGCCGGCATAATACCGCAATACGTTCTACCTTATCGTTGAGCGATGTGGAGGCGATCTGCACCACCTGCTCCGGACTCCGGGATTCCGAGGTGACCTGTGGCTTCCCGCGCTCGCGAGGGACGTGTTGCAGGCAATCGAGTTCATGCATCGCGCCGGCTATGTTCATAAGGACGTTCACCCTGGCAACGTACTCGTATCGTGGACGCGTGATCGTGGTGATCTTGGCATCACGCGCCTCGAACACGAAATCGACGTCTTCAACACCATGCTTGCCCAGTGGATGCTTCCCCCGGAAGCTATCGACCCGATCAGTTCGGTCTGATCAGTCGAACCGTCGACATTTACCATGCGGGTCTTGTCTTTCTAACTCTACTTCTCGGCCGCGTTCCAACGTTCACCCGCGACGAGATCGTCGAAGGTCGGCCACGACAAATGGCTGAGCTTCTGCCGTCCGTGTACGCAGCGCCGATCGCGCATGCACTCCGCCGACACGCGGCCAAACGCTATCAGTCTGCTGCCGAGTTCTGGCTTGCCATCGTTCGCGTCATGCCGCCGCATCACCAACCACTGTGAGGCGGGCGGTCTAACTGCCGAATGAAGCCGACGAGCTATCGCCAGCTTACACAGGCCCCACAACGCAAGCGCCGCCGCTGGAATCCCCGATGATTTTAGAAGCTGAAACTCTTCGAACCTTGCGTGGCGCGATGTGGCCGAGGAATGTGGATGAGCACATTCGGTCATTCACTGCTTGCTTCGCGCGGATGCGCGAACTCGACGACCTCGTCTCGCGGCGAGCTCCGTTGACGCTCACCGAATCGACGTGGGCTTTTCTCGGAATGCTCGGCAAGCTCTACAAGCTTCTGTTGGGCTTCGCTCATGAAGCAACGCAGACCAATCTTGTTGCGATGCAAGTCCTGGCCCGGGGCCTTGTCGAAACGTTCTGTTCGGCGGCATGGGTGCTCGAACAGCCATCGCGCTTGGTCGCGCTCGTGCAGACTCCGGGGCCGAAGATCGGAAGACTTCTAAACGCCGGCTACCGGCAATATCCTGCGCTGCAAAACCTGTATGAATCGCTCAGCGAATTCGCACATCCCCATCGAAGCGGGCATCTGCTTGGCTTTCGTTCTGCCGAGGAAGTCCCCGTCAAGGGGCCGATGTCGCCGTTTGCAGTGTCAGTGCCCGACAGCACATTCGACGGCGCAATATCGTCGGTTCTTGGCGTTGTAATCGAGGCGATAACCATCATGGAAAAAATCGCGGTGGAGCACGAGCCGCGTTTGGCCGAGGGGCGCATCATGGCAATCTGGTGCCCCGGCTCAAAAAGATGAGCGCGACGTGAGACCAAGCAGCGCAACGTCATGATCGGCGGCAGGCTCCGAGATCGACGGAACGTCGGGCACCACGTAAGCTACACGGCATCCTGGGGCTCCCGGGCGCGGAGGAAAGGGTCAGCCAAACGGCCCCGCTGCGCATACCTACGCCGGCGCCGATTGAAAGGATCGCATCGGTACCCCGTTGGTACCCCGCGCAAACTCCCGCGGGACTCACCGCAGATTATTGAATCATTTCAGTGGGCCGGCCGGGACTCGAACCCGGGACCTACGGATTAAAAGTCCGCAGCTCTACCGACTGAGCTACCAGCCCAAAGTGGTCGAAGTCGTTAGCGTTTTTGTCTCTGGTCGTCAACTCCTCTCGGTCGGATCCGCTTGTCGCTGTGCAAAATCCCGGCGGGCGGGGGTTCGGGCGTGCGAGCCGGCGAAATGGCGAAGGGGAGCTCTTAGCCGATCGGGCAGCCGTCGGGTAGTGAATGCTCACGTGGCTCAATCGGACGGCCCGCCGGGTTGCCGCTCGCTTCCCATCGCCGCGCGACGCTCAACGCGAAGGAGCATGCTGCGGAAGCGCGCCAGGTGAGCTCGCCGCTCAATCGGTGCTCGCGTCGCTCGCGCACGGCTGGGTGGAGATCACGGAACAGTTCGCGAGTGGAAACACGCCGCCCTGCAGCGCGAAGACCGAAGCGGGTCCGCACGTGAAGCGATTGACGTCCGTGGCGTATCGCGCACCGACCAGCTCGTGCGTAGTGGCATCGTAAACGTACGTGGACGTGTCGAATCCCCATCTGCGCTCGACGGCGAGCAGGTTGCACGGAGTGTACGTAAGCAGTGTCAATCCGTTGCTGCCGCCCTCGAGACCCGGGGGGCATTGTGTCAATGCATCGTACGTCGGGCATGCGAACTGTTGGCAGGCGCACGCGAGTGACGACATGACCGAATTCGCTGAACCATCGTTGCTGCAAGTGCAGCTCGATCCGTCTGCATCAGGCAGAGTCGTGGCATCGGAATCGGGCGCGTCCGCGCCCGCGTCACACGCTCCTAGCCCGAGCGGATAGGTGCCCCCGTCATTGTCGCAAATCCAGCTGCGGCCAAACGAACACCTGCACCGGGAAGAGACGTCGAGCCTCGAGCCGTCGCACCGCGTGAAAGTCACGCCGTCACATACTTGACCGAACCCGCAGCCCGGGCTGCGGAGGTCCGCGCTGCATGCGGGGCATTCGCCGCACACGAACCTTCCATTGCGACAGATGCACTCCGTCGTTCGGAGACCATCGACATCCGAGCAGCTGGCTGACCAACCGCATTCCTTGGAGCCCTCGACCGAGCACGCGCCACCGTCGACCGCCGTGGGGTTCCAGCACGTGCCATCGGGACCTCGATCGATCGGAGCATCGGCGTCGGGCGCGCCCGCGCCCGCGTCGCAAGCCCCGAGCTGATAGGAGCCCCCGTCATTGTCGCAAATCCAACTCTCGGCAAACGAGCAGCTGCACGTGGACGCGACGCTGAACACGGAGCCATCACAGCGCGTGAAAGTCACGCCGTCGCATACTTGACCCACCCCGCAGCCCAGGCTGCGGAGGTCCGCGCTGCACGAGGGGCATTCGCCGCACACGAATTGCCCGTTGTGGCAGGTGCATTCCCTCGCGTCGAATGTGACGACATCCGTACAGTGGCGCACCCGACCGCATTGCTTCGAGCCCTCCACGGAGCATGCGGCGCCGTGGGACGTGGTGGGGTTGGTGCACCGGCCAGCGTCGCTCGCAGTGGTTGCATCTGTGCCATCGGGATGGCCTGTTGTGCCATCAAGGCTCGCGTCCGGGCCATTGGGTGGTTCATTGTCGCCACATCCAGCCACGACTAGCCCCAAGAGCACGGCGGAAATAGCAAATGTCCTTTGCATGGTGACGCCGCGTACGCAAAAAGAGTGCCACGTATGGCCTGTTTTGCTCCCTGCACCAGGTGGCGCCCTCGCTGCGTCCGCTACGCCGCTTCCTGCTCCTCACGGCATCTCTCGCGCGGCGCCGTGTACAACTCTACAAATCCACGCCTCCACCGCGTCATCTCTCCATGCTCACCGCGCCCGTTCCGGCGCATTGGCGCCCCTCTGTCCATCGCGCGCGACCCGTCCCATGCTCGCGCATCGATGGGACGAAGGTTCCGCGCCGTCGCCGCCTTCTGATCATCACCGGTCACATCGGGCTTGGGTGGTCGGGACGAGCCACAGGACTGGCGGCGCACCCTGCCATCATTCGTTCCCATGCGGGACATGTCGTGATCGCGTTGGCGCTCGCGACCCGCGTCGTCGCGGCGACGTTGCAATTTAGAATAATGTTCTAGAACGCTCGCCGGCGAAAATGGTATGCGGGCACGATGGGGGGCGTCTGGTGTCGCTCCCCGTAAGGGAGGTGCACCATGGGTAACGTCGTTCAAAACGGCGGATCGTCCAGCGATCGGCCGCAGAGTCCGCAGCTTCAATCGCGGCGCCGTAGCCGCGTGGGAGCGGTCATTGCATTCGTGTTCACGGTGTTCGCGTTCATCGTCGTCGCTTGTAGCGGCGACAATGGCGTTTCTGACGTCGGCGAAAGCGCGCAACGTATCTGTAACCAGGACGAAGGCTGTGAGCCGCCGCCGCGCGATCCGTGCGGTCACGACGGCGAAGCGTGCTGTCGCTTCAACAACTCCTGCCAAGCGGGGCTCGTCTGTTTTCAAGGCGGCTGCACGACGTGCGGGGTGCCCGGCGGGCCATGCTGCGCTCCCGGCAACACTTGCAATGCGGGCTCGGGTTGTCAGAACGGCGCCTGCGTACGCACGTGCGGCGGGCAAGGGCTCGCGTGTTGTACGAGCGGTCCGCAATGCGACGGCGGTCTCGGTTGTTCGGGCGGTACGTGTCAGCTCTGCGGGCGCGGCGGACAGGTATGTTGTCCCGGAAGCACTTGCAACGGCGGCTTCTCGTGCATCGGCGGGACGTGCCGGGTGTGCGGCGGCAACGGACAAGCCTGTTGCACGAGCGGCGCGGCGTGCGGCTTCAATCTCGGCTGCCAAAGCGGAT
>DATHEQ010000145.1:0-13065 GCA_035318505.1 Polyangiaceae bacterium | reverse complement strand
GGCCTTGCGGACAGTGACGCGGCGGCGGAAACGGGCGGAGCAGCAGGTATGGGCGTAGACGCCGGGGGGAGCGACGGCGGAACACTCCCGGACTGCAACCGCGTCACCGGTCAAACCATCATCACCGTCGCGGCAGATGGGAGCGGGCAGTTTCTTACGGTGCAAGCAGCAGTCAACTCCATTTCCGCAGGCAGTACGGCGCCGACTCAGATTCGAATCGCCCCCGGCACCTATAAAGAGAAGCTTACGGTCACCAACCGAAGGTTCATGACGTTCTGCGGCAAGGACGCGATGACCACGATTTTGACCTACGACGACAACGCGACCTCCGCGGGTGGGACCACAGCCGGGGCCAGCACCAATATTTCCGCCAGCGACTTCTCGGCCGAAAATATCACCTTCGAGAACAGCACGCCGCTCGGAGGCTCGCAGGCCGTGGCTCTCCTCACTTCCGGGGCGCACATGCAGTTCAGAAACTGCCGTTTCATCAGCTACCAAGATACGCTCTACGTGCGGGGCGCCAGCCAATACTTCCGAAATTGCTACATTGCCGGTAGCGTGGATTTTATCTTTGGCGACGGGACAGCAGCTTTCGACAATTGTACGATTTACAATGCTTCGGGCGGTGTCTCCGTCACGGCACCGAGCACCGAACAAAATACCCCCTACGGTCTCGTGTTCTTCGGAGGTTCACTGACCGCGGCGTCGAGCGTCAAAGCAGGATCGGTGGCGCTCGCGAGACCCTGGGGCGCGTACGGCTCCGCGACGTATCTCAAGACCGCTCTCGGCGCGCATATCAATCCCGTCGGCTGGGTCCCTATGGGAACTAACGACCTTACCAACGCCCGCTTCTCCGAGTACAAGAGCAGCGGAGCCGGCGCCAACCCTTCAGGCCGCGCCACACCGTCGCAGCAGCTCACCGACGCGCAAGCGGCGCAGTTCACGCTGAGCAACGTTTTTGGCACGTGGACGCCGAGCTACAGCCAATGACCTTCGGCCGTGGTCCCGCACGCTGGGCCTTCTTCATCGCTGCGCGGATCCTCGAAGAAGGAGTGAAGTAAGGAAACCATGTTGCGAAGGCATCTCGTTTTGCTCGCGGTGTTCGCAGGTGGGGTGCAAGGTTGCAGCCCTACCGACGGGAGCACTCCTCCGGACGGCGGTAACGGAGGGTCGGCGGGTCATTCCACGGACGCCGGTGACGTTGCCACCGCTGGGGCGGGCGGGAGCACGGCAGGAGCGGCGGGGAGTGCCGCTGGTGGGAGCGGAAACGGCGGCGCGAGCGGAAGCGGCGGCGCGAGTGGAAGCGGCGGCGCGAGTGGAAGCGGCGGCGCGAGCGGAAACGGCGGCGCGAGTGGAAACGGCGGCGCGAGTGGAAACGGCGGCGCGGCCGGCGCTGCGGGTGCGGGGGCGTCGACCGGCGATAGCGGCGCTCCAGACAGCGTGAACACGGACGCAGGGTGCTCGGGCGGCGGATCGCCTCCCCCTGTCGACGGTCTCGCGTTTCCAGAGGCGGAGGGGTTCGGGCAACACGCCACCGGAGGGCGCGATGGAAGCGTCTATCACGTGACCCATTTGAACGACTCAGGCGCGGGGTCCTTTCGCGACGGCGTCAGCCAACCCAATCGCATCGTGGTCTTCGACGTGGGGGGATACATCGCTCTAGAGACGGCGGTCTCCGTCAAAAGCAACATTACCATCGCCGGACAAACCGCCCCGGGTGGCGGCATCGGCTTTCGCGGTGGCGAGATCTCACTCGCCAACTCCTCCAACATCATCTGCCGGTACATTCGCATTCGTCCCGGTGACGAGACCGCCAGCACCACCGACGACGCTCTCAGTCTCTACCGAGCGAAGAACGCGATCCTCGATCATTGTTCCTTCGAATTCGCGCCCTGGAACAACATCGGAGCCGTCAGCGATGATTGGCAAGCATTTCCGGTTACGGACATCACCTTTCAGGACAGTCTGATCGCCAACCCCACGGGCCAGCAGTTTGGCGCGCATATGGAGTCCGTCTCCAGCCAGGCCTCCTGGTACCGAAACATCTTCGCGAATTCCCACAACCGAAACCCGCTCGCGAAGATCAACACGGTCTTCGTGAATAACGTTCTCTATAACAATTCCGCGGGCTACACCACGCACACCAGTACGCCCTTCAAACACGATATCATCAATAACTATTTCATTTTTGGCCCGGCCTCCACGGGCACGGATAACACCTGGTACCAGGTGGATATGAATCAAAGCATCTATTATGCGGGCAATCTGAAGGATACCAACCTGAATGGCGCACTCGATGGCGCCACCACCACCCCTTTCTGGTATCAGGGCCCGGGCACGATTTTGAGCGCTCCGTGGTCCTCACCGACGCTCGCATCCCCCGCACACGACACGCAATCGGCCTACCGCATCGCGGTATCGTTCGCTGGAACTTTGCCGAGAGATCCGCTCGACGCGCTCATCATCAGCCAAGTCAGGACCCTGGGCATGGGAACGACCGGCACCGGAGCGAACACGGCAGGGCCCGCCGGAGGCCTCTACACCAGCCAGACCGAAACGGGGCTGAGCGACAACGGCTACGGCGCGATCGCGGGCGGTACCAACCCCAGCGATACCGATAACGACGGTATGCCCGATTTCTGGGAGCAGACGAACGGATCGAATCCAGCGGTGGACGACGCCATGAAGAAAGCTCCCGGCGGGTACGCGCTCATCGAGCGATACCTCAACTGGCTTGCGGAACCCCGAGCCTTGACCAAAGCCGACGCAAGCGTCGACGTGGATCTTGCGAGCTATGCGCTCGGGTTCAGCGACGTTTCTCCCTTTTTTACCGTGAGCAAGTCAGGTTGCGGCTCGGTGCAGCTCCTCGGCGATGGACACAGCGCCCGGTTCACACCGGCGGCCGGATTCGTGGGAGTGGCGTCGTTCACGTTCACCGTGACCGGCACGGACGGCAGCGCCTATACGGCGCGAGTCGCCGTCGCCGTGCAGCCATAGTCGTCAGCAAATGAAGGATGCTTTCCGCTTGTCTTCAATACGTGTCGCCCCTCCGGCGCGCTGGCGTGCGTGCTTGGCCGCGCTCCTCGTCGTGATAGGAGGAGCGTTCGGCTGCTCGTCGCCGGACAGCACCGGGTCACTCGGCGCTGGGTCCGCGGGTGGGGGCGCCGGATCGGGCGGACGCGCGGGAGCGTCTTCGTCGGCGGGAGGCTCGTTTGCCGGCGGATCGGGCGGGAGTTCATCGACGATGGATGGTTCGACGGACAGATCGTCGATCCAACACGATCTACGTGACCGGCTCGCGAGGCGTACTCATTGAGCGCAACGTCAGCAAGGATGCCGGGACCAGCGCGATCGAGGTGTACAATAGCGACGACGTCGTGATTCAGCGAAATGAGGCGTTCGGCACCGTGCGCAAGGCCGGAAGCGCCGATTCCAACGGGATCGACGCCGATCGAGCAACCACCAAGACGATCATCCAGTACAACTACGTGCACGACAACGGCCACGGCATCTTGCTCGCGCAGTTTGCCTTCGGCGATTCGATCATTCGTTACAACGTCCTCATCAACAACAGCCGGCACAGCATCAACCTGCATTCGGACGCGGCCGCGACCAACCAAACCTACAACAATCTTCTCTTCTCAGAAGGGTCGACGGCTGCTTCGCTCGTCAACTCGTCGGGGGGCGCTGCGTCTTCCGGCATCACCATTGCCGACAATGGGAAAGCCGATTTCTGGAACGCCCCGCTCTATGTGGGTCTTCCCGACATCGGTCCCTTCGAAGCGCCTTGAACACCCAAGGCCTTGCGCTCGACGTGACGCCAATGCCATCCAGGCGTCAATTCACCATCGGAGCATCGGCCCGCAAAGCTGATCTCGGGTGAGGGAGAAGTTCCTCGGCTTCGAGCCTCTAGCTGCGGGTAAGCCTGCGTAGTACTATACACCAGTGTTGATGACTTGTAGTAAGGAGGACGTATGGGCAGCCCCGCGAATCGCACCGGCCCGTTGGCAGGCGTGCGCGTGATCGATCTCACCGCGATGGTCATGGGGCCGTATTGCACCCAGATCATGGCCGACATGGGCGCCGACGTGATCAAGGTGGAACCGCCCGAGGGCGACACCACCCGGTACATCTCGGTTGGACCGGCGCCCGGCATGAGCGGCGTTTTTGTGAATGTGAACCGAGGCAAGCGGAGCGTCGTTCTCGACCTGCGATCGGACGCAGGCAAGATCGCTTTGCGCGCCTTGATTGAGCACGCCGACGTCTTCATCCACTCGATGCGGTCCAAGGCGATCGCGAAGCTAGGCTTCAGTTACGAGGATGTCGCCGCCATCAATCCGGCGATCGTTTACACCAGCTGCTATGGATACAGCCGGCGCGGCCCCGACGGAGATCTGCCCGCCTACGACGACACTATCCAGGCTGAGTGCGGATTACCGGCCGTCCAGCAGATGATGACCGGTGAGGCGACGTACGTCGGCGCTATCATCGCAGACAAAATCACCGGCCTAACCGCGCTTTACGCGACCACGATGGCATTGTTTCACCGCCAACGAACTGGGGAGGGTCAGGAAGTGGAGGTCGGCATGTTCGAAACCATGGCGTCCTTCATGCTCGTGGAGCATGCCAACGGCGTTCTGTTTTCTCCTCCGCTCGGCCCCGCGCACTACCCGCGTGCCGTGGCGCCGAACCGTCGGCCCTACCGCACCAGCGACGGCTATATCTCCGCCCTGATCTACAACGACAAGCAATGGGCCTTGTTCGTCGAAGCTGTGCGACCGCCGTGGGCGAGCGACGAGCTTGCGACAGTTCCGCAGCGGGCGCGCCGAATCGACGAGGTGTACAGGGTACTGGCGGAAACGTTCAAGGAGCGGTCGACGCAGGATTGGCTGGCACTATTTCGCAAGCTCGACATCCCCGCGGCGCCGATTCGTACGCCCGACGAGCTTTTCGAGCATCCTCATCTCAACGCCATCGGCTTCTTCGAGACGGTGGATTCACCCTTCGGTCCGCTGCGCTTTCCCGGCGTTCCGACGTGGTTTTCACGCACGCAAGGGCGCGTCTCGGGCCCGGCGCCCACGCTGGGCGAAAGCACGGAAGAGGTGCTCGCCGAACTTGGGCTTCCGGTGCAGGCGTCGAAACCCGCACCGACCTCGTGAGATCGTAACGATGTGTAACGGCTGAGCGCGTGCTGATCAGCGCCTCACGTCGATCACCACCCGACCGCGCACCTGGCCGGCGAGGATCGATCCTGCGAGCTCGACCAGCTTCGACATGGGCTCTACCCGAGTCATGTCGGCGAGCTTCTTCGCCGGTAAATCGCGGGCAAGTCGCTGCCACGCCTTTTCGCGCTTCGTCATCGGTGCCATCACCGAATCGACGCCCAAAAGCGCCACGCTGCGCAAGATGTGCGGCAGCACCGTCGCCGACAAATCGGCGCTCGCGGTGAGACCGCAAGCGGCAACGCCCCGTCCGTACCTGGTCTGCGCCAGCACATTGGCGAGGGTTACGCCGCCCACGACATCGACCGCCCCTGCCCAGCGCTCTTTCTGCAGTGGCGGACCTTTCTCCTGCAAGCTCGCGCGATCGACGAACGAGCGCGCGCCCAGCGTTTTCAGGTAGTCGTGCGTCTCGGGTCGCCCAGTCGAGGCGACCACGTCGAAGCCCGCCGCTGCCAGCAGCGCGATGGCAACCGACCCGACCCCGCCGGCAGCGCCCGTGACCAGCACCTCGCCCGCGTCCTTGGTGAGCCCGAAGTCGACCAGCGCGTCGACGCACAACGCTGATGTGTAGCCCGCGGTGCCGATGGCCATGGCTTGTTGGGGACTAAACGCGGCGGGCAGGCGGACCAGCCATTCCGGCTTCACCCGCGCATAGCGCGAGTAGCCGCCGTAATGCGTCTCGGAGAGGCCGAATCCATTGACCACGACCTTGTCGCCCGCGCGCCAAGCTGGTGAACGCGACTCCACGACGGCGCCGGCCAAGTCGATCCCCGCAACGATCGGCAGCTTACGCGCAACCTTGTTGCGATTGCCGCTGACGACCAGGCCGTCTTTGTAGTTGAGCGTGGAAAACTCGACCTCGACCAGCACTTCGTGATCGGGCAGGTCGGCCAGCGTGAGCTGCTTGAAGGTGGGGCGCGCTTTCCCTCCCTCGTCGTCGATGACGAACGCGGTGAATGTCCCGTCCATGCTGTGTCTATTTCTCCTAACCGTCGCAAGGTTCAAAAGCGATCGCGAAAATGCATGATTTTATGACCCAGTGCAAACGCGACGCGCATTTTGACGAGTCATCACTTCGGTACCGGCGCGGTCTCCGCTTCGGCGACCATCGCTTGCTCTTCGGGCTCGAGGATGAACTTTGCTGCCGCGCTCTTACGCGCCGAGTCCTTGACCTTCATGACATAGGTCTCGTGGGTCGGGTACAGCTCGATCAACTTCTCGGGCGTGAACGGCGTGGTGTGGCCGAACAACGAGCATAGAATGTTCGAGCCCGCAGGGGCCAGGCCGCTCAGCGTCGCAATCGGAACGTCGACGTCCGGAGTCCGTACTCCGCCGAGCACGTTCCCATTGTCATCTGTAGCGGGGCTGCCGTCATTGCCCATCAGCAGGTCGCCCTTTACGGGCGCCGTACCGTCGGTCATCCACAGATGGAGCGCATGCAGCGCCGCCTTGATCACGAAATGCTGCGGACCATCGTTCACGTCGGCGCATGCTAGGGCAGAGCCTGCGTCGCCGTTGATACCCTGGATGTACGCGTCCGCGTGTGCAGTGCCCGCCACCTCCCACGTGCGAAGCCGATCGCTGTCGGGCTGCCGCGCCCGCAAGTATCCGAGCAATCCGAGCACGTCGGTTTCCGTTTGAAATTGAAATACAAACGCCTCGATGTCGTCGCGGATGAAAACCGGTGGTCCGCCGAGCGACAGCATGGCGTCATTGGTGAACGGCACCCCGCTGACGCTGCGGCTGTGGATAAAGAAGCCGTCGAATGCCTTGACCGACGGATGCACGCCGTTGACGTAGGAGACCAGGCGCATCGCCGACTGAGACTCCCCGTAGGCGATCAAGCGCTTGGGCTCGAGTCCATCGAGCACATCGACGCCGCTGGCGCCACGAACGACCTGGGCCGCACGCGTATAGATGTCGAAGGAATATGCGTCGCCCGGATGCCGCAGCGAGCCGTAGCGCTCCGGGTCATGCACTTTGAGCGGGGGTGGCGGATTGGGCAGCACGGAAAAGCCGCCGCCCTCGATGCCAGTCGCTTGCGCCGAAACCCCGACCCACACGTACCCTTCGCGCAGGATTTCTTGCCAGTTGTACATGAAACCCGGATCGCCGTCGGCACCACCGCTCACGTTGAGCCATTCGACGACGACTGTCCCATTGAACTTGGCGGCGTCCGTGGGCCGGCGCACGATCATGCGGGATTTGTAGCTCTCTTTGCTCGTTTCCAGGAGCGTCCATTTCCCGTCCATCGTCATCTCGCCCTGCAGGGCGTAGGCGATGGCGTCGCCTTCGTAAAAGAACTCCCTCTCCCCATAACCGTTGGCACCGAGATCCACGATCGAAGTCGAGAACGGCTTGCCCCTGCCGCCGGTGATCGGACCCGTGACGGTCACGGGCACGGTCGCGCCGTCCGCTTTGGGCGTGGCCGCGTCCGCTCCCATGGTCGGATTCGATCCGGTATTTTTATCCGCCTTTTCGGTTGAGCACCCGCACGCAAGCAGAAGGACGAATGCTGGCAAGAGCAACTTGGGACTGCAAACGACTCGCTGCATGGGTTAAATCCTTTGCTGTTCGATTGCGGACCTTCCTCCGACGACTCGAACGCCAAAGGGCGGCGCTCACCCGTGTTCGCGTCTGCATCCCGAGCCCGGCTACGTTCGAACCTACGGGACGGCACGAGGGTGGCGCAATGGTAGGGGGCGGCCAAACCGTTTGCCGGCGTGGGCCAAGGGACGCGGTGCGTCCACGTTACCGCTTACCTTTTCGTAACTGGCTTGCGGTTCTCTTCGCTGGGCGGGTCGTGTTCTCCGCACCGACGAGAATGAGATCGACGGCCTGCTCCATCCGCGCCTTGCTTGCGGGCTCGCGCCGAAAAACAGCCAAGTTGAAAAAAGCCCCCACGATCGTGTCGTAGAGCAGATCGATATCCGTGCCGGGCGGCAGCTCGCCGCGCTTGACGGCCCGAACGAAGATCGCCTTCAATTGCTCGTCTTTCTGCTGCCGGATAGTGAGTGAGAGCGTTGCCAAGTCGCCGTGAATGGCGCCGCCCAAGTGCATGCGAATGAGTGCGTGGGTGGGGGGGGACGCGAGGACCCCGCGAAGCGAGTTGATGAGCTTCGACAGGTCGGCACGCAAGCTGCCCGTGTCGGGAACGGCACTGTTCTCACTGGCGACGCGCAAGAGCGCCGCGCGAACGAGTTTCTCCGGGGTTGGCCACCGTCGATAAATCGTTGTCTTGTTGACCTGGGCGCGCTCGGCGACGCTTTCCACGGAGATGTTCTCTAGGCCCGAGCGCGAAAGTTCCACGACGGTGGCTTCGAGCACTTTGGCGACCAAGCGATCTCCGCGAACCTGCTTGGCTTCGGTGTGTTCGGGCATCATTTTCATTCGATTGCAGACTAAGCATACGCGCCCGACATCACAACGTTCGAGTTGCTTTGTGAACGGGCCTGTGTAGGCTGTTGGGGCGAGCAGGACGTTGGCGCGCGCACCAAATATTGGACGCTATTGACCGAATGGAGACGGGCCGGTGCATTCTATCCGCAAGCCGCGTGAGGTTCAGCCCGATCTAACGCCCCCTCGTTCCGCTTCGCGTGGGTTGTCACTTTTAACCAAGCCGTCCCACCGACAGCCAGACACGCACGGAGGTATGCAGACCCCTCCCGCCCGGCAATTCGACGCTCAAGAATCCTCAATGTCGATGCGGATTGTGCGCGGGCTCGTCGAGGCCGTGGAGCAGGTGGGCGTCTCGCGGGTGGAACTGTTGCGCTCTGCAGAGCTCGACCCCGCGGCGCTCGACTGCGAGGATACCAGCGTTCCCCGCTCGTCGGTGTACCGCCTATGCGAGCTTGCGTTGGACCTGACGGGCGATCCGGCGTTCGGTCTTCACTGGAGCGAGCGGTTGTGCGGCACCACGTTCAATCCGGTCTCACACCTTGCGGCTCACGCGGCCACGTTACGTCAGGGGTTGGAGTCGCTTCACAGGTTCCATCGCCTCTTGAGCGATCAGCCGAGCTTCCGAGTCTCCGAACGCGCCGACAAGGTGACTGTGCAGTGCTCGCGCCTCAGCTGTGCGTCTTTGCGCATGCAGCGCTTCGCGTCGGAGATGCTGGTGTTGGGCCTCTTCCGGCTCATTCGCTCGTACTGTGCTCAGGCTCGATTCGACGCCGTGAGCTTCGACTACGCCATGCCGACGTACCACGGCGAGTACACGCGCGCATTCGAGCTCGCACCGCGCTTCGAGCAATCGTTCACCTGCATCGTGTTCGACCGCGCCCTGATGAACACGGCGTCGTTGCACAAGGACGAGGACGTGCATGAAGCGCTGCGCGCGATCGCGGAGCGGCGCATTCTGCGACTGACGCAGCACACGCCGTTCACGTTGCGCGTGCGCGATCTTTTGGTCGAGCAAGCACAAGCGCACCAACCCGATATGAGTCGTGTCGCGCGCGTTCTCGGGCTGAGCAAGCGCTCGCTTCGACGGCGCCTCGTGTCCGAGGCAAGCTCATATAAGACAATCGCGAAGGAAGCGCTCGCGATCGTGGCCAAGCAACATCTTCGCAACGGGCGGCTCACGATCAAGGAGACTGCGTACGAAATGGGCTTCGCGGACACCAGCACCTTCCATCGAGCGTTCAAACGCTGGACAGGGCGGACGCCGAGCGCTTATCGAGAAACGCCCTTTGATCAACCAACATCGGGTGTGAAGTTGGCCGACGTCGTTAGCGCGAGAAGTTCCTAGAGCGGCTCGGCCCCCCACAAGCCGTGCATCAAACCCACCGCGAGCTCGGCGCTGGGCAGCCGGATACCGATGCCGTCGGCGCGCGCGATCGCTGCGCGCAGATCCTTCTGGGTCACCTCGGCGTCTTTTTGCCGTTGCCTTAGCGGGCTGGACTCCAACATACGGAGCCTCGCCGCGTTGCCCACGTAGCGGTTGGCTTCGGTGTGAGCGACGAGCTGGGCCATCGCATCGCCCACCCCCGCGCTCTCGGCAAGACGCGTCGCTTCCTGGCCTGCGGCCATGCACAGGTAGCGCAACAAGTTGATGGCCAGCTTGGCGTCTAGGCCCGAACCGCGCGGCCCGAGGTGCAGCACCAGGCCCCCGTAAGTGTCCATGACCGGCTTGGCTCGAGCAAATGCCTCGCCGTCGCCACCTACCATCACGGCCAGGTTGCCCACGCTCAGATGACCACGCGCGCCGCTCACCATGGCGTCCAGCAGGTGCACGCCGCGCTTCAGAGCAGCGTCACCGAGGCGGTGCAACGTGTCGTGAGAGATGGTGGAGTGGACGAGCACGATGCTCCCCGGCCGCGCGCCCGCAAGCACTCCATCCGAACCCAAGCAGGCTTCCAACACCTGCTCGTTCGTATTGACCACGACTTCGGTCACATCCGCGATCTCTGCCGTATCGCGCGGCGTAGGCGCCACGCCAACGCGATCGGGCAGTGCAGCGACAAAGGGAGCCGTCGCCTGCTCGGATGGATCGCAGAGCGTCGCTCGGTAGCCGGCGTCGAGCACACACTGCAACATGGCCGCGCCCATGCGTCCGACGCCCACGAATCCGATGCGGTAGGGCGGCACCTTGGGCTCCTGGCTCATTGTGCTTGCTCCTGGCCCCGCGGTCCGATGATGCCGATTTCCTGTCCGTCGGGGTCCGTCACCAGCAGCAATCGAACGCGGCCGACATCCAGCTCACGCGTGATCGGGATGCCTTCGGTCGCGAGCCTTGCCCGCACAGGCGTCAAGTCGCGCACGCTCACCGAACACAAGAAGATGCCGAAGTGGCGAGGCAGTCGCTTCGGCTCGAGCGAGACCTGCATCTCTACGAGCTGCAGCCGCACGCCGCCCATCTTGCCCATCAGGATGCGCCCCGGACCACCGTAGCCATTGGCACGCCCGAGCGAGTCATCATAACTCCCGCCGAACTCCCGCTCCCAGCCGACGGCGCGTTCGTAGAAGTCCGCGGAGCGTTCGATATTCGATACCAGGATCGCGGCGTGGGAATACTCGAATTCAATCTTCGTCATGGCGCTCCCAAAAAACTCTTACGTGATAGGTGCCTTTATACAGCGCCAGGTCGCCTCGTCGATGTGATCATTCACGCCGTGGATCACAGTGCCCTGGCGTCGCCCTTTCCTGCACATAGTCGCCCTTTTTCGCCTATTGATGACTCCGACGAACAAGGGTTAGCTTCGGCGCATGCTGTTGGAGTTGAGTTCGGAACAGGAGCTCCTTCGCGAGACGACCGCGAGGTTCTTGGACGCCAATGCGGAGGTCGCGGAGTTACGCCGTCTCCGGGACAATCCTGCGGGCTTTGCGCGCGACTATTGGCGCCGCGGTGCCGAGCTAGGCTGGACGTCGCTCCTCGTCTCCGAAGACGATGGTGGGGTTTCGAGCTCGAGCAGCGGGCTCGTGGAATTGACGCTGGTCGCCTACGAGTTCGGCCGGCACGCCGCGCCTGGACCGCTGGTCTCGACCAACGTGGTCGCCGGCGCGCTGAGCGCGGCCGGCACCCACAAGGATCTGATCGCCGGGCTGCTGAATGGGACGTCCATCGGCACGTGGTGCTTTTCTGAGCCTCCGCCGAGCGATGGCTTGGGCAGCATGGCGTTCAATATCGACCTGCAAGGAGACCGGCTCGTGCTGAGCGGCGTGAAGCGACCGGTGGAATCCGCCAACGAGGCCAGCCACTTGCTCGTCACCGGTCGAACCGCCGAGGGACTCACGCAGGTGATCGTTCCAACCGATACGGAGGGCATCTCGCTCATTCCCATGCGCGGCGTCGATCTCACGAAGCGGTTCTCGGTCGTCAAGTTCGACAACGTTCGCGTCCCCGTCGCGTCCGTGGTCGGTCGTGTCGGCGAGGCTGCCGCCGACGTCGAACGGCAACTCCAGCACGCCGTCGTGATCCTCAACGCGGAGGCCTTGGGAGCGATGCAGCGGGCGTTCGACATGACGGTCGAGTGGGCATTCGAGCGCTACTCGTTCGGCCGACCACTCGCGTCGTACCAGGCACTGAAGCATCGATTCGCCCACATGATGACCTGGCTCCAGGCAAGTCATGCCATCGGCGACGAAGCCGCCCGCGCCGTCGTCGAGCGAAGGCCTGACGCGGCCGAGTTGGTGAGTGCGGCCAAGGCGTATATCGGCGAATACGGCGCTGAGCTGCTCCAAGAATGCGTGCAACTGCACGGTGGAGTCGGAGTCACGTTCGAGCATGACCTGCACCTTTTCCTGCGCAGGGTGACGCTGGCACGCGTACTTCACGGAACTCCCGACGCGCATCGTCGTCGTCTCGCTGATCTCGTCGCCCAGAAGGAGGTCGCGTCGTGAACGTCGAAGTCGAAAGCCTCGAGAGCTTCCGCGAGCGTGCCCGCGTCTTCATCCGCGCCAACCTGCAGCCGGTGACGAAAAGGACGTTCGCTAGCGCGCTGCGGGCCAATCACAACGATGAGGCCGACCTGGCCGAGGTCGCCCGCGAACGCGCGGCTCAGCGGATGCTCTTCGACGCAGGCTTAGCAGGGGTTTGCGTCGCTCACGAGTACGGCGGACAGGGGCTCACGCCGGCGCATCAGCGGGTGCTGAACGCGGAGCTGCGCGGTTATGCGTATCCAACGCGCGTCCAGGTGCCGACGTTCACACCGTGTTTGGCGGTGCTCTTGGAATTCGGAACCGAAGAGCAAAAGCGAAGGCACGTCCCCGCGATCTTGAAGGGCGAGGAGATCTGGATGCAGTTCCTCTCCGAGCCGAGCTGTGGGTCCGACGTCGCTGGCGCGCTCACGAGTGCCGTCCGCGATGGGGACGAATGGGTTCTGAATGGATCGAAAGTCTGGACGACAGG
>DATHEQ010000144.1:0-13585 GCA_035318505.1 Polyangiaceae bacterium | reverse complement strand
CGTGTTCTGTTCGTAGAGGAGTCGGATCTTGCACTTACCGGATCCAACAAGGTGAAGACGGCGCCGCTGCGTGAGCTCGCGGCGCTTCGCTTGGCAGACAGCTGATCAACGCTTAGCGCTGCTCTTCGAATCTTACTCAGGTGTCTGGGGACGCGAATAGGCTGCGAACGGCCGCGGTGTCCACCTTGAACGACGCCGTGCGTGGGAGATCGTCCACGAAGCGCCAGGCGACCGGAATATGGGTGGCGTAGACGTGATCTCGCAAGTGCCGTTCGAGCTCGCTGCTCGTAGGCTGAGGCGCGCCAGGCCTGATCTGCACGGCTGCAACCGGGACTTGGCCAAGGCGCGCGTCGGCGAGGCCCACCACCGACACCGAAGACACCGCCGGATGCAAGAGCAAGGCGCGCTCGATGGTTTCCGGCAGCAATTTGAAACCGCCGCGCATGATCGCGCCGTCGGCGCGGCCGCGATGGAAGAGAAATCCATCGGCGTCGATCGCGGCAAGATCGGAAGTGCGGATCCAGTCCGGGCCAATGCGCGGCGCGACGACTTCGAGAATCCCTTCCTGACCGTGCGCTAATGGTTCGCCCGTCTCGGGGTCGACCACGCGCAGCTCGGCACCGGCGATCGGCCGCCCGACGCTGCCGAGCTTGCTGTCGCCCCATTGCTCATAGAGCTCGGGCGTCATGGAAGTCACCGGGCCGCCGAACTCGGTCGCGCCGTACGAAAGCAAAATCGGCACTTTGTATCGGGCCGAAAACGCGCGCTGGACGCTTGGATCCAGCGGGGCCGCTCCGCTCGCAATGCTGCGCAGCGCGGCGAGCTCTTCGAGCGGCACATCGGCGTCGAGCACCATCTGGAAGCCCGCCGGCGGTAGACTCGTGCGCTCCGGCCGGTGCCTGCGCAGAAAGTTTCGCCACGCCTCCAAGCTGAACCGCTCCGCCAGCACGACGCGGTGCCCGCGCAGCAACGTGGGCAGCACGCTCGAAACGCCCGAAATATTGCCGAGCGGGTAATAGAGAAACGCTGGCGGCATTCGGGAGTAATCCGTATCCGCAGCCCTATAGTTTTTGTCCGCGCTGACGACGTGGCGCGCGACCATGTCGTGCGTCAGGGCAAAGCGCTTGGGTGGTCCCGTCGTTCCGCTCGTCAAGATTTCGATTTGTGGCTGCGTCAGCCCTTCGGCCAGCCCGTGTTCTCGGGCGTGCTCGAGCCCGTCGACCCGTGCTGCGTCCATCGCGGTGAGCGCAATCGCGGCAGCGCCGCAGGCGCGCAGTGCGGCCCGCACTTCGGGCGAGAAATCCTCGGCGGCCGCGATCACGACCGCCGGCTCGAGTAGCGCCAGATCGCGCGCGATGGCCACGGCCGATTGAAACGCATAGACCATGCGGACCGTGCGGGCCGCGGCCAGTATCCCCAGAAACGCCGCGACCGCGGAAGGGCGGTTGCGCGGCACGAAGACGACAGGCGCCTGACGGTGGACCGAGCAGAGCTCCAGCAATGCGCTTACGCGGTCGGCAACGTGTCGAATCTGGCCCCAGCACACCCATTCGTCAGCGAACTCGATCGCCTGCTCGGCCGGATCGCGCGCCATGGCCTCGGCGCACATGCGATCGAGCGTGGTGACTTTGAGCGCCGTCATGCATCTAGGGCGTCGCGAGGAGACCGAGTCCGCCGCCGGCCAAGATGAAATACGGCACCAAGGCGGCGGCGCCCGCGTAGTCCTTGGCCAGGCGTTGGCCGAAGAAAAGCATCAGGATCGCCGCGATCGAAAGCAGCGCGCCGAGCGCCGCGAAAGTACGGTTTCCGGTGAGGGGCAACATCACGGACCCAACGCCGAGAACGCGCCGGCGGGGAGCTCGGTCGCCGTGACAATCGCCAGCATCGGGATGACGAGCGAGGCGAGCGGCGATTTCGCAAAATGGCCCATCAGCCACGCTACGTTGCCTTTGCGGTCGACGATCTTGTCGATACCCGACTGCAAAAAGAGTATGGCGAGGAAGGCAGCGACGGCGAGCCGACTCACGTCGAGCGCCGAGAGCGCCCCGTCGACGCACGGCCGAGCAAGACAGATTACGGATTCCAAGCTCACCTCACGCGAAAGGTTCTTCGCCTGCCAGCTTCGTGCGATGGAGCATGCGACCGCTGGCGAGATCGTATTGTTCGGCGCGATGCAATGTCCCGGTGTTGTCCCACATCACGAGGTCGCCGACCGACCATGGGTGGCTGTAAGAGAACTGCTCGCTCGTGGCCCATTCACGCTGACCGACGAGGATCTCGGCGCTCTTCGCCGCACTCACGCCCAACACGCGCTGCGCCGTACAGCCGAGGATCAGCGATTTTCGGCCCGAACGATGCTTCCATACCAGCGGCAGTTCGCGCTCGCCGATCGCTAGCATACCCTTCAGCTTGGCGAGACTCGGTTCGGGGTCGTAATAGAACAGGGAAGCCCAGACCGAATGCATCACGCGGAGCCCATCGAGCTCGATCTTCTGCTCTTCCGGCAGGGCTTCATACGCGGCATAGGTGCTACAAAAGCCTGTGTTGCCGCCCCAGCTGGCGAGCTTTTTACTCGAGAGGAGCGAGGCGAGGATGGGGACGTCGTTCATCGTGCCGTCGAGATGCCAGTAGAGCGATCCCTTGAGATACTCGGCGCTGGAATTTTCCTTCGTATCGAGCGTGACCTTGAAGATGTCGCCGCTGCGCGGCTCAGGCTGAAAAGTGCCGAGCGTCTTCGTGAACGCGATCTGCTCTTCGTCGCTGAAGTGGATCTCCGGAAAGACGAGCACGCCGCGCTGCTCGAGGAGACTGCGAATCTGAGCGCCCATCTCGCCGCCGAGCAGCGCTTTCTTGCTACTCCGCACGCGACTGCCAATGTTGGCCTTGATGGGTTCGTGTAGAAGGCGGGCTGGGGTGGTTGCTGCGGGATCCGTCATTCAGTGCTCCAACGACTGTCAGAACGGCAGCTTGTAGAGGTTGACTGCATTGGTCTCGAGGACCTTCTTGCGCACGTCATGGGTGTACCCGCCAAGCGTCTCCATGATGTGATCTTGGACACCCGGATACAGCGAGGTGGGGTGGGGAAAGTCCGTTTCGAACAGCACCTTGTCCACGCCGAGGACGTCGAGGAGCTTCGTGGGCGCAATCTTCTCGAACCAGAAGGTCACCCAAAACTGATCGCGAAAATACTCCCATGGCCGGCGCTTCAGGATCTTCGACTTGCTCGGAAGCATTTCGTCGAATTGATGCTCGAGAGCTTCGAGCGCGAAAGGCACCCAGCCCATGCCGCTTTCGATCAATCCGATCTTCAGTTTCGGATGTCGATCGAGCCGCCCGCTGACCATCCAATTGCCGAGCGTCGCTGCATTGGCGATAGAGAACATCGTGGCGACGACGGCCAAGGTCTGCTCGAACGCGAAGCCCTCCCAGGCCAGCATGTTGGGATCGATCGACGTGTTCAAATGAAAGTTGATCGGGGTGCCGCTGTCCGCGCACATCTCCAGGAGCGGCGTCCAGTAGTCGTCGAGATAGGATGGAACGATTTTCAGGCGCTCGGGCGTGTCCGGGAGCACGAAACCCTTGATGCCCATGTCGAGGCAGCGCTTGGCCTCGACTTCCATGGCGACTTTGTCCCAAAGCGGCAGGTGGCCGAGGGTGAAGAGACGCTGGCCGGACTCCTTTTGACGCTCCCCGCAGGCATCGTTGTAAAGCTTGATGATCGTCAAGGCGAGCTCGTTATCGCCAAGCGACATGAGTGACCCCGGCTGCGTGACGCCCGAATTTTGATAGCAGATCTGGGCGTAGACGCCCATGTCGTCCATTGCCTTCAAGCGGGCCTTGGTGTCGTACGCACCGAGATGGCCCTCGTCGATCGTCGGGAAGGCGAGACGGCCGAGCAGCTTGTTGTTGTCGGTGCGGATGACATTGCCGCCGAGCGAACCGAAATTGCGATCCCCCACGAACCAGCGGTCAACGCCGTTCACGCGCCGGACGTGGGGAACCTTGTCCTTGTATTTTGCGGGAGCACGCGAGGTGAATAGATCGGGCGCCTCGGTGATGTGCGTGTCGCAATCGACGATCTTGATGCCCTTGAGCTCCGGGCGCAGACCCTTCGAGTTCTTGGCGTAGTCCACTTCGCGGATGAGGCCACCGGGCGAATAGCCCTCATCGCTCCAATAGCGGCGCGCTGCGCTCGCGAGCTCGCTCTGCTTTTCCGCCATTCGACTTACCTCCTGATAGCTGTGTGGTTGCGAATACGCGATCTACGGGTTGGGTCGAGCTGACGCGGGGGACGGCCAAGCGACGGACTTCGTCTCTAGGTACTGCTCCAAGCCGGCCACACCGTTCTGCCGGCCGACCCCGCTGTGTTTGTAGCCACCGAAGGGCATGTCGGCTCCGTGCGGTGCACCGCCGTTGACGGCGACCATGCCAGCCCGGATTCGGCGCGCGACAGCTTGCCCTCGCTCGAGCGATCCGGAGTTCACGCTGCCCGCGAGCCCATAGCGGCTGTCGTTGGCGATCCGAACCGCGTCGTCGTCGTCGTCGAAACCGATCAAAACCAACACCGGCCCGAAGATCTCTTCCTGGGCGATCGTCATGTTGTTGTCGACGTTGATGAAGAGCGTCGGCTCGACGTAGTAGCCTTTGGAAAACTGCTGTGGCCGACCTCCGCCGAGCGCGAGCTTCGCACCTTCGGAGACACCCTTGTCGATGTAGCCGAGGACGCGATCGCGTTGCTTGGCGGAGATGAGAGGCCCCATCATCACGTCGGGTCGCTGCGGATCGCCGTACGGCGCCATCTTGAGAATTCCCACGAGCTTTTCGGCGGCCTCGTTGTAGCGGGCGCGGGGTACCAGCATGCGCGTCGGGATGCCGCAGCCCTGACCGGCATGGAAGCAGACGGCGAGCCCTCCCATCAGCGCGCTGTCGAAGTTGGCGTCGTCGAGCACGATGTTGGCCGACTTGCCCCCGAGCTCGAGGAAGATGCGCTTGAACGTGGCAGCGCCTTTCTCGGCGATGCGCTGCCCGATCGCAGTGGATCCCGTGAACGAGATCATGTCGACGTGCGGCGAGAGCGTCAGCGACTCGCCGAGGAGGTGGTCCGAAGATGTGACGATGTTGATGACGCCCGGCGGGAAATCCGTCTTCTCGGCGATTAGCCGGCCGAGCAGCGTGGCGTTCCACGGTGTGTCGGGCGCAGGCTTGAGCACGACGGTGTTACCGGTCGCCAGCGCCTGAGCGAGCTTGTTGATCGTGACTTCGAACGGGAAGTTCCACGGAACAATCGCGCCCACGACGCCGACGGCCTCTTTCCAGATGCGGCGTGTATTGGGTTCGCCACCGTTGCCCTTGCCGCCGGGCACCTCGGTTTCCCAGGCGAACTTGTCCATCAACTCGATCGGGTACCGGAGCGCCGTTGCGAGCGGCACGTCGAGCTGCTGCCGGGTGGTCGTCATTCGCGGGCAACCGGCCTCGAGGATCAGCTGCTCGCGCAACTCTTCGCGTTCGGCTTCGAGCGCCTGCTGGAGTTGTGTCAGACAGTGTTTGCGAAGCTCTCGATTGGTAGACCAATCCGTCTTGTCGAACGCGCGTCTGGCGGCAGCGATGGCTCGCTGCATGTCGTTGCGCGAACCGTCGGCGACTTCACCGATCTTCTCTTCGGTCGCAGGGTTCACGTTGTCGAACGTCGCGCCGCTGTCGGCGGGGACCAACTTGCCGTCGATGAGCATCCGCGATTCGGGCTTCAAGGATGTCGCGACGGCCTTACTTCGCTCGGGTCGCGGAGCCGCGCCCGCGCCGCCGACGCCGCGGAGAAAATTCACCATCATCTTGGCGGATGGGAACGACTCGGCAATCGCCGAGCTCGTGTAACCGAGGTCCGTGATCATCGTAATGCCGCTGATGGCGGCGGCGGCGTCACTGCACAAGAAGACCAGCGGCCTCGCTTGCTCGATGCTGGTGGACACCTCGACCCCGGCCTCTTTCCGGTAGTCGGCCCCGAACCCTAGCCAGCGGTCGGCATTTGCGCGAGCGAGCGGCGTGTCGGTCGGCCCGGGTAGGAGGGCGTTGATGCGCACGCCGCGCTTCAAGAAGGGCAGAGCTTGCTGGGCCACGTACGCGCAGATGGCTTGCTTGCTCCACATGTAGTCGGCCTTCTTGTGTTCCTTCACCCAAGCCACCGCCGCGTCGAAGTCTTCGATCGCAAGGAACTCCTGAAGAAGTGGAAGCTGCGCCTCCCAACCCATTCCCGCCGCCGACGAGATGAAGCCGATCGCCGAGCCTTTCGGCAGCATGTCGGCGGCGAGCATGCGATCGATCATGTAGCGGTGACCGATGAAGTTGATCCTTTCGATACCGGGCGTCCCGTCCGCAACGCCGGCGCAGCTGAAGAGGGCATTGACCTTGCCACCGCATTCTTTGAGGGCCACGTCGACCGAGCCCTTCTCGGCGAGATCGATGGGAATCGTCTTGACGCCTGTCAGGGTAATCTTCTGGCGATCCATGACGACGACTTCGGCGCCCGCGTCTCGAACGACCTCGGCCACTGCGGCGCCCATCCCGGTAGCCCCGCCCACGACCAAGACGCGTTTGCCGCGGAATCCAAATGGATCGAAGAGTGACATGCTCATTGCCTCGGAGTCTGCGAACACCGTTAAAGAGAGCTGCTGACCAACTGCGTGGCTCGTCGCGTCTTCACGGGAAGGCTTTCCCAGCCGCGCACTGTCGAGGTGTGGGCACGAATGGCGCGGTCCCAATCCACCTCCCACTCCGGGAAGCGCTTGAGCACTTCTTCGAGAACGATGCGGCCCTCGAGGCGGGCCAAGGCCGCCCCCAGGCAGAAGTGGATGCCATAGCCGAAGGCAAGGTGGCCATCCATCTTGCGGTGGATGTCGAACCGGTCGGCGTGCTCGAACCGGCGCTCGTCACGGTTCGCCGAGGCCGTCAGCAGGAGCATGATACTGCCGGCGCGAACCGTCTGACCGTGATGCTCGACGTCCTCGGTGACGTAGCGCGCCTGGACCGGCGATGGCGACTCGTACCGCAGCAGCTCTTCGATCGCGTCGACAACGAGGCTGGGAGCCTTGGCCAGCTCCCGTCGCTGATCGGGATGCTCGGCCAGGACCTTACCGGCCCATCCAATGAGCCGCGTTGTCGTCTCGTTGCCCGCGGCGGCAAGCAGATTCACATAGCCGAGCACCTCCTCGCGGGTGAGACGACGCCGCTCGCCGTTCGCGTCCTCGAACTCGGCTCGCAGCAGCTCGGTCATGACGTCATCGGACGGGTGCTTGGCGCGCCACTCGATGTACTCGGCGAAGACGCCGGTCTGGTTCTCGACCAGGCGCGCATACATATCGGCCGGCGATGGCCCACTCTCTTCCAGTCGCAGCCCTTGGTCGATTTGGTCGCGGATCGCTTCTTGGTCCTTTTCCGGAATGCCAAGCAACATTCCGATTGTGCGCATAGGCACTTGCGCGCCAAGGTCGGCGATGAAGTCGAATCCGCCGCTTCCGACCAGGTGGTCCAGGCTGCGAGCGCAGTACTCCCGCACTTTGGGCTCGAGCGACGCGATCTTCCTCGGCGAGAAAATGCCCGTCAAGAGCCCGCGGTAGAGATCATGCCGGGGTGGATCGTCGAAGATGATCGTACCGGGGGGCATCGCCATCCCCGACTTGATCAGCTCGAGCAGGGTTCCTTTGGCGGAGCTGTACCGACGCCAGTCCTTGGAGCAGCGTTCGACGTCCTCGAAACGACTCAAGGCGAAGAAGTCGTGCTTCGCATTGTAGTAGAGGGGCTGCTCCTCCCGCATTCGCTTCCAGATCGGATAGGGGTCGGTGTCGATCTTGAAATCGTACGGGTCGTAGTAGACGCCGTTGTCGGTTGTCGTCATCGCAAAGCCTCATAGGCGGTTACAGAACATCGGTGACAGAACAGTCATGGCTACATGTGATAGGTGCAGGACAATGAGAATTCACCCGCATGAGATCCGTAAATACCAACCCCAGCATTGTACGGCGTCGCCGTCTCCACTCGGCTTTGCAAGACGACATAGGCGGCGGCAAAGTCTACGTTCACCCGGTCGACAATCTTGATCCCGAGGCCGGCGCTCACGAGGTGTGAAACCCCGGGCGGCGCCATCAATTGCTGCGCGTAAGCTGCATTCGTGGCTGACGTCGCCATGACATACCCAGCTCTCGGCCGGAACATCTCGCCCGCCTTAAACTCCGCGCCAAGTTGAATATTGTAGGCATCCTTCCAATACGTGGGTGTCACGTTCGACGACGTCGTCCCGTTCCGGGTCGTCAAGGTTTCGGTCTCCTTCCAGGCTTCCGCGTACATGAGGTACTTGAAATCCACGGCGAGCAGCAACTTGTCCTCGAGAACAGACAATGCGACGCCGGCGCGAACGGTGTGCGGACTCGTGAAGTTCGTGCGCGTGTCGATCACGAGTGGCTCGCCGCTCACGGGATTCTTGGTCGTCGTAGTCCCCGTGCCTTCAGCCACGACCTTGTTGCGATAGGTCAACCCGAGCCGCAAGTTCGACAGGGGTTTATAAAACACGCCAGCTTGCAGTCCCGCGAAGTTGAAGCCCTTCACATCGATATTGGCGTAAATTGGATTCTGCGAGCTATCGAGAAGGGTTCCTATGGGCGGACCTCCCGGCACCGGAGTGGACACGTCCTGGCTCATGTGGCTGACACGCCACATCAGTGCCACGGACAAGTTGTCGAGCACGCGCACCGATGCTGCCGTTCCGATCTCGAACAATCCCATGGACGCCTTGTTCGAGAGTTCGATCTGTGGAAACTCATCGGGGGCCGGGCGATACCTTGCGCTCGTGCCTTGGCCGATGGTTGGATAGGCGGCAATGCCGACGACGAGCCTATCGAGCACCCGATACGCGCCGCCCACGAAAGGCAGCACGGCCGTCGTCGCAGGAGACCGGATCGTTTCGTAGTTTTGATAGCGTTGACCGGCCGCGTCGAGGTGGCTTACCGTGTATGGCGCTATGGGTTGAGCGGTGATTAGAAAGGCGTTCGCGGTCAGCGTCAATTGACCGATCTGGTCAAGCAACGCCGGATTGGTAGGGATGGCAGCGGCTGAGTCGAGAAAGGCCGCGCCAGTTCCGCCCATACCCGCGGACCGCGCATCGAAGAGACCATTGATCTCGGTGCTTGCGAAAGCCGTGTCGGCGGCAAGCAACACCCACGTCGCCACGAGTAAACGACCACTTCTGATCAACGTGCCTCCAATCCGATTCATGAAGACTGAGTCAGGGCCCGCAACGCTGTCCGCAAGAGACGAAGTCCATCCCCGCGACGCGGACGTGCGCACAGATCGGCGCCGTAAGCTGTGCGCAGCTGGCTGCAGGGTTGGCGTCGTCGCAGGCGGCGAGCGCTCCATTGGAGCAGCTATGGGTGACTGGTTTGCCGTCCTGATCTGTCGCCGTGGCCCCCAGCGAGCTGAGATCCATACAATTGTAACCAGACGGACAGGGGCCCGGGTCTGGCGATCCTCCATTGTCTGCCGAGTCTTGAGCGTCGGATGCCGTACCGCCATCGCCCGCCATGATGCGGTTCACTTCGACGATGCCTGGCTCGCCGCAGCCTGCCGCGCTCGAAATGACGACACTACCGATTGCAAACAAGGTTCTGACCGTCGTCATGGTTGGCACCATTCCATCGAACACACGGTGTCAGAGACCTTGAAGCTCGGCGGCGGTGGGCCTCTGCCACACGCTCGAGCCGCCGATTTTGAACAAAACGCGAATGTAGCCGAACACTTTGAGCGTCTTACCATCCTCGGAGAGCTCCGCTTCGGCGTCGTAAATTTTGCCGTCCTCGGCATTGAGAATCTTGCCGTCGACCCATTTGCCCTCGGCAGCTTGAGCGCGCGCGAAGTTCCAGAAGAAGATCATGCCGACAACCGGCTTGTTCTTCTGCGCTCCGGCACACGCGCTGCAAATCGTCTGGGCGCTTTTGCCGGGCATCGGAAAAACCTTTTCGATGCGACCGACCAATTTGCCTTTGTCCTCGAAGAGCTGGAAGATGCTCTGGGTTTGACCGGTGTCCTTATCGAGGTGCTTCCAATAGCCAAGGACGCTCTTGTTGTTGGCAAGGACGGTCTGTGTCGACAACACCAAGATGCAAACAAGCACGAGAAAAGACATCCCTGGCGACAGCGTTCTCGGAAAATTCATGTCCACCCTCGCCCTTCCAGCTCGAGCGTCCCCTGGTGGGGTGGGCTCTTCGATCGTCACACCGATTTCGTCAACTGGTTAGCCGAAGCCGGGTAGCGGCGCGGCACCGAAGTCGACCGAGACAGGCTGTTTTCAAGCTACGATCTTGGAGTCTTGCCGGGTAGGTTTGGTCAAGGCCAACAATTTGCTGCCGGCGGCCATATGACTGACGAACTATCTTACGCGTCGCGCCTTTTCCGACGTAGGCTGCGCGGGCGACGGCGCCAGGCTTTACGAATGGCCACGCTGTTCGAACGGATCCGAGACCATGAGAAGCGGACCTCTGTTAGGACTTCGCGTATTTGAGTTTGCAGGCATTGGACCGGGACCGCACGCCGCGATGCTTCTGGCGAATCTCGGGGCGGAGGTGCTTCGTATCAACCGGCCGGGAGGCAATGGATATCCGAATCCAGTCGTCGATTCGGCGGTCAGCGCGATGACGATCGATATCCGTACCGACGAAGGGCGAGATCGATGCCTCGACATTGTCGAAATGGTCGACGTCGTCATCGAAGGAAACCGGCCGGGCGTGATGGAGCGGCTAGGGCTTGGCCCTCTGGTGATGATGGCGCGTAACCCCCGGCTCATTTACGGAAGAATGACGGGCTGGGGCCAAACCGGTCCTCTTTCGCATACCGCGGGCCACGACATCAATTACATCGCGATGACTGGCGCTCTTGCGGCCATGGGCCGAACGGGGGAGCCGGCACAACCTCCGTTGAATCTCGTCGGTGATTTCGGCGGCGGCTCGATGTTCCTGGCGTTCGGTATCGCGGCGGCGTTGTGGGAGCGGGAAAGGTCCGGGAAAGGACAGGTCGTTGATGCGGCCATCGTCGATGGCGTCGCATCCCTCATGACCTTTTTTTCGGGCCTGGTACCAAGTAGCGCTATTTCCATGGAACGAGACGAGAACTTGCTGGGCGGCGCCGCGCCTTTCTATCGAAGCTACCGGTGCGCGGATGGAAAAGAGATCGCCGTCGGTGCGATCGAGCCGAAATTCTATGCCGAGCTCTTGAGTCGAATCTCGGGCGATGAGCGCTGGCGGTCGGATCAGAACGACCCGACAACGTGGCGCCAAAGAAGCGAACAACTCGCCGCGATCTTCGCGGAGAAGACTCGAGACGAATGGTGCACGCTGCTCGAAGGCACCGACGCATGTTTTGCTCCCGTCCTGACGCTGGAAGAGTCGTTCGAGCACCCGCACTTGAGGGAGCGCGGCGTCTACGTCATGCGCGACGGCCATCATCACCCAGCCGCCGCTCCGCGGTTTTCGCGCACGCCGGGCGCGATCGAGTCGGCGCCGGCAGGCGATGAGCTTTTGCGCCTTTGGTCCCGTTAATGTTTGGGGATTACTTAGGGCACCGGGGCAACCAAGGTGCTCTGCTTCCGACACCGATATGGCCTTCGTGCTGATCCACATCTGGATCCAATCGCACACGAGCTTCCTTCGGGAAGCATTGGCTAGGGCGACGTCCATGCCGGTTGCGGTCTCGTCTGCCGGGGGTTTGCGAGACTTCGCTGTGGCTCGTGCAGTGAGAGCCGCCTAGTCGCGTTTTCAAGCAAGGGCAGAGGCTTTTGCCGATCATGCATGGGCCGGCGGATGTGGGCCACACGCTCTCTAGTGATGCGTCGGTTTCTGCGCTCGGCGCGTCGTTGCTGGACGAGCAACGAGCAGCGCACAAGATGACGAGAGACGTCAAAGGGTTTCGCTCGCCAGCCATCGTATGTCTCTACAACGCGTCACCTGCAAGCTAAACATGGCGATGAACCCGTCGGGCGGCTACCCCGCGTCTTCGCACAGGACTTGTCGTCACCCCTGGCCACGCGTACGGTCCCCAGGATGTCGGCTCGAATGTCGCTACGTTGGGCGTTGACGGCGTTCATGGTCGGGATCGGCATCCTGCATTTCGTACGCGCCGACCTGTTCGTGCAGATCGTGCCGCCCGGCCTACCTTGGCCGCATGGCCTGGTTTGGCTCTCGGGTGTGTTCGAAATCAGCCTCGGTCTCGCGCTCATTCCGGAGCGGACTCGACGCCTGGCCGGATGGGGATTGGTCGCCCTTTATCTGGCGGTGTTCCCGGCAAATATCTACATGGCGGTTGCAAACGTCGAGATCCGTGGTCTCCCCCCATCGCTTTCGCAGCCGACGCCGCTCGCGCGTTGGGGACGTCTTCCGTTTCAGTTGGTTTTGATCGCGTGGGCGCTCTGGGTGAGTGGCACCCAAAGGGGAGATCGCACACCTCGAAGGGCAGCGGAGCATTCGCCGAAGAAGCGTGCGAGCACCGGCGCGAGGACCTGAGGGTCGACGACGTGCGACTGACCGAGCGTTCGACGTTGCGCATGCGGGGAAGAGCGCACGCGATGACCGGTCGGAAACCTCAGTCGCGACGGGAGATTCATATCCGAGCGCAAGAGCTACATGTGTGTCAGCGCCGCTTAACCAGCGGCGTCGATTCATTGTCGCATCCCCACGACCCCCGAGCCAATGCAGCGAACGGCTCGCTGCAGCATTGCAGTGCCGTGGGCGACCGGTTCACCCGCGTGCCGATGCCATTGTCGACACTCGACCATGTAACGCGGATTTTCCTTTTACAAGATTTCGCGCAAGCCGCGTCTAGGGACTGGAGGTAACCATGTCACGATTGCTCTGTGTGCTTTTCACCGCTGCACTCTTCGCAGGTTGTGGCGGCGCAGCAACCGATGTTACCGACGACCAAACCCCATCCACTTCGGAGGTGCAGCAAGCATGGTGTTCGGGGGATTTGTGCGGTTGTTACGACCCGCCTTGCACGGAGGAGTGTCCTCCGCTCCCTGCGGGTCAGCAGTGCATGGCGGGGTGTAGGCGAGCACAAATCCAGTGTGCAAAGGCGTGTTGCTCGCCGTACTGAGTCGACTGGTTTAATGGCCGCGTAGAAAAAAAGGAGGGAAGCTGCGCCTACTATATTGCGAGCGCAGCTTGCCCTCCCCTTTGACTGCTCAAGAAACCCCTCCGCCGTAACCTGTTGTCGCGCGATCTTTGGCCGGTCGCCATGGTCGCAGCCGAAAACAAAAAGGCGAGTGCGCTACGTGCAAACGTGACGTGCCACCGCGCGACGCACCCGCACCAACAAATTCTGGCACGACAGCAATGGTGAATTTTATCACGATTAGTCACTAGGACCAGAGGAGATAGCAAATGATCATTTGATTCGCTATGAGGTGATCGCTTAACCCCAGAGATCACCTGAGTTGAACCCGATATCCAGCGTGTTCGAACCAACCCCGGCAATGACGCGTCGTAACGCGATAGCGAGCCCGTCTTGCGAGTCGACGGAGAGCCAGTGGGTGACGAGGACCGTGCTGGCGAAC
>DATHEQ010000143.1:0-7464 GCA_035318505.1 Polyangiaceae bacterium | reverse complement strand
CACGTTCTTCGGTCCAAGGACGGCGGTCGACACGACGCTGTTAGCGAGCACGTAGCGCACGGCAGCGGCGCGCATGGTGAGCACCGGTCCTTGCACGAGCCATCGCACGGCATCGAGCTGCTTGAGACGCGTCTCCAGCTCGCCGCGCGTCCAGCGATCGGCGCGATGATCGCCGCCGTCGAACGTGCGCCCCGGCGCGAACATGCCGGCGAGAAGCCCATAAGAGAGGACCGAACGCGCGAGCACGCCGGCTTTGCCGTCCGCGAGATCCGCGGCCAAATCGTGGAGATCGCGCGAAAAGAAGAGGTTATAGGCAAGCTCGATCACTTCCGCGCGCTGGCCGAGCGCGGCCCGCGCGACGGCCGCGTCGCCCGCGCTGACGCCCCAGGCGGCGATGGCGCCGCTCGCCTTCAGCTCTTCGAGCGCGGCCGTCGCATCGCCGCGGGAAATCGTGGCGAGGCTGGGGTTGTGCAAAAGAACGACGTCGATCTTGTCCTTGCGCAATCGCTCCTGGGAACGCGCCACGGCTTCGCGCAGGTAGTCGCGCTCGAAACGTTTGTACGATTGCTCGTACGCCGGCGCCATCGACGGCGTCTCGGGGCGCTGCGTCCCGACTTTGGTGATGACGCGGACCGCCTTGCCGGCGAGCCGCTCGCCGAGGCACCGTTCGATCGCTCCGCGACCGTAGACGTCGGCGGTTTCGAAGGAGGTGATGCCGAGCTCGAGCGCGCGATCGATCACGCCATCGCGTTCGGTCGCGTCGATGGGACCATAGGCCTCGCCCGATAGCCCCCAGGTACCGAGGGTGAGCTCGGAAATGGTAATGCCGGTTTCGCCGAGAGCACGGGTCCGCACGTTCGAGGGTTTAGCACCCTTGCGACCAAGTCTTCCACCTTCGCGCGTTGGCGCGCGATTCCACCCTGCGGCGTTCTCGAAGCGGCGGTCAACGCGATCGCAGCGCGCGCTCGAGCTCGCGCACCGCTTCGGCCATCGGTTTGACCTCGATGGGGTGGTGCAAGGTGCGCGCGATTTCGAACGCGCGCACTTGCCCCTCTGGGCAGCGAGCGTGCGCCGTGAGGGCGGCCGGCTCGGGGTGCTCGGCGTCGGTCGACCTGCTCTCCAACTCGACCCACACGCCGCGACCGGGCGCGAATGCGCCGAGCCATTCGTACATCGCCGCGTGGTGCGCGCGGCGCAATTCGGGAGAAAGGTAGTCCCGAAGAACCGTTTGGTACACGAGAACCAAGGCGTCGGAATGGGCGACGGCGAGGCGAGCCACGCGCGCCGCAAAAGCCGTCACGTCCGCTTGCTCCAGCACCGGCGCCGCGCCCTCGCGTGCAGCGTCGTAAAAGGCGCGAAGGCCCACTTCGAGACGCTCGAGTCGGCCGCGATCGCCGGGCCAAATGCAGGCTCGCATCCAGGTGACGTTCTCGGGGTCCGCCAGATCGACGGGACGCGCATCGAGACCGAGGCGAACGACGGCACGGACGGCGGTCACAGCGGGGATCGCCACGCCGCGCCCATCGGTCCACACCGCCGGGAGCCGCTCGGCCACGAGGTTCAAGCCCGCGCTCGCGCCGAGATCGACCAGCGCCACCGGCAGCGCTCCGCCCTCGCATCCCGCGAGGTAGGCCGGCCAGCGCCACGCGATGGAACGCAACGTATCGTTGGTCTGCACGCGGCGCGTGGCGAGCCAAGCGAAAAGGCGCGTTCGATCGGCAGCGAGCGCGTCGCGCACGCAAACGTCATCGACCTGCTCGGGTTCGGGGCGATCGGTGCCGATCGCGCGGTAGAGCGGGTGAGACGGGCCTTCCGTCAGCGCGTCGGCGCGGAGCGCGGCCAAAAAGAGGAGCGGGCGATCGTAAGCGACGTGGAACGTGCGTCCTGTCCAGGCGCGGTCGAGGGCGCGCTGGAGCTCCGAATGCGGCGCTTCGAGCATCGTTTGAACATGACCGAGAAGCGCGAAATACGAGGGTACGCCCTTTTGGAATTGCGCGCGGATCCACGCCACGTCCGCGGAAAAGCCGTGGGCCCCCTGGCGCGCGTCACCGCTCATAGAGCCAATAATGAGCCGAACCGAATCCGGCGCCAGTCGCGTCGATCAGCGAGACGCGCATCGAGTCGCCGGCGAGGCTCTCCGGGATATCGAGTGACGTTTCCGACCACCCCCCCGCCGTCACTTGAATCGTCGCTATCCGTTCGCCATTCACGTGGGCTTCGACCTCGCCGGCGCGAGCCGCGATCAAACGCGCGACCAGGCGGTAGGCCGCACCCGGCTGGCCCCGCAGCACGAAGCGATCATAACTTCGCCCGACACGCGTGCCGTCGGCGATCTCCTCGCCGTTTTCTTCGTAAAAGAGCGCGACGTTCTCCGTCTCTCGCGTGGCGCCGAGCTCGTACGAGTGCTCAGCCTCCGACTCGAGGTCGGCAACGTCGAGCGCGTCGACCAGCGCGGCTCCGCCGCCGGCACGCGGGAGCTCGCCCGAGTCGAGCCGGTCGTAGCGAGCGTGGTAGGCGAGCATGGAAGCGCCGCCGAGGATGGTCTGATCGAGGACGGTCGCGCGGTAAAGCTCCTCGCCCAGGATCGCGTCGCACCCGAGCCAGTGGGGGTAGACGATGAAATGCGTGGGGAGCCGCGCGCGCGACTCGCGCCCGAGCCTCTCGTAATGCTCGAAACGCGATCCAGCGCCGGCCACCCAGTAACGCGCCTCGCCCGGTGTCGTTAGCCCGACGATGTCGAACGTCTTCAGATCCGAGAAGTAGCTGATGGCCCCCGTGTCGTTGACGCCTATCATGGCCTCGGGCTCGAGCGCCGTTCGCGCCCAGCGGCCGAGCGTCACCTGCTGGCGATCGATGGCCGACGCGCTCGACGCAAGATCGTCGAGTGTCCATCCCAGATGCGAAGCAAAGGAGCCCGCGAAGATGCCGCTCAGCACCGGCGCGGCCAGGCCGAAACGCGGAATGAAAATCGCGCCCGCGTCCGCCACGCAGCGGGCGAGACACGCCAAGCCGATGAACCAGGCAAAAGCAAAGGGCCACAGGTAACGCAGCCGATTCCAGAGGAAGGTGAGGTACGTGCACGGGATGAGCATGGCGAGCGCCATCACGAGGATGAGCGCCGCGCGCCACGAGCGGCTGCGCAACCAACCCGCGGCCGGGATGGCAACGAGCGCAGCCAGCGCGAAAGGGCGAGCCCCGGAGGGAATGTAGACGGCGCTCCATTCGCGGCCGTCGATGATGACGTCGAAGAAGATGCGCACGTTGTCGCGCACCGTCGCCAGGAGTGCCGCGCCGTGCCCGTAATAAGGGTTGCCGGGCAGCCATTTCACCATCGTCGTCGACGAGCTGATGCTGCCGGTGAGTGCCCAATGGAGCAGCGGTACGACGAGCGCGCCGACGAGCGCGAAAGGCGCCGCGCCGTAACGCAGCACGTCGCGGCCTCGCCCTGACCCGGCTGTTTCGGACGGCGGAAAAGCCGCCAAGGTCGCCGCCGCCATGACGGAGATGAGCGTGCCCTCGGGCCGCAAGAGAGGCGCGATGAAAGCAAGGGCCAGCAGCACGCGCCGGCGCTTCGCGCTGCGTTCCTCACGCGGGAGCTCGCCCCATTCGATGCAGTGCCGGAGCGCGAAAGCCAGAACGAACGCGAGAGGGACGACCTCCATTCCGCTCGCCGCACCGAAGACGTACCCGCCGAAACACGGCACCATCGCCGCCGCGCCGACGCTGGCCCCGCGGCCGACGAGAGGAAGCCCGAGCCGGTACGTTTCTACGGTGAGCGCGCCGAGCGCGGCGAACCCGAGCCCCCACGCCCCCCAGATGATCGAGAGATCCGTTAAACCGGCCGCGTGAAGCGGCGCCAAAAGGACGGGCCACAGCAAGCTCGTGGCCCCCGAGCTGTATCCCTCGCCATCGACGTAAGAAAAGAAGTGCCCGCTGGCGAGGCGCTTGGCGTACTGAAAATGAATGAAAGCGTCGTCGAGCGGAACCGCCGGATGCCCGCAGCGCGCGATCACGACGCGGATCGTGTAGGCGGCAAACGCGAGGGTCGCCAGCGCCACGGGGATGTAGCGCAGGGGTCGCTTCCATCGCCCAACGAAGGGCGACGCGACCGCCGGAGCCTGCAAGGTAGTATCGGCGTTCACGAATCCTCAGGCCATTTCGCCTTCCTCGAGCGACCCGCTGTCAAGGATTTTGGGTCTCTTTGTGGTATCAGGCCCGCGTGCCGGCAGAACTCGTCTCGGAAGGCCGCCTTCGTTATGCCGATGCGCCTCGTCTTCCCCAGGACGGCAGCATTACGATCGCGCGCCTTCTGCCCGCCCCGGTGAGCCGACTGGAGATCGAAATAGGCCCCGGACGAGGCGGCTTTCTCTTCGAGCGGCTCGCGGCCGAGCCCGATCTTGGGATCATCTCCTTCGAGGTGAGCCGCAAATGGACGACGCTCGTGAACCAGCGTCTGGCGCGACTCGGCCTGGCCCAGCGCGGCCGCGTCTTCGCCGACGACGCTCGGCTGGCGTTGCCCCGCCTCGAGCCCGCGGCGCAGGCCGCGTGCATCTATTTCCATTTTCCCGATCCGTGGTGGAAAAAGCGGCACCAAAAGCGCCTCGTCGTCGGATCCGGCATGCTCGACGAGGTCGCGCGCTTGCTCCGACCCGGGGGCGAGCTCTTCGTGCAAACCGACGTCGAAGAACGCGCCGAGCTTTACGAAACGCAGATCCTCGGCCACGCCGCATTCGAAGCGTTCGGCGAGCCGAGCGCCGACATGGCCGCGCGACCGTCGCCGCGTCTCGCCGAAAATCCCTATGGCGCCCGAAGCCACCGCGAACGCCGCGCCATCGACGACGACATTCCCATTTATCGCCTCCGCTTTCGGCGCGTCTGACCGGGACCGGTGATACGCTCGCGCACCATGCAGAGGCTCGTTGCTCGCGTGGTCCTGGTGGGGTCGCTCGGCGTGGGGTCGTCCCTCTCACTCGCGTCGTGCGTCACCTACGCCGAAGAGCTGAACCGCGGCCAGCGCCACTTCCAGGGCAACGAATACGAGCAAGCCCTCGCGATTTGGCGCGTTCTCGAGCGCGACATCGATTCGTTGCCGCCCGGTGATCGCGCGCGCTATGCGTACTTTCGCGGAATGACCGACTACCGCATGTCGCTCCGCGACGACGCTCGCCATTGGCTCGCCATGGCACGCGCGTACGACCAGGCCGTGCCCGGCGGGATCGAGGACGCCTGGCGCGAACGCATGAAAGAAGCGCTAAAAGACCTGGAAGGCGATCTGCGCGGCGACGGCCCGATCGCCAGTGCCCCTGACGCCGGCCCGGACTGATCAACGCATCGCCGTACGCCCGCGTTGCGGCGCGCGCGAAATGGGTCACGGTCCCGGGGTGCACAAGCTCTTTGCCTTGGTGGCGCTCGTGGCGCTGGCGTCATTCGGCTCGGGTTGTGCTCACCACGCCGCCGCCGTGCCACCGGCCGCGCCCGTGGTGCACGCGACGCCGATCGTCATTACGCCGCAGGAGGACGAAGCGCCCGAAGCGATGTTTCAGCGGGCGGAGCTCCTTCTTCGCGAAGGAAAGGGGGCCGAAGCGGGCCGCATTTTCGACCGTCTCGCGGGGCTCGACCCAGGTGGCGCCCTTGCGCCGATGGCGCATTACAAGAGCGGGGTCGCCTGGGACGTCGCGGGCGACTACCTCGGAGCGCTCGCCCGTTTTCACGCGGTGGCGACGCGCTATGCAGACCGCGACATCGGTCGCTTGGCGACGATCGGCGCGGCACGTCTCGAAGCGTACCTCGAGCAATGGAGTCAGCTCTCGGCGACGGCCGATCTCTTTTTGGCGCGGAGCGATCTCACGGACGTCGACCGCATCGAAGCGTACGGCGCCAAGGCGCTCGCCGTCGTCGAAGCCGGCGATCCCGACGGCGCCGAGCGGTTCATCGCGCGCGGGCGCGACATCATCGAAGCGCTGCGACTCGGCGAAGGCGGCAAGGTGCCGGTCCAGGTTGCACAGATCTTCTTTGCCCTCGGCGAGGTGCGCCGCGTCCGCAGCGAAGCGATCACGTTCGTCCCCCTGCCCCAGAACTTCGCCGAGGCCCTCGAACAGCGATGCCAGCTGCTGCTCGACGCGCAGAGCGCTTATTCGGACGCCATGCGGAGCTACGACACGCATTGGCCAGCGATGAGCGGGTACCGCGTGGGGGAGCTCTACCAAAAACTCCATCGCGACGTGCTCGCCGTATCTCCGCCCAAGACGGCTTCAACGACGGAAAAGAAGCGGCTCTTCGAGGGCGCCATGGCGCTTCGCTACCGAATCCTGCTCGAAAAGGGCCTGACGATGATGGATCACACGGTGATGTTCGGGGAAAAGACCGGCGAGGCCAGCGCGTGGATCGATCGCGCGCGCGCGGCAAAACGGGAAATCGAGCGCGCCCTCGAAGAGCAGAAGGCGAAGCTCGAAAAGCTTCCCTACAGCGAGAAAGACCTACAAAAAGCGCTCGATGATCTCGCTGCCAAGAGCCGCCCTTGAGGGGGGCGCGAGCCGGCGCGCGTCAGAAAAACGCAGCCGACGCGACATGCGGGCATAAAAACTGCTTGACTCTAACGAAAAGCAGACCCACGCTGTCGGTCCCCGTGGGGCCCCCCCTGCCCTCCCCGCCGTCACCGACGATCATCAGCATCGCCGGCCGAAGGTGAGGGCGGAGGTATCTCTGCGGTGGCGCCAGTTTTGCTTGCACGGCACGAGACGGTCGTCTACCCTCCGCGCCGCGTAAGGCATCGAGCAAAGCGCTCGGGCTGGCGTAGCTCAATCGGTAGAGCACCGGTTTTGTAAACCGGGGGTTCGGGGTTCAAGTCCCCGCGCTAGCTCTCCTCAAGCCCCACAGCGAGCTCCCTCACACAGTACTGGGCAGCGGGTTGAATTGATAAAAACAAGCATTTTCGGAGGGTTGCCCGAGTGGCCAAAGGGAGCAGACTGTAAATCTGCCGGCTATGCCTTCGATGGTTCGAATCCATCACCCTCCACACAGCGGAGCGCGAACACGGGACAGGGAGTTGCGGGAGTAGCTCAGTTGGTAGAGCGTCAGCCTTCCAAGCTGAACGTCGCCGGTTCGAATCCGGTCTCCCGCTCACAGCAATGCAGAGACGTGGTGCCGGAATGTGACCACTGAGAGCGTTTAGACAGTCGGCCCAGCTAGCTCAGTGGTAGAGCACCCCCTTGGTAAGGGGGAGGTCATCAGTTCAATCCTGATGCTGGGCTCGAGAAAGATTCAACAAGTCACTTCGATGGAATAGCCCGCGGACCCGGAAAGTCCGCCCGTTTGGAGAGCTCGTCATGGCCAAGGAAAAGTTCGTTCGTTCCAAACCACACGTGAACGTTGGGACCATTGGACACATCGACCACGGGAAGACGACGCTGACGGCAGCGATCGTCAAGGTGCAGTCGAAGAAGAACCTGGCCAAGGAAATCAAGT
>DATHEQ010000142.1:0-12051 GCA_035318505.1 Polyangiaceae bacterium | reverse complement strand
CCTCGTTCGCACCGAGATCGCCGAGTGGCAACGCGCGATTGGTTGGGGCCGATGCCTCGTCGCCATCGCTTTCAGTTCCCGCCGTGGAATCAAGCAAACCGCCGTCGAGACCGTATAAGCCAGCCATGAGAACGCTTTCCGCCCTTGCCCTACTGCTCGCCGTCGCGGGGTGTTCGAGCGCCGCCGACGCGCCGAGCTTCACCACCCCCGCCCCCGAAACCGACGCGGGCGGCGACGTGATCGCGCCATCGACGCCAGAGGCCTCCACGGCCGCGCCAGAGGCGTCCGTAGGGGGCGCCGAAGCGGCAACATCAGACGCCCTCCGCGAGGCCATGGCCCCCCCCACCGACGCGGGTTCGGACGCCGCGCCCGATGGCAGCAGTTTCGACGCCAATCTCGACGGGCGCGATGCGCCGGGCTCGGGCTGGACCTGTCGGACCACGTCCGACCTCTGCATCTGCGGTCGGCACGCTGATCCCCCCGCATTCGACGCCTCGCCGGTCAGTGCGTGTCCCGCTCTGCCGTGTTGCCTTCTGCAATCTGCCGACACGTTGGGCGACGTTTGGTGCACGTGCTCGCAGCGCAGCGATTCGGAGTGTCAAACCACGATCCCCGGATTCACTCGCGTGCTCGACTGTCCCCCGCGATGAGCACGAGCTGCTCGTCGACGGACCGCACCGCGGGCGCGCCGGGCTTCCCGAGATGACCGCACCGTCGCCCAACGTCGCGCAAATCGTCAACTGACCAACACGCTCCACACCGGCCGGACCGATTGTCCTTCGGAAGATTTCCGCCGCACGCCGAGCAGCAGCGCGGCGGCTTTCGCGGCTTTCGGTCCAGCCGGCGCTGATGCTTCCAACTCCGCGTCCGCCGCAGTTCTGCCGCGCACTCGTTTGAGCACGTCGTGCCGTTCGCAGTCTCCGCGCGATAAGCAGTCAAACGAAAGGAGCACTCGCATGCCAGACACCGACCTTCAGCTACGACCCGCAGTCGGTCGCTTCGCGCCTCGCTCGTCTGCCACTGCCATCGTTTGAAAAGCCTCTCCTCGAGGCGGTCGGCGTAGTGCTGATCGAACTCGGCCGCGATCTCGTTCGTGAGGTCGTCGTGCCATGTCTGCACGCGCCAGCGCCGTCGAAAGGGGCTCCACGCCAACCTCGGCGCGATCGTCGCTCGGAATCGCTCGAGCGCGGCGAGGATGAGCCGCACCTGTTGCTCCTCGCGGAATTCCCGGCCGAGCTCGAGCTTCGCAGCCAAGAACCGCGCTTGGGTCGAGTTGATCGGTAGAGGCACTCCGGCGCACCTGAAGTCGATCCCGGCGTTGCGTGCCGCCTCGCAGAGCCGAATATACCCCCCGATCACCCCGGCGGACTCGAGGGGCTTCGGAACGAGTTGCGCAAGCTCGTCAACCAGATCGGCATGCCAAACCAACGCACCCCCCCCTTTCTCGTCACGGGGGCGCATCCGGGGCCCCGCGTTTCGACGACCGGCGTAGCTAGCTAGCAACGCGTGGCCAAGAAAATAGTTTTCGACGATTCGCGCGGTAGCTGATTGGATGCTGGATCGTTTGTGCTCCGCGGGCGGGCGGGTCGTTCCAGTGTTGGCATCACGTAGCCACGTGACATCACGATGCCGTGTTGCTAACACGATGCGTTGATGGCAAAGGCCCCGAGTCGAACGCGCGCTTCCCTTGCACTTGACCGCCTCCTCGACGAAGAAGGGCCGATGGCGAGGGCAATTCGTGCGGCCTTCCACCGGACCGCGCTCTGGCGCTTTCGCACCGGGCGAGGACTGCCCGATCTTCGCACCGCCGTCGACCTCTGCGAGCTGAGCGGCGGGCGCGTCGTGGAGCGCGACTGGTTTGCGAAGGCGACGAAGCCGAAGCGCAGGTAACCACGAAAAAACTAGGGGACACCCTCCCGGTTTCCTCCGAGGGGATGCGTGGTCATTCTTGGCCCACCTTCGCGCAATCTGATCTCATCCGCAGAGAGGGACGACCCCATGCCCGAGCCGGAACACAAAGAAGAGCTCCGCGCAGCAACGAAGTCACTTTGTCGAAGACGGGCCGTAACACGCGCGCGCTCAGCGCTTGCTCGACGGTCGCGTCAGCACGCTGCCCTCGCCCGACCGCGGTCCGTCACCCGTCACTGCATCCTCACTCCAAGGGGCGCTTAGGATCCGAGATCGGTTCTAGGTACTCGGCGCCGGTCGCCTCGTCGATCTTCACGCGGACACCCGCGTACCCGAAGATAAAGCGTTCATGCATCTCGTGCACCAGCTTCTGCGATGCGGTGTTCCACGCGGCTGCGCGAAGCGCTAGTTCGGTGCTTGCAATGCCAAAGTGTCCACAGAGGTAGAACGAGAACCCGCAAACGCCTTGGATCGCCGCGTTCCCGAGCCCCCTAACGCCGGCCAACGACGAGCCATGGACGTTCCAACAAATGTACCGGTACAGGGTCTCGTAGTACTCTTCGAGCCGCAACCCCGGCGCGAGCTTGTCGGCCTCGCGTGCGTCCGTTAGCAGATCTCGCGCAGTCCAGCGGTTCGGATGCTCGTTCGCCTTGCCCCAGTATTTGAGTCGTTCCGCTTGAATCGTCGCCTGATGGGTGGCGATAAATGCCGCCTGAATTGTGCCGTCGGAGGTCGCTCGCGGATGCAGGGTGCGATACCGAGCCGTGCATTCGGCATGCTTCAACCGCGCCGAACGCTCCCACGCTTCCATCCTCGCGAACGGGTCCGCGGTCGGATAGGCCAGGAATGCGAGATCGACGGTGAGCTCCAATAGGGCTCTCGCCGCACTTTGATACGCTTGGAAATCGGAGGCTCCTCCGCCGTGTTGCGCCAAAGTGGCTATCGTCGAAAGCCATCCTGAGACCCGGCCGAAGAGTCCGTAGACGGTGACGTGATGAGCGCCGGGGAGCGTCGATGTCGCCTGTAGAAATATCGGCGTGATCTCCGTACGAGCGTACTCGGCGAGCGCTCGCACGCCTTCGGACAGCCGTGCAGCGAAGCGCTGCGCTTCGGATTCGGTGGGCAGTCCCTGCGTCATCTCCACAAGCTCGAGCACACCAAGGCTAAGCGCGAAACGATGCGCGGGGAACCGGCGCAACGGGGAAGGTGGCGGAAGATTCGCATCCGCACCCGTGCGCCTATGGTCACGTCACGTCACGTCACTGCATCGACCGAGGCGCGCGGAACCGATCGGCACGCGCCGTCATGTCTGCAATCAGCGGCGATCCAAGTGGTTTGCTCGACGAACGGACCGCCTTTTCCACAGTGGAGATCTCCGCACATTCGGAGCCGCCGCACGCACAATGGAGCCGACATTTTCTTGACGATCGGCTCTGATTTGCGATCACGCCTGCGAGCGAATGCGTTACGCCGATCGGATCCCGGCGCGCGCATCCGGAGAGCAGCAGCATCGTGGGGGGGGAATGCGCGAAGTCACCCCGCGTCAGCAGCAAACCTTTTTTGCAGCGAGGTGAACTATGGAGAACGCCCGACTCAACGGAGTGCACCATTCGAAAGTCAAACGCTCGACGCGCACGGCTGCGAACGCCGCGGGTGAAACGCCGCGAGTGACAACGCTCTTGCTGGATAGCTCAGCCACGCAGGCGGAGGGCAGTGACGATGGCCTCGGTGATCTCGATAAAATGGAAATTGCGTACATTCCGATCCACGAGATCGCGATGCTGCGAGACGAAAGCAGAATCCTCCAAATGGCTTTGGAGTCGAAGCTCGGCGATGTCGTGCGCGATGGCCTTGGGCTGAATCGCGGCGCAACCGGCGCGGGCGGTGTCGAGGCCGCCATTGCGGCGAAACAATGGGACGTTGTTTCGCAGTGTGCGCGACAGCTCCTCGATTCAGCCGCGGTCATTCGTCTCGCGTGGTCGGCGACTGAAAGGTTCGTCCGGAGGCTCGACAAGATCGAGAAGCAATGCCTGGACACCGTGAACCATCTCGACGACGAGTGGCCGGGCGAGAGCGCGTCGGGTGCCGAGCGCGACGCCTCCGAACGGTCCGCGCAGATCCAATAGGAAACGATGCGCGAGGGGGGCGCTCGGGGGGGGGTAAGGCGCTGGCAGTGGCAGATCAGGAAGCCGCCCCCAAGCGGATGATGCACGAGGGCAAACTGCCCGGCGTTCATAGGTGCTGCACGTGCAGCGCCAAAGGCCGAGGGTCACGAGGTACGCGAGGCCGTGCGCGAAATGACCGTCGAGGAGTATTGGCTAGTATGGCTCACCCGGGCCCCCGCGCGGTGCTGCTGTGGAGCTGGCTCGTCGTCGCAATGCCGTAGCGCTCCTGCCAGGCCGGGGCCCTTGGCGCAATCCTAGTTGTCGTGTCGGACATCGAGCGGTGGCGCAGCCTTCTTTGCAGGTGCGTCGGTACCGCCGGGCTTCGGTTGCTGCGCAGCATCGTGCTCCGTCGAGCTGGGACTCTGGTGCTCAACGAACCATCCGGTCAGATAGAAGATGGCCATCGCCGTCGCGATCGTGAGCACGAGCGCGTACATGAAGATCAGGAAGCCCGCCCCCCAGCACGCTTGTACCCACCAAGCCGGACCTTCCGTGGCGCCCTTTTCAATCGGGTTTGTCGCCATCGCCACGATTGCGGTGACGAGCGCGAGTGCTTGCACCACGATGAAGTGCGCAAAGGTGGCGCTCGTGCCTGTCCAAATCGTAACCCCCTCCGCATTCCCGGGCGTTGTGCTCAAGACCTTTCTGAATTTCTCGTCTCCGAAGCTCACGAGCATCGCATAGCCGCCCAACGAGAAGCCGAGCAGGTTGGGGAGCACCGACAATGCCGTGTTCCACCACTCGACGGCGCACCAGCTTTTCCAACTGATGCCGGTGATTGCCAAAGCGAGCGCCGCGTACGGCGAAGCAAACACGGCTCTCCAGCCGCCGTACGCTTTCCAGTAGCGCCCTAGAATGCGCAGGACCCCTCGGTACTGCGCGAAGGACTTGGGAGGGGCTTGGCCGGGACTCATCGCAGGATCTTAGCCGCAACGCGGGCCGGCCACTTTCGAATCGCACGGACAAAAACGTCGGTTTCAGTTTCCTTCTTCTTCGGATCCCACATCTCGTCGATGACTCGGGGGTGAGCCAGCGACGACTCCGTCACTTTGAGGCCATCCGCGCGCTTGCCGCTGCCCAACACGGATCCGTTCTTCAGCGCGACATAGGCGAGAGCCTTAGTCGTTTCGTCCGGCTCAAGCCCATCGGTCCCCACTAGCTCAACCGTCACTTGGTCGGCGCTCTGTTCGGCGAGACGCTCTTTCAAGCGCGCATCGAATTCCTCAAAATCGTCCGGGTTGGGACGCGATACCACGATACGCAACCGCGACAGCGTCTCGATCCCAAAGATGCGGTCCAATGCCGACTCTTCTTGGACGACAGTGACGTTTACACGTTGCTCGCCTCGGTTCACCCGCGGATGGTTGAGCAAGTTGAAAATGACGCGCTCGAGATTCGTCGGTCCTGTTTTTTCCGCGCGAATGAACAAGAGGTGCTTGCCAGGGTGGAAGGCGAATTCGATGGGCAGATATTCGGGCTTGAGATTGGCTGGAAGCTGGATCGCGCGAACCTGCTCGATTCCGGCGATGTCGTCGGTATCAGTATTGAGCCACGGTTTCTTGAGATCGAAGTCCACGAACGTATTCAATCGGCCAAAGTGCAAACCGTTTGCGTCGGGGTTACTCGCGATCGACCCGATTCGGCCCCATCGGTTTCCGTGCATCAGCCCTGCAATCTTGGCGTTCCGCGCGCGCTGGAACAAGCCCAGGTAGATCTCCGGCGAATGCGGTGACGTCGCAATGTTGAGTCCTACTACTCGAATTCGGCGGGCGCGCGGCATCGAAGTCCGACGTTAGCCCAGCCGGTGCCCGCGTCGGAAAAAAGCCATCCTTGGGGCGGAAGCGCCGCACCCCGCCCGCCGAGCGCCGCAGCCGCTGGTCGAGCGCGGATTTTTCGCAAGAAGTTCGCGCTCGCGCGTGCGAACGCTGCAGGCGGATGATTACGTTCGTTGTGAGTAACGATAGCCGATCGAAGCTCCTGGCAGATGGACGCCTTCCCCCCCGCCGAGGCTCAGTGTCGCCAGCACGAGCCCCGATTCTCCTCCCGGGATTGGCGGTGACCGATCGGATCGGTCGGCTCGTCCGCGACGAATTCGACGAGCACCTCGGTCCCCCGCGTCATGCTCGGCACCTGGCCTGGTGTTGCTGGTTTGGGGCGCCCCCTCCGCGCGCGCGTCATCACACGAACACGAGCTCGGCGAGCAGCGCATCGGCGCGGGCGACCACGGGTTGCAACACCTCGACCTCGTAGGCGTGCACATCGTAAGGAGTCCGCCCGCCCCGTCGGAGCCCGAGCTCGGGCACCCGCGTGCGCGCGTAGGGCGCTCCGTACGACGCCGTCGGGCGAGTGTTGTAGGCGCGCTCGACCGCCGCAATGTGGAGGCCGAGCTCCGCCGATAGGATCGACTTGGGCTGAGTCGCCTGAGCCTGCGCGAGGCGAGCCTGCAGAGCGTTCGCATTGCTGCCATCCGCAACGAAGGTGATGAGCGCGCCGCCGCCGAGCACGTATCTGCCGCACCGATCGGCGGCTTCGTGCGCGGCTTGAGTTGCTGTTGCCCACGCGGTCGTCGCGGCGGTCAGCGCGGCGTCACCGGCGGCTTTGGCGGCGTCGACGCTGCTCGCTCCGAGCGATGTCCCGGCGGCGTCGTAGGGCCCGCCAGCTTGGTTTAGCCGTCGGATCACTTCGACACGAGCCGCCGCGTCCACGCCGGTGAGCGTCAGCGCGTTCAGGCTCGTTACGCGTGCGTTCCAGTCGATCATCTCTTTGCTTTCTTCACCTTGGGTTTAACGAGCTGGTTGCGGTCACGGAGCCAGCTCGAAGAGCTGGATCCGGCTGTAGAGGTTCTTGATCGTCCGGTCGACCGAATCCTCGGGCTCGGGCTCGGACTTAGCTGCCATTGGTTTACAGACGGCAGGTGTTGGCATCCGAAACTGCACGAACTTGATCTCGTGCACCCACTCGCCATTGCCGACGTCGACGGGTTGCAACTGGTCTTCGACGACGACCGCTTTGATGCCCAAGTCCTCGAGAAACGGATGCCAGATGTCTAGCGCCTCCGGTTTCAAGCCCGACGGCGGCTTCGCGATCAGCTGCTTCCAAATATTCCACGCGTCCCAATCGGCGACGGTAAAAAGATGCACGTGCACCGAGAAGTGCGCGAGCCCGGTCCCCGTGTAGACGATGAAAGCGCCCGAGAGCCCATATCCGGGACGCTCATCCCATTTGCGCGGCTGGCTCGCGCCGACGATCTCGGCGAGCCCCGGTGACTTCTTGCGGGTGAGCAAGATGTAGTCGATCGGGGTGACGAGCGGGTTCCAGTTGCTCATATGTTCCCTCCTTCGAGTCGAACCAAATCCCTCGGCAGCAGCCCCGCCCGGTCGGATGAAAGGTCGAAAAACCGGCCGGGCAGGGCCGAGGTGCGGGGCGCGCGCTGTTGCACCTTCGCCGGTGGAGAGCCGGCGTCTGCCAGAGCTTTGCTCATCGGGCCCGCGGCCCCGCGAAGTGTCCGACCGTCGACTCGACGACCGGCACGACGGCGCCGGGCCGCGTCTCCCCGGGGTGCTCACGCGCGAACCGCGCATCGTTGACGGCCTCCGTCGCGTGGTGGGAATCGGGCGTGCGCATCATGATCTCGAAATCCTCGCGCAACGCTTTCTCTTCTTCCGCGGTCGTTGTCAGCCCGGGACTGAGCTGATCAAGGATCGCGCCGGTGGTGGCGAGCAGCGGACCGAGTAGTTTCTCCTCAAGCCCCTGACCGGGAAGGGCGTTGTACGTTGCAAGCACGCGATGATTGAAGGCGAGATCGGCGACGATGGCCTTGAGGCGGGCAGGGTGCGCTTGCACATAGGCGCCGATGAAGCCCTCGATCTGATGGATCGGACCAATCGCCGGAACGTGCTCACCGAGCTCGTTGAGCGCCTTCTGGGCGACATCGGCCGCGCTGAACGCAGCGACGACCCCTCGGAGCGCCGATCGCAAACCAGCGATGTGCGTGAGCGCCAGAGCGAAAGACGGGGCGGCGGCCTTTCGCGCAGTTTCGAGGGCCGCCACTTCGCGCAGCTTCGGAACCTCGGCAAGGCGGGCGTCGTACTCCGCTCGCTTCAACGCGTCCGCCGCCACCCGCTCCGAGTCGATCGCGCGCGCATGGGCGCCGTCCGCGACCCGATGCTTTTGCCGGGCAACTGCCAATGCCGCTTGAGCGTGAGATACGAGACCATGGTTTGCAGTTGTGGGTCGCGCCTGGTAGGCCGCGTCGTTGATCTCGACAGCCCTCTGGGCGTTCTCGACGTCGCGCGCGCTCGCCTCGGTGTCCGCCTTCGCTCTCGATGTTGCGATCTTCCGGTCAGCCAGGGTCTGTCGGACGACTGCCAGACGATCGACCTCATAGCTGTTTCCGGTCGCGTTCTCTTCGGGTGTCGCGTTCTCTTCGGGTGTCGCGTTGCCTTCTACGCGCGTTTTCATTGTCGACCTCCTCCGTACCGAGCTCGAACTTCCGCGGGTCGCATGACGGGCAGAGAAAAGCGGCCGTCGGGGAGGCGGGCGGGGGCGGCCTGCGCGACGATCCCCATCCCGCGGTTCATCGCGTCGCGCTCGTCACCCTCGAGCAGCGGAGCCGCGCCGGCACCCGAGCGCGAGGACATGAAACGGATCGCGGCGTCGTCACCGAAGGGCGACGGTGCGCCAGTGCGCACGGCCGCTTCGGCGAGGTGCTTGCGCAAGTCGGTGGGGCGCACGGTATGCAGAACAAACGTCCCGTCGCTTTGGCGCGCTGGCATCTTGATCGCGCCGTCGTTCATGTGCATTCCGCGATCCATGTCTTCGCGGTCGCCGCCCTCGAGCAAGCGAGTCATCGGCCGTCTCCCAACGGCTCGATGGGATCGGCGCGCGGCACGAGCCCCCCGGGATTGCGAGCGGGGGCGTGATCACCTTGCGGCGAGCCTTCTGATCCATCGCCCGGGGTTGCCGGCGGATAGCGCAACGCCGGTTCGTGCGTGACGGGTACGGCGGTCGGGCTCGGTGGGAATTTGGGATCGCTCATGGGGTTTTCTCCTTGCTCTGATTTCTCAAATAGCGTGCGGACCGTTGACATTCGTAAACTTGGCGGGTTCGTCCCAAAGCCCGCATGCGATCCCGAGCTCGCGCGCGAATCCCTCGCGGAGTCGGTAGCTCGAGGGGGCGCCGCGGTTTCCCGAGGCCAGCAAGGAAACGAGCGACGGTGAGCACCCAACTCGGCGCGCGAGCTCGCGAGCGTTCATGCCCATTCGCAACGCTCCGCGGAGCAGCCGCTGTCCTTCGCTCCACTCCGACCGCGGTAGAACGCCCTGCCTTGCGTTTCGACGGCGCGTGATCTGCCGCAGATCAATCCACTCCGTCGACTCGAATAGTTCTGCGCGGTCGGGCTCGGTGAGGTTTGCCTGTAGGTCTAGAAGAAGCTGGCCGACGCGGTTTCGCGCGCGGGTGAGGTGCTCTTCGATCGGAGCCGACGAGCATGCCTCGACGTCCTGCAAAACCACGACGAGCTTGAAAAGCGATGCGCCGAGTTTCAACGCGCTCACGCTGATGTCGAGAAGAGGGCAGTCGCAACGATCACCGAACGCCTGCCGACGCGCTCGCGTCTCCCGCACGATCGCCTCGAGCGCCAACGCATCGCGGGCGGCTTGCCCTGCGAGGCCCGACGGACGGGGCATAAGCTGCACAGTGCAGCGCATAGCAATAGGATCCGTTTGAAGCGCGTCGGTGCGCGAGGCTTGAGGGGCTCGGTGCGTCACGGGTCTTCCTCGTCACCCTCGTGCAGCGCCTTGCCGATCGCCTTGAGGGCTTTGGGGTAAGGGCGGAGCGCCGCGAGCATCCGCTGCTTGAGTCGACGCCACTGCGGAGAACGGAGGATCCGCGCCTCGGTGATAGCCGACAGATTCTCGCCTGAGATTTTGCCTAGTTCGGCCGCGCATCGAATCGACACACGCGTGACCTCGAGCCGAGCGGCTTGGGAGAGCTGGCCGCTGCTTTTCATCGCGTCGAGGCTACGGAGCTCGGCGCGAAGTCGCCCTTCCGCGTTTCCGTCGTACCCTTCGGGGGCGGGATCGACGAGCGCCTCCTTGTCGCCCGCATTCGCCATGTCCGCCCCACCGTGGGGCGCACCGCCCCGAGCTCGCGCCTGCCGCGACGGAGCCGTCTTGACGGCGGGCTCGTCCCAGCTCGCCGGCGGGATCCCAAACGCGGCTTGAAGCTTTGCCCGGCGCGCGTCGCTGGGGAGCTTGTCGCCCCCACGGTGCCGCGCCGCGGTCGTGCGCGTGCACCCCTCGACTGCGGCGATCTGGGCGAGGCTCGCGCCCGATTCCACGACGAGCTGCGCGCCGCGGTTTGCGGGTGAGCGCCGCGTCCTATTCGCGCTCATCGTGGCCCCGCTGCGCGGTTCCGAGGTGTAACCCCAGTTTCCGCGGAAAAGAAATGCTCCGGATCGCTCTCTCGACACCGCAGGGTCTTGGTTTGCCCCTGGCTGTTAACCGCCCCCCGTATGTAGGTGGCAATGTGCTCGCTCATCGGATGCCCCCGAGCGGCGCCCACAACGCCCGAAGCAACGCCGCTCGCGTCTCACCCGACACTCGGCGCGCACCCTCGAGCCAAGCGCGTACGAGGGCGGACGGGAGCCGCGTCTCCTGCGCCAACGCGCTCACCAATTCTTCGTCGACCGGCGGTGTGGGCAGCGGCGAAGGGAGCGGCTTGCGGGCGGGCGCGGAGGTCTCGGGTGCGTTCGTCATGAGTTCGCCCTCGGGTGCACGTCGACCACGGAGCCGAGCTCGACGAGCCGGCGCACGAACGCACTGCCGTAGCGCTCGGCGAGGCTCGCGGCAGAGCGTCCGCATGTGACGATCGTTGGCGCGCGCCGCACATACCGCGCGTCGATGACGTCGAAGAGCGTAACGTCGGTGCTGACCTCGAAACCGAGCTCGTCGAGCACGAGAAGGCTCGCGCGGCTCGCGTTATCGACCGCACTGGCTTCGCCCTCACCGAGGGGAGCTTGCCGGCGAGCGACAGCGAGCTTCGATGCCGCGTACCAACGAAGGTTGCACGCAAAGTGTTGATCGCGCTCGTCGAGCTCCTTCGCATTGATAGCGGTCGAAAGGATGCGCCGCGCGATTGCGTGCGCGAGCGCTGTCTTACCGATGCCGGTGGGTCCGAGCATGAGCAGATTGCCCGCGCGTCGCTTCCACCCCTTCGCGGCCGCGTACAGCGTGCGATCGATGCCCGGATGCCTATCGAGCCCCTCGAACGTCGCCCAATCTTGCCACGGCGGCAGCATGTCGCGGGCGATGGTGGTGTCCGTCACGATGGCGCGTCGACGTGCTTCACTATCGTGGCGCTCGCGAGTCGCCCGTGCGCAAGGTCCGCACCGGAATCCGATGCCCTGGTAGCGCTGCCCGCAGTCGGCACACGCCTCGTGCCATTCCTCGTGCCGACGGCGGTCGTGCTGGATGATGTCGCCGATCGATTGCATCAAAATTGGCTCTCCTTTTGCGATGTCGCCGACGGTTGATTTGCCACGAAGTCGCGCACTGCTTTCTGTTTTGCTGCGCTGGGAGCCTCGCCGCGTTGAACGTCGCGAGGGGCGCCGCCGTTACGACCGTTCGGCTTTTGCCAGTCGCGCGCGTTGCGGAGCCATCGGCTGAATGCGGCGTTCCAGTCTCGGGCACGCCGATCTTTCTCGACGGCGTGGTCTCTGAATTTTGCAAGCTCGCCCTTCACGCGAGCGCCGTCGAAGTCGAGTTCGCTGCTTGCCATCTCGAAGACCTTGGCGTTCGGCAGAAACCCATCAGGGATCGGCGTTTCCGGTTTCCGTCGGCTCGGGCTTTTGCTCGCCTTCGAAGTCTTCGACGTCGAGGTCTTGCTCCCAACATGAATAGGTTCCTTGAATAAGTTCCCTGAATAAGTTCCCGTGCCGACGTCGGAACTCAGGTCCCCCCCATTTTGGAACTCAGGT
>DATHEQ010000141.1:0-24140 GCA_035318505.1 Polyangiaceae bacterium | reverse complement strand
CGTGCGGCCATGAAACAGCTGGCCGAGATCCATCACACGCGGGTCAGCAGTCGTCTCGTCGAGACCTGGGGTCTGTCGCCGCGCTTGGCAGAGGTCATCGCGCGCCATCACGACATGGTGAAAAAGCCGACCGCGAGCCTCGCTATCGTGCACCTTGCCGATACGCTCGCCTATGGCGAGTCGCGTGCGCTCGAGACCCTCGAAAAAGACGACACCGTCGCGGCCCTCGGTCTCAGCACGACGCTGCTCGAAGAGCTCGTCGTGAAGCGTCGCCAAATCGTAGCGCTGGCTGCAGCGCTGATGTAGCGAGGGCTCGGCCGTTACGTCGCTTCCGTCGACCCCATGTTGCCGTCGCTCGCCGCCGCGGCCATGGCGATGCCCGGCTCCGGCACGAGAGCGAGACGCGGCGTGTCGGACAATTCAGTGCCGGGATCGCTCGGATTGGGACTCACTGGGGCCACGAGTTGCTCGACCAAAGCGCTGTCCGGCGCGACAACCGGCGGCAGCGCGATGGGCGCGACTGCCGCGCTCGCACTGAAGTCGATCTCCGGCGAGCTGGGATCGCCGCCTTCGGTCGTCCCCGTTTCCGCGCCGAGCGGCGCGGCGTCTGCGGTTGGCATCTGCAGCTCGGCGTTCGACGGGTAGGAAGCTCGTGAAGCGGCGATCAAGGGCTCGGCAGGATCGACGGCCACGGCGGCCACCATCGCCGGATTCGAAGACGACTCGACCACGTCGATGGTGAATTCCGGCGCCGGGGGGATCTGGCTCTCGAGGTGCGTCATCGATTCGTCGGTGAGGCCGAGCTTCGCGAGCAGACGCGTGGCGGCGAGCCGCGCCACAACCCACGACGCGTGGCGATCGAGGCGGAATGCCAACACGAGCGCTTCTTTGTAGCGATCGAGGGCGTCTTCGGCGCGATCGAGCCCTTCGAGCAGCTCACCGATGCGAAGCAGGGCATCGAGCCGACGGCCGAAGTCGTGCTCACCAAGCAAGGTGAGCGCCTTGAAGTAGTAGCTGAGCTCGCGCTTCACGACGTTGTGTGCGCGTGCGCGGCCTGCCGCCTCGAGGTAAGCGCGCGCCGCCCAATCGGCGATGCCCGATTTCTCGCGCTGCTCGGCCAGCATCTCCAAGTATTGCTCGTGGGTGCGGATCTCCGCTTTGCTGTCGAGCCAATCGGCGAGCAAGCGGTGCCACTTGCGCGCGTCGGCCGGGCTAGTGAGCGCGGAAATGCGCTCCCGCTCGGAGCGACGGCGGAAGACGTACTCCTCGTCGCCGGGGAACGTCGAATCCGGGAGGCGCATGACGTAGTCACGCTCCATCAATCGCTGCAGCCGGTCGGTGATATCGAGTCGGCTCTCGTCATCCTCTTCATTCCACAGGACGGGGGGCTCGCGGTCGGCGCGATCGAGCACGACCAAGCCGCCGAACCAGAAAACGCCACCCATGAGCGCCGCTCGTTGCAAAAGGAGACGATCGGCAGGCGCCAGCTCGTCGATTCGCGCTTGCAGCGCGGTTTCGGGAGCGGAAGGGGGCGGCGGCAAGCTGCCGCGATCGCGGTAATAGCGTGCGGTCTCTTCGATGCGCCCGGGGTTGCCGCCCGTCACCTCGCGCGCTTGCTCCACGACGTGCATGGGCGTAAGGCCGCCGGGGCTGAGAAGCGTACCAATGAGCGCTGCCGTGTCGACCTCGCCGAGCGGTTCGAGTTGCAGCACGGAATAGCGCGCGCTTTCTGCCTTCACCTCGGGACGCGCCAAGAGCTCAGGGCGCGCGGCGCAAACGAACAGCACCGGACCGCGCAGGTTCTCGACCAAGAAATGCAGCATGTCGATGGTCTGCTCGTGCGCGAGGTGCAGATCGTCCAGCACGAGACAGAGCGACCCCTGAGCGGCATCGAGCTCGAGTAGATTCTTCAATATCGCGCGCTTCGGCAGCGAAGGATCGAGCGCGGGATCGGCGAGCGCCTTGGTGATGGGGCTGTCCGGGAACTCGAGTCCGAGCAGCCCACCCAACACGTGCAGCACGTCCCCCACCTTGCGATCGTCGAGAAGCGCCGCCACTTGTGAGCGCACGCCGAGCTTCGCCTCTTCGGGACCGAGCGCGTCGACCACGTCGAAACGCTGCAGGAGCAACTGTGTGAAGCACGACCACAGCGAGCCGTCATCGACGGCGCTGGATCGAAAAATCCGCATCGGATTGTCGTCGGTACGATGCATCACGGCCCGCACGAACTCGTCGATGAGACGCGTTTTGCCGATCCCTGCAGCGCCCACCACCGTCACGCAGCGACATTCCGTCGCTGAACGCACGCTCTCGGCGACGGCCTTCAGCGCTTCGAGTGCGGGGGCTCGTCCGAAGAAAGGCGGTGGATGGTTCGAGTAAGGCTGGCCCGGTCCGAGGGCGACCTCGATGCCTCCGGTCAGCGTCTTTAGTTCTGGGCGCATGGTTTCGCATGCTTGGCCCAAGCGTGGGCGCCGTCAAGTCGTCCGGCGACCGATAGGGAGAGACCCAACAGAAACGCTACGATTTCAGTTCGTTTGGCGCCTAAGGCTCGGCGCCTCTGGTGCGCGCCCTGCACGCTACCGAACGCCGCGCACCGCACTGGTTAGAAGCTCCACTGAAAAATCGCACCGGGAGCGTCATTGGATTGAAAACGGGTGCGTCGCACGCACCTCCCTACATTGGGCGCGCCGGGCGCTAACCGCGCTTTACTTTGCGATGGCGTGGCAGCCGAAGCATCCGAAGCCGAGGTGCGTGTTCGGGTCGTACGGCTGCGTGTTGAGAAGCTCGGCCATTTGCGGAAGCACCTTCGACATCATGAACTTCGTGATCTCCGGTTTTTGATCCAAGTGTTTTTTGAAGCCGCCGTCGGGCGAGAGCTTGGGAAGCTCGGGGTTCGGCATCTTGAACGAGCCGTCTTTGGCGCCGGCGCCATGGCAAGTGAGACAAGTGACGTGGTCGAATTGCTTGGGGTCGAAGGCAGTGAACGTTTCTTTCATCTTCGGGAGCACGACCTTCTTCATGTAGGTCATGCGCTGGTCTCGGTTCATGTCGCTCCACTTGCCGGAAGGGGGCGGCGCGGCCTCTCCTGCAGAACCTGCCGGACTCGCCGTCGTTGCCGGCGGCGTCGAGGGCGGCGCACCGCTGCCCCCGCCACAAGCGAGCACCAGCGGGAAAGCCCAAACTGCGCGGCGGATCGAAGCGATGCCCATGACGTTCTCGTTTCTCCTGGTCGACTTGTGCAAGGGCTCGAGCGCGACTGGCCGCGAGCGGCGGCATCCTACACGTTCTTCCCGCGTTGGGATCCACGTTCGTAGGCCCCATCGCGATCGACGGCTTACGGGCCTCGCTCTTCGCCGCGATGGCGGAAGAACCCGGGGCCGATCCACAGTCGTTCGTGCCGTTCGTCGAGGAGGTCGTCATAGCGACGCTGTTGCTCCGGGCGGAGCACGCCTCGGATATCGGCTTCTACGCGCACTTTTTGTGCCCGCAATGGCTCGCCGCAGCGTTCGAACATGCTGCGCCCCAGATCGCGCAGGGTGTCCCGATCCTGCGTCAGGATCGAGCGGATACGCTGCTCCTGGTCGGCGTCGAGCTCGAGCTTGCGCGTGAGGATGCGGAGCCGTCGCGTTTCCGGGCCGCGCCCATCGTCGCGCAACATCGCGGCGTGCTTTTGTGCGACGTATGCAAAGGCGGCGCCCCCGCCACTGGCGACGCCCACCGCAAACGCCGCGGCGAGAACGAGATAACCGTAAACCCGACGGCTTACCATTCGAGCTCCACCGTTTCATCGGCATAAACCGAGAGTGCGTCGTCGAAAGCCTGATCGCTCTCTACTGCCCACACCAAGCTCACCGCGGCGGCGAGGGCCAACGCCGGCAGAATGCGACGCGCAGGTCGGCCGAGCTCCACCAGCAGTCCACCGCGCTGCTCGCCTTCGATCGCTCGCGCTACCCGTGCGCTGAAATCGGGACGCGGCCCAATTCCTTCCGTTGCGCGCGCGAGTCGATCGAGCCGACGGTCGATGTCTTCGTCTTGATCCTTCACGAGTCGTTCCTCCGTTGACGAAGCGTTGCGCGTGCACGCACCAGCCGTTGCTCGACGGCGCCTTCGCTGCAGCCGAGGATCTCGGCGATCTCGGCCGACTCTCGGCCTTCGACCGCTTTGAGGACGAGCACCGCCTGTTGATCGGGAGGGAGGTCGTCGAGCCAATCGGCAAGCTCGGTCAGCGCGCGCCGAGCTTCGCCGGCCGGCTGCCCCTCTTGCGCGGGAATCGCCGTTTCTTCATCGATGACGACAGCTGGTCCGCGTCGCGTGCGTTTGCGCCGCGCATCGATGGTGGCGTTGACGACGATGCGATAAAGCCACGTTTCGATTTTTGCGCGCCGATCGAACTGCCCGTCGAGCAGGGATCGATACGCCTTTACGTAAGCCTCTTGCACCACGTCCTCCGCATCCGCCACGTTGCCGAGCATCCTAGCGCTCAGCCGAACGAGCCGCGTGCTCGTCGCATTGACCAGCTCTTGGAAGGCCGCAGCGTCCCCCTTCAAGAAACGCTCGACCACTCCTTCCAGGTTGCTCAACCAAGATCTCCCGGCCACACACTACCCGACTCTCCTCTTCTTCAAGAGAGACGCCTGCGAGCGGCCGCACCCTACGGGCAGGTGTTGGATTTTCGCCCGCTGCGAGCGACCGACCGGAACAAGCGATGTCCCTGTCCGACATGTCGTTCTCTTGCATCGTCGAAAAAAAAAGAATCGGGAGCGTAGGGGGGGCGCCCGTGCCGTCGTCGGTACAGGCAAGGAGGCTTACTCATGCAAACGAAGATGGTCAATTGGGCGCTTACGGGGGCAATCGTTTTGGCAACGGGGCTTGGATGCTCGGTGGCCGCTGGGCAGACGCCGCAGCCGAACGAGATGGGTGCCAGGGCCGAGGGAGCCCAAGCAGGTCACGACCCTGCGCGGTTCGTGCAGCGCTTCGACAAGAACGGCAACGGCACAGTCGAGCTCGCGGAGCTGCCCGAGCGCATGCAGAAGTGGCTCGCTAAGGCCGACACCAACAACGATGGCGCCATCACGGTCGACGAGCTCAAGGCGCATGCTCAGGCTCGCCGCGACGAGATGTTCAAGCATGCCGACAAGAACAACGATGGTGCGCTGAGCGCCGATGAAACAGGTCGTCGCTGGGAACGGCTCCAAGTCGCCGATGCGGATCACAATGGCAGCGTGACGCGCGCCGAGCTCGATCAGGCCCGCGCCGAAGGCAAGCTGCGCGGTCCGGATCACAAAGGACATCACGGCGCCGGAGGCGACGCTGGCGACAAGTCGGGCGCCAAGGGTCACGGCAGAATGTTCGAGCGTTTCGACAAGAACAACGACGGTGCGCTAACGTCCGACGAAGTAAAAGAGGGATTCTGGCAGCACCTCGTCAAGGCGGATGCCAACAACGACGGCAAGGTCACGAAAGAGGAGCTCGAAGCAGCGCGCGCTGCTCACGGCAAGCGCTAAGTCGGGCGAACGCTAACTTCACTTCCTTATGAGGCGCGTGGGCGCGGCGGGTCAACACGACTCGACCGCGCCCTCCGCGTTGCGAACCAGTAGGAAGGCTCCCTACCCGACACGACGGTGACGTTTCTGACGAGCAGCAAAATGCCGGCGATGAGCGCCGCGCCTCCGCGTCCGGGCATTCGCACGTCGCTTGGCTCGTGCGAATCTCACCTTTTCCCTGTTACGAGGTCAACTCGCATCGAGCTCGGGATAGTGGCGAAAAATCCCATCCTCGTTGAAGGCGATGCGCCGTTCGGAGGCGAGGTAAGCGGCAATGCGCGGCCGCGCCTCGACGTGGTCACGAAGCTTGACGAGCCCCGGAATTTTGGCCGCGAACGCCGCCGTGGCGTGTGGGAAGGCATAGGCAAGGCCGACCATCACCTGGAACATGGACAAGTCGACGTAGGAGAGCCGTCCGCCCACGAGGTGACCGGCCTTGCCGTGATCGAGCACGCGCTCGAAGTAGCCGAGGAACTTTGGTATGCGCTCCGCGCGAAAGATCTGGGAGCGCCGTTTCGCTTCCGCCTTTTGATCTTCGTAATAGAGGCTCGATGCAAGGGGATGGTGGACGTCGTGCACCTCGTTGACGAAGTCGGCAATCGTCAACTGCAGTTGATGCGCTTCGATGCGGCGGGCCTCTTCGGCCGGGACGAGGTCGAGCTGCGGGGCGAGAAATTGTAAAATGTTCGCCGTCTGCGCGATGACGAGCTCACCCGCGCGCAAAAAAGGGGGTGCAAATGGCTCCAACGTTCCCGGTGCACCGCGCATGACCTTCATCAGCGCCTTGACCCCGCCACCTCGCCCCTCCGGAAGGCGTGCGACATCGACATAAGGCGCCCCCGCCTCCTCGAGGGCCAAGCGAATGAACTCGCCGCGGCCCTGGATGGAGGGCCAATAGAAAAGCTCGTAGGGCTTGTCTTTCATGGCACGAGGTTTCTCGCGCGCAGCGCGGGTGTCAATCGAACATCGGAGTCAGTGCGTCTCGCGCTACCATGCGGGGAGTGGCCGGTGCGGAAGCTCGTGGCGCCGCACCGACCAGCTGCCGAAGATGCTCGTACGTAGCCTCAGCCTGTTCACCTTGATGCTCCTCAACGCTTGCCGCGGGGGCCGCGACGGCATGGGGCGGAGCCCTGCGGGACCTGCTCCTATGACTTCAGTCCCGCAGCAGCGTTTGCCCGCGCCGGGCGAGTCGCGCGGACCTTTACTCGAGTCGACCGAGGCTCGCGCGGTGCCGTCTTTGGCCGGCACGATTCCGCCAAGGAGCTGGCCGCTGATCGGGCCCGCCACGGCGCGCGCCGCGTGGTGCGCCGACGGCCTGACTACGCTCGACGAGAACGCGTGTTACATCCTGCCCGCGGTGCCGACGCGCACGCTGCTCATCTATTTGCATGGCATCGTTCCGCCTCGGGACGAGAGTCCCGAAAAGACGAAGGTACAGCGCGTCATTTTGAAAGCGGCGCAGCGCGCTGGCGTCGTTGCTCTCGTGCCGCGCGGCCGCCCTGGGTTCGGACCGATCGGTCGTCACAGCTGGGTCGGCTGGCCGACGACGGACACGCTCTATGAAAAGTACGTTGCCGACCTCGTGGGCGACATCACTGCGGCGAAGAAGAAGCTCGAGGCGCTGACCGGCGTCACGTTCGCACCGGTGTACCTCGCGGGATCCTCCTCGGGCGCTTACTTCGTGGCCCGATTGGCGCTGCGCGGCGGAATCGACGTCGATGGCTTCGGCGCGATGTCGGGTGGCACCGGATCGGAGACGATGGAGCTTGCTCGCCTCGCACCAAAGCCGTTCTACATCGGTTACGGCAAGTACGATGGATACGTCCGGCGCGCGATTCCGACGTTGGTCGATGTGCTCAGCCGTGCGCACTGGCCGATTCGCGTCGCCGAGCACCCCGTCGACCACGGTGCGCGCGAGGTGTACCTCGAAGAGGCATTCGCCTTCTGGCGCGCGCAGGGCGCTGACGGCAATCGTCGCGCCGTGGGTGCGGGCGACGACACTTCGAATTGAGCACATGTCGCTGCTCGGTCGAACGTCGGATTTTCGCCGCTGAGGATTCCGCTGGGGTGCTTCATTTGCGCCTCGAATTGTCGCAGTGCCCGGCGAACTCCAGTCGTGATGGACTATTACCGGCGTAGCAAAAACGCGCGGTAGTGGACACGTTGTTCGCAGTGAAACGACTGGACGGGGATGCTAGGCTCGGGTTCCTAGCTTCTCGCCATTGATGCTTTCGCATTTACAACAAGGAGTAAATCGATGAGTGAAGTCGAGCCGACGACGGACCAGACTGAAAGCAACGACCCGCTCTGGCAGGTCCAGCTCGCATCCGGCCAAGTGTGCCGCATGACGCTGGAACTTCTAGATGACGCCTTTCAAGACGGCCTCATCACGGAGAGCACGCTCATCATGCAGGACGGCACGTCGGAGTGGGTGACCCTCCGAGAAGTCGCCGGTCTCGAGTCCGAATCCGAAGCGCCGGCAAGCGATCAGGGTGCGGCAGTCAACGGCGCCGCCGCTCCTCTCGGGGCCGCGCCTCCGGTTCAGGCCGCCGCACCTGTTGCGGCGCAGATGGTCCCTCCAGCAGCAGCGGCGCCTTTCGTTTTCCAGGGCGCTGCGCAGGGTCAGTCCTTTCCTCAAGCGGGCTTCGGGTCCGCTGTCCCCGATCCGCTCACGCGCAGCACTGCGCCGGTGGCAGCGGACATCGACTTCGATCTCGATACCGTCAACTTTTCGAAGAAGCGCTCGCCGGCCAAGTGGATCATCGGCATTGCAGCGGTTCTCGGCGGGCTCGGTTTTGCAGCGATGAACATGAGCTCGGCACCGGAAGCCGCGGCACCCGTCGCGGCTGCGGCGGCACCCGTCGCTGCGCCGTCCTACGAATCGACTCCTACGCCGCCACCCGCTCCCGTGGCGCCTGCCAAACCGGTTCTCTCGGACGACGCCAAACGCGCCCTCATGGATGCCGACAAGACCCGCGCCGCCAAAATGCAGCAGCAGAAGGGCGCACCGTCGCGCGGCGGAAGCGCAGCGCCCTCGGGACCGCGCAAGAAGACGGATCCGTTCCACAAGGGCGGCGACAAGTACGACCCGCTCAACGCGAGCCTCTGACCCGCTAAGACGTTTAGCCACGTGCGGCCAGCCTCGGGTCAACCTGGGCTGGCCGTCGTGCGTTGAGCGCGTTGGCGTTTCAGCGACGCGCGAGCGGCTTGTCCGGGCGCTCGGCGTTGGCCGGCTCGATCTCGAGGAAGTTGCGACCGAGCTGCACGCCTCCCTGATCGCGGACGATGACGCGCAGCACTTCGGGTCGTGACGACGTGCGCGGTGCGAGACGCGCTGTCATGCGCGTCCCTTCGCGCTTCCAATCGACTTCCACGCGCTCGATCCCGAGGAGGACTTCGACCTCCGGCTGTACCGATTGTGGGTCGAACCGACCGCTCGGATCTTGGATGGTGATCGACATCTCGATCGCATCGTCGGGCCAGCGGGCCCACGCCGGGCCGATCTGGATGACGGCTTTGAGCGCGCGAGGTTCGACATGCAGCCGCGTTTCGCGCCCGTAGTCCCCCTCGACTCTGAGCCGCACGAGATGCGGCGTCTCGTCCACCTTGAGCTCGGATGCCGCGGGGCGAAATTTGTGATCGTCGACGGCCATTTCGAGGTGGTCGTGATTGGAGAGCCGCACACTCGTGCCTTGGGGAGCGACGACCGTCGAAGCGTTGTGATCGACCGCTCCGCCTTCCGGCATGTGAACGGCGATGACGCGAAGAGGCGCGAGCGTCGAGGGACGGCTGCCGACGCCGTCGCGATCGAGCGCAATGACACGGCCGTAGTACGCGCCCTCGGAAAGACTCTGCGCCATGTAAGAATGCTGATCCGCCTTGAGAGTGATGGCTTCGGTCACTTTCTGGAAAGATTCGTCGGACGCGATTTCGAAGCGGTAGCCGCTGGCGTCGACGACGGGGCGCCACGCGAGACCGAGCGCGCCAGAGCGGCTATCGAGTGCCACCGCGAGGGGCTGCGGCTCGTCGAGCCGCCCCACGGGAGCGGCCCATTCGGGGCTCGGCGCCACCGCGCGCGGGACGAGGGAACCGTCGTCGGTGCCGATGGTCGTCGCTTGCCCTGCGTCAAGCTCGAGCACGCGCTTGCCTTGCTTCACGCGCGCTCCGCCGGCCCAGGATGCAACACCGGCGCGACCGTCGGTGACGACGACGTGCGCTTCACCGGGGCGAACAGCAACCATTCCGTCGCCGGGAGTTCCGATGACGATCGTGCGCGGGCGCTTCTTGTCGGCGACGACGTTCGCTCGAACTCCGCCGCTGCGGAGCTCGAAGCGGCGACCAAGGGAGGCGAAGGGTCCGTTTTCGAGAATGATGAAATAGAGCTGATTGACCGTGATCAGCGCGCCCGGGTCCAATGTGAGCGTGCTGCCGTCCGATGTGCGGACGCTGCATCCGGCCGCGCAGGTGAGCTCCGAATCGGCGGGCAGCTTGCGACCCGGCGCTGCGGGGTACCAGGGGTAGAACCGATTTTTTCGCACCTGCGCGCCGCCGGGTGCCGATGTAAGCGTAGGGTCGATCGCCTGCTCAGCGCCCGCCCACGCAGAGGTGGCGGCCAGAGCCGATAGAACACTGATTGCGAACAAGCGATGGTGCATCGTCATCTTGAACGACGTTGCAGGGCGAAACTTGAACGCAGCGCTGGTGCGTCAGGGGGCTGGCGAGGCGGCGAGCTCGGGCAAAAGACGCGAAGGAACGCCTCCTGACGCGATCCAGAGCTGGTGCGAAGCGCGCGTGATGGCGACATGCAAGCGCCGGCGTCCATCGTCGGTCGTCGGGTACGCACCGACCGTGGCGTCGGGGATGATCACGTAGTCGAACTCGAGCCCCTTGGCGTCTTCGACCCCAGTGACATCGACGCCGGCGTCGAAGGTAAATTCGCCGTTTTCTACCAGACGTGCTTCGGGAATTTCGCGCACCAGCTCATAGAAACGACGGGCCGCATCGGCGTCGCGTGTCAACACGGCGAGCGACGCATGCGGCTCGCGATCGACCAGATCCCGCACGGCACCCGCCAAGAAAAGGTCGGCCTGTTGTTCGGTCGGAAAGCCGAACCACCCCACCGGCGCTCCTTCGCGAGAAATGCGGGCTTCGACCACGGGCGCGAGATGACCGAGCACGCGACGCGCCAGCTCGGCCACTGGTCGCGGACATCGGTACGAGGTCGCGAGCCGCAAGGTCGCCGCGCTGCTCGCGCCGAGCGTCTCGAGTGATCGCGGCCAGCCGGCGAAGCTCGATGACGTTTGTTGCGCCTCGTCGCCGGCGAGCGTCACGCTGCGCGGTGTGCCGAGCAGCTTCCCCAGGACGTCGAGTTCGAACAGTGCAAAATCCTCGGCCTCGTCGAGCACGAGGTGCGCCGTGCGCGGCGCTGAGAGGCCGGCCACGGCCGCGCGCATGAAAAGCAGGATGGGGAGATCTTCGACGTCGAGCGAGCCTGCGATCTCTCCCGGCGTTCCCTCGTCGATGGCGCGGTTGTCGAGCGCTTGCTTCATCTCTGGGACCACGATAGAGGCAAGCTCCTTGTCGACGTGATCGGAGAGCTGCAGCATGGTGTGGCGGATGGTCTCGTCAATCGCCACACGCGAGAGCCCGGGACCGCTCGTCACGACTTTCTCGAGGAACGAGCGATCGGTCAGCGCTTCGGCGAGCCGTCGCCGCAACCGCTTCAAGCTGACGTTCGTCGAGGGTGGCAGGTGCTGAAAGCGGGCGCGCAGCGCGTCGTAGAGGGCGGGGTGCCTCTTCAGACTGGAGACGACGGCAGGAGGCTCGCCGTAAAGCCGCGGTAGAGGCGACCCGAGAACCGTGTGCGCCAGATCGAGGGCCCACGAATCCAGCGTTTTTACCTGCGCTTCACCCACCCCCAGCGGCTCGAGCAAACGACGCGAAAGGCGCGCCAAACCTTCCTCCGGGACCACCACGCCGACGCGCGAGAGGGGATAGCGCTCGGGTTCGCGGGCGGCAATGCGCGCCAAACGGTGCAGCGCGACCGTTGTCTTCCCGCTGCCCGCGCTGCCGAGCACGAGGAGCGGATCCTCGGCGGGCGCGCTGACGGCCGCGAACTGCTCGGCATCGAGCAACGCCGTAACGTCCGCCCCGCCCTTGACTGCGCCGGCGCCTACGCCGAGGCTGCCTGGGCGCGCTGCGCTGCCGGCTCCACCGGAGACGAAAGCGAGAGCGCCGCGATCGGCGCGCGACCATCGGCCGTCGGGGCTTCGCGTGAGCGCGAGGTTGTCGCCGATGACGCGTGTGAGCACACCGTTGGCGATGACGACGATGCGGCGTGCCTCGACCACGCCCTCGGCTACGCGGCCGGGAAACGTTTCTTCATAGGGATCGCCTTCGCGATGGCGGTAGAAGATCTGCGCCACGGGAGCAACGCGCCAATCGACGATGCGTACGCCGCTTGCCGGATCCAAGAAGCTTGCTCGGCCGAGCAGGTAGTCTTTGACGTCCGCCCCCTCCCGAACGCGAAGATGGGCGAGGTAAGGGGAAGCGGCGTCGGGAATTGCCTCTTTGCCGCCTCGTTCGATGAGGCGCTGTCGAATGCTCATCTCGAGCAGCAACGGCGGCAGATCGTCGGCGCTCGCGACGGCGGCTTCGTCGCGGAGCTCGCGCAGCGCGGCAACCGATCGCAACTCGCTCCCCCCCGACCGCGCCGCTTTGGCGCGCTCGGCTTCGAGCGCAACGCGAGCACGCGCCAAGAGCGATTCTTCCTCCTCGAGAACGGCCTGCTCCTCGGGCGTAAGATCGCTCGGTCTAGAACTCATCGGGGTGGGCGAGGGGCAAAGATTAGGCCGGTACGATCGATCCCGAGGCCACGCGGAATTTTCGCTGGGCGAACTTGGCGGGCAGATCGGCCGGGCGTGTACCGTAGTCGGTTTCGGCGTTCGTGCCCGCTATCAGGTGAAATGTCGCGATGGCCTCCTCGGCCCCCAGCTCGACCACCAAGAAGCCGTGACTATCGCAATCGGAGAAGGCGATGCCGGGGTTGGCCTCCTGAAACGTGCTTTCGATCTGAAGAACGGCGTACTTGTACACGGCGCTGTTCGGATCGAATCCCGCCCCCACCACGACACCCGCAGCGCCCCCCTTGATGGTCTGCGACGAAATGGCGGGCGTCGTGAGACAAGCCACGCCGCTTTCGACGGACGCGAACGCCGCATGAATGTCCCCCGAGAGGACGAGCGCTTTGCCGCCGGAGACCTTGGACAGCTGATCGAGCAGCTTCATACGCCGATTGGGGAACCCGTCCCACTGGTCGACGTTCAGATAGAACCGATTTTGCAAAGTCGGATCGGTGATGTCCGGCTTGTTTCTCGCATCGATCATCATCGAAGTCATCGATACCGAGCTCACCAGGACTTTCCACGTTTCGGGTCCGGCCAGCGTTTCGTCGAGCCACGCTTGCTGTGCGTCGCCGAGCACGTTTTCACTGGCGCCCTGCGTCGCCGCGTATTCGTACGCGGCATAGGCATCGAGCGTGTCTTTGACGACGACGTAGCGCGACCCTTGGCGATTGAAGAGGTCGCGTTTGCCCATGTGCACCCACGCCATGCCGCGCGGTTTGTCGGAAGGGTCGATGGGGGGGCTGCCGACGGCGCCGAGAACGGCATTGACATACGCCAGCGCGAGCAGCCCCTTGATCACGGTAGGCACGCGCGCTGAAATGGCGGCGCTGTCGAGCCCCGCGGTGGTGGCCAGCTGCAGGTAGGCCAAAGTGAGCGTCGCCTTCTGCGAACGGTAAACCGCGTCGTCGATGTCGACGTAGGCAAACGCGTCCGACGAAAACGCGCTGGCGAGCCCGGCCGCGGCGAGGGTCGCCGCGTCCATGACGACCGTGGCGGGATACGCGTCTTCGGGAATGAGGTGGTCGGGTCGGTAGGTCCGATGATCCGCGACGGCCAGCCGCATGTGCTTGCCCATCGTAAAATCGCGGTAGATGCGCGTGTCGGGGTACGTGGCGAGCGCGTCGAAATCGACGACGTCGGCGGTGACGCCCGGATGATCGAGGGGGATGAACTCGAAAAACACGAGCTCGGCGTTACGTCGGCGGTCGACGTTGGTTTCGTCCTTGATGCCGCTCGTGTACGTGCTGGTAGCGCCGTGACAATCGTCGGCATACTCGTGATCGTCCCACACGAACACGAAGGGGTATTTCTCGTGCACGGCTTGGAGAAAGCGGTCCGACCGGATAGTGCGGTAGAGATCGCGATAGTTGGATAGCGACTGCGCGGCGTAGAACGGAGCGTCGGCAGTGCCCAAGGCGATGGCCGTCTCTGGCTCGCGAAAGACGACGTTGCGTGCGCCCGAGGGCGACATATAGCCCGGATCCCCAGTGGTCTCGTACACGTAGTCGCCTAGATAGATGACGAAGTCGATGTCCTCGTCGGGGAGCGCAAGCAGCCTTTGCCAGGGGTTGTAAAACCGACCAATGAAGTCCTGACAGGTCCCCACCACGAATTTGATCTTGCGCTCGTCGTTGGCGGCCGGCGCCGTCTTGGTGCGTCCGATGCGCGAATGAAGCTTCTTGCCGTTCTTCTCGTAAGTGAAACGGTAATAATAGTAGGTGCTCGCGCGGAGGCCGGTGACCTTCACCTTGACGTTGTGATCGTGCGACGCCGTGACCGGAAGATCGGCTTTGCTCGCGATCATCACCGTGAAGAAGGGGTCGAGCGCGACTTCGACACTGAGCCGGCGATCGGCGGCGAGGTCCTCGTCGTCCTCTAGCCGCGTCCACAAGACGACGCTCTCCGGTCGAGGATCGCCGCTCGCGATCGACTGCGGAAAAAAGCGTGAGTTGTCCTCCGGCACGCTAGGAGGCGGCTGGTCGATGTCGCTGGAGCATGCCTCCAGCGTTCCGGCCGTGACCACGATGACCTGCAAAAATCGGCGCCGCGAGATCTCCATGCGAAGTCTTCCCTTCGCGCGGAATCGTACTCGCAACCGCCCCCCTGGTGGGAAGCGGCGTCGCGGCGTCTATTCGATTTCCCGCACCGGTACCGGCAAGGTCGGCGGCACCGGTGATGCGAAACGGCTCGTCAGCTTGCGGGCGAAGGGCTGACGGCGGGGGCGGGCTCGGTGACCGGCGCCGGCATCTCACGCGATCGGGCGGGCGACCGCTCTAGCTCGATGATCCGGAGCCAGGCCAAGACGCGGATGATGGTGTACGTGGGATCGATCTCGAACCAGCGTGCTGCAAAGTTGGGGCTCTGCGGGCGCGCGTGGTGGTTGTTCTGAAAGAGCTCGCCGGCGGTGAGGAAGTCGAAGATGAGGGTGTTCTTCGACTTGTCGCCGTGAGGCGTCTCGAAGTTGCGGTAGCCGAACTTGTGGCCGCAGTAGTTCACGATCGCGCCGTGGATCGGCCCCATCACATAGTGAATCGGCAAAAGCAGGTAAAAGGCCCAGTGCGGTGCGAACACCATGTAGAAGACGGTGTAGAGAGTGCCGATCGCGATGCGCGTGGGCCAGATGTGGAAGGTGTGGTCGATGGCCGGCCATTGCGGGTATCCGCCTTCGAAACGCGGCTCGAGTTCGATGGTCCCTCGGTTGATGCCGTCGTAACGGAGCTTGGTCTGCCACATCATTTTGCCGAACGTCGTGTAGACGTGCGGCGAGTGCGGATCCTTCGGCGTGTCGCTGTAAGCGTGGTGCTCGCGGTGCAAGATCGCGTACCCGCGCGGCTGGAGGAAGCTCGAGCCTTGCGACACCGCCGTCAGGAGATGAAAAAACTTTTCCCACCCCTTGCTCATCGTGAACATCCGATGGGCGCCATAGCGATGGAGGAAGAACGTCTGGCAGAAAATGCTGAGGCACCAGTGGGTAACGAAGAACACCAGGATCGGGACCATGAGACGCACCGTACTCGCGGTCTGTCAGGGCCAGGCAATCCGATTGTCAGGAATTGGTCACGTCGTCTTGACGCCGCGTCGCCCCAGTCGCCTAGCGCGCCAGTACGGCGCCCCAGCGCCATTGCGCAACGACACGGCCCGCGATGAAGGTGGAGGCAGTCGGCTTGCCTCCCGGGCCGCTCAATGAACCGCGGCCCAGCGCGCTTGCGGCAAAAAAGCCGATCGCGGCCGTGGGTGTGAAACGATTGTCCGCAAAGACCGAGTTTCATGCGGCTCCTGACTTTGTCGTGCAGAATCGGCCGCGTATGCGCCCCCTTCCGCAAAAAACCCGTTGATTTCACTACGATCGAGCACCATTGGCTACATTGACCGGCTCCTTTTTGGTGCAAAGTTTCAATCTCGACGTTGTGAATCGGAAGGTTCTCACAGGAGGCAGCATGGCCAGGTACGCCTCGACGATCTGTTTGATCGCCATTGGTGCAGTTTCAGGTCTCGAGGCGTGTGGAGGCGGGAGTACGACCTTCGAAGGGCACCCGAGCGGCGGCCAAGGTGGTGGATCCACCGGCGGCTCGATGGGGGTTGGCGGGATCATCACCATCAGTGACGCATCGGGCGGCACCGGCGGCACGGGCGGCATCATCGGCACTGACGGTGCAGTGGCGCCGCGTCCTTGTCAGAACCTCGAGTGCTACCAAAACAAATGCACGCTTGGTCAATGCAAGGCCATGCCATGCAGCGCGGGAGGCACCACGTCGCTGAGCGGCAGCATCTACGATCCCGCCGGCAAGATCCCGCTCTACAACGTCATCGTCTACGTACCGAACGCGCCGGTGGACCCCATCGTCAACGGTGCGACCTGCGATCGCTGCGGCGGCATCTCGGGGAGCCCTATTGCTAGCGCGATCACCGACGCCAAAGGGCAGTTCGTTCTCAGGGACGTGCCCGTCACGGCCAACGTTCCGCTCGTGATTCAAGTCGGCAAATGGCGCCGGCAGGTCACCGTTCCGATGGTGACGTCGTGCGCCGATACCGCGCTCGCCGACAAAGACATGATGCGACTGCCGCGCAGCGCGGCGGAAGGCGATTTGCCGAAAATGGCGCTCGCCACGGGCGGCGCCGACGCCCTCGAGTGTCTCCTGCGCAAGATCGGCGTGGCCGATTCCGAGTTCACGCCCGAAAGCGCCGCCGGTCACGTCAATTTCTACAGCGCGTACCAAGGCACATCGAAATACAAAACCACGGTGAACGGCGGGGCACCTTTCACGCCCGCTCCGACGCTCTGGGACAACCTCGCCAACCTGAAGAAGTACGACGTCGTTCTTTTGTCGTGCGAGGGTGACGAGAACTCCTCGACCGCCAAAAACAAGAGCCCGGCCGCGCTGCAGGCCATGCAGGATTACCTGAACACCGGCGGTCGCGTGTTTGCGTCGCATTGGCACGAGTTCTGGGTCGAGAAGGGGCCGCCGCCCTTTCCCACCGTGGCCACGTTCAACCATCAAAAAGACTTGGCTGACCCATTCACCGCCGACATCGACATGTCGTTTCCCAAGGGCCAGGCGCTCGCGGATTGGCTGGTCAACGTCGGGGGCAAATCGCCCAAGGGCAAGATCGCCATCAAAGCTGCGCAGCACACGATCGACGCGGTCAACTCCATGGTGGGCCAGCGCTGGATCTACAGCACGACGCCGACCTCGGTGCAGTACCTCACCGCCAACACGCCCATGAACGTCCCGGAGGACAAGCAGTGCGGGCGCGTGGTGCTGAGCGACATCCACGTCTCGTCGGGGGACACGCCCAACGCTTCGACCGGGTACCCAGACGGGTGCAAGACGACCGAGCTCTCCGATCAAGAGAAGGCCCTCGAGTTCATGCTTTTCGACCTCTCTTCTTGCGTGATCGGCGACAGCAAACCGCCCGTTCCCCCCATCGTCAAATAGCCCCCCATCGGCTTCGACACGCGCCGTTCGTCCCCCTCACGCACGGAGGGGGCAGCGAGGGGCAGCGCTAGCCAGCTCCGACCTCCCCGATTGGGGACGGCGCGAGGAGCCTTGCGCACCTGCTAGGATCCGGGCGATGCCCACGCCGGACCTTCTGTGTCACGTGCCGGCGGTTCGGCTCGATGCGGCCCAGCTGAAGCAAACGCTGACTTTTGCCTTCGCGAGCGGCGTTCCGAGCACGGCCTTGGCCCAACTCCTGGAGAGCGCGTCCCTCCCGGCGTCGAGCTGGGAACCGCATACTTTTACAGAGGCGCTCTTTGTCTCCGAGCTCGTGGCCGGATGCATGAGAGTGACGATCGAGGGTCACGCCTACGCCGTCGATCGCGCCAACTTGCAGCGGATCCTCGGCCGGCCGCCCACCGATGGCCGGGTCGTGGAATACCGCCGCGAGATCATGGGCGAGCTCGCCTCGCTGCCTGAGTTGCGCGGTGAGATCGAGAAGGTCTACGTCGCGCTCTACCAATTTCGGACATTGCTCGAGACGCCGCCGATGGCCCGGGGTCTCGACGCGAGCCGGCGGCGTCTCGACATTCTCGGATCGGTCAAGACGGCCATCGACACCATGGCGGAAGCGTTCGCCGCGAGTCACACGGGGCTGCTTCGCTTGCGGGAGTTCGGCCGTCAAACGCGGGCCGGAGAGGCTTATCGGCGGCTGCGCGATTTGCTCGATTACGAGGAGAACCTCTCGACCCTCGATGTACGCGTTCGCCTCGGCATCGACGGCCGGGTGCGGGCACTGGAGATGCTGGCCGTCAAGGAGAACGAGACCAACTGGTTCTACGCAACGCCTCTCGGCAGGTTCGTGGCCAAGGTGTCGTCGCTTTTCCGTGGGTACCGTTTTAGCGAGCAGGAGCTGCTCGCGCGTCTCATCGACGGCGTTTTCGAGGGGTTGGAAGACGAGCTCGTGCAGCTGTTTCAGCTGATTGGCGATCTCGAGTTTTACTTGGCGGGGTTGGCTTTTCGCGATCGCGCCGAGCAGAGGGGGCTAGGCGTGTGCTTGCCCGAGCTCATCGCGCCCGAGCGGCTGCGCGCCGGCGAGGCGCCCGCGCGAATCCTGCGCGCGCTCTTCAACCCGCTGCTGCTGGCGCAGGGCGTCGAGGTCGTGCCCTGCGACGTGATCAGCGAGCGCCACGACATGACGGTCATCGTGACCGGGCCCAATTCGGGCGGAAAGACGCGCCTTCTGCAATCGCTCGCGATTACGCAAATGCTTGGTCAGTGCGGTTTCTTCGTGCCGGCGCGCGAGGCGGTGCTCGGTGTCGCCCCCGGACTCTTCGTCTCGCTCATCGAAGAGGCGACCGCGGATCAGACCGAGGGACGGCTGGGGATGGAGCTCATTCGCATACGCTCGCTCTTCGAAAAGTTGCGGGTGGGGTCGATGGTGGTGCTGGACGAGTTATGCTCAGGAACGAATCCATCAGAAGGGGAAGAGATCTTCGAGCTCGTCATCAGCTTGCTGGGCGAGCTGGCCCCGCAAGCCTTCATCACGACACACTTCCTCCAACTGGCGGCTCGTATCGCCGCGCATCCGCCAGTGCCGAAGTTGGCGTTCTTTCAAGTGGAGCTCGATCAGCATCAGTTTCCGACCTACCGCTTCGTGCAGGGGGTCGCACAGACGTCGCTCGCGCATCGTACGGCGGCACGTTTGGGGGTGACGCGAGAGGAGCTTCTGGCGCTCATCGAGGCGAGTAAGCGCGCCCACCGGGCGCGCGAAGAGGACGAGGGGGTCACCGACGATCGACCGTCGCCCAAGGTGAGCGCCGACCACAAGGTGCGTGCGAGTGCGACCGACGCGCCGAGCAAGTGATTGTCAGGTTAAGGTATCGAGGTTCGCGTACGTTTGTCCTTAGTAGCAGGGACTCGCGACCAATTGATTTTTGCCTCCAAGGAACTGCGGACGGGCGAGAAGCTCGGCCGCTACCAGCTTCTGTTGCCCATTGCTCGAGGTGGCATGGGACAAGTGTGGGCCGCACGTCGCATCGGCTCGCGTGGCTTCGAGGGCCTGGTCGCCGTCAAAACGCTGCTCCCGACGCACGAGGACTCCGAGCAACTGCAAGCCATGCTGCGTTCCGAGGCGCGGCTCGCCTCGCAGATTCGTCATCCCAACGTCGCCGAGACGCTCGAGCTAGGTGAGCACGAGGGGACGTTCTACCTCGTCATGGAGTGGGTAGAAGGGGAGCCGCTCGAGCAGATCCTTCGCGCGGCGCGCTCGATCGGCGGGATTCCCATCCACGTGGCCGTGCACATCATCGTGCAGGGTCTGCTTGGGCTTCATGCCGCGCATGATGCTCACGACGACAAGGGTCAGCTGCTCGGGCTCGTGCACCGCGATATCTCGCCACAGAATCTCCTCGTCACGTACTCGGGCACGGTCAAGCTGGTCGACTTCGGCGTCGCCAAGGCCACCCATCGCATGTCGCAGCCGACGGCGATGGGCGAGGTCAAAGGCAAGTTTGCCTATATGGCGCCCGAACAGGTGCAGGGCGAGAAGCTTGACGCGCGCGCCGACGTGTTCGCGATGGGGATCGTTCTTTATCGCATCACGACCGGCAAACACCCTTTCAAGTCCGACAACCCCGCGGCCACCATTCGCAACATCCTGTCGAATGGAACGACCCTTCCCTCGCAGGTCGTCCCCTCGTATCCGCCGCTTTTGGAGCAAGTGGTGCTAAAGGCGCTGGCTCGCGATCGCCGAGACCGCTTCGCCTCTGCGCGCGAGATGATGGAAGCGCTCGAGGCCGCGTTTACGCCCGCCGAGCGCGCGCAAGGGAAACGCGAGACGGAACCTCTCCTGCGCCGATTGTTCGAATCCCGCATCGCCGAGCGGGCGATGGCGATGAACGCCGCCATTCGCTGCGCCGACGGCGATGTCGCCGCGCTCGAGCTCATCGATCCTCGCTACCCGATGTCACACCCATCGATGCGCGCCGTCGCGCTGCGCACGAGCGAAGGAATGCTCGTGCCGAGCGAGAGCGCTCTGCGGACAAGTGAGGGGGCGTTCCCCGCCAGCCAAGGCGCGCAGCGCGCGGCGGGCAACGCGGATGTGCCGGAGCGGTCGCGCACCGTCGTGAAGTCGTTTCACCCCAAGGCAAAAAAGCAAGGCTGGCCGGCGCTCATCGCCGTCGCGGCGGGGCTTCTGCTCCCGCTCGCCTTTCAAACGCTCCATCGCCAGCGCGCGTCAGCCGTCGAGTCGTTCGTGACCGCGCCAGCGGTGCATTCGTCGCCGATCCCCGTTCCTCCTCCCGCCAACGCCTCGGCCGCGACGCCCGCGCCGGTGGCGGGGGAAAAGCCGTTGACGGCTTCGGTTCCAGGCGTCGCGCGCGATGGGGGAGCCAGCGAGAAGATAGCGACGCCGCGGCCCATCCCGAGATCGCGCGCCGCGCCTAAAAAACCGCCCGTGCTCGAAGAGCAGCACTAGCGGCCGCGGCCAACGGCTCTCGCAACTTCGACCCCGAACGCTAGTTGCTCGCCTTGGGTGCCGGTTTGGCACTCGCCGATGGCGCGGAATTGGCCGACGCGGCCGCCTTGGCGAGGCCCGAGATCTCGTTGACGTTGGGCAACAGCACGATTTCGATGCGGCGATTCTCGGCGCGGCCCGCTTCGGTCGCGTTGGGGCGGATAGGGTCGTATTCGCTATATCCCGCCGCCGCGAGTCGGGAGGCGTTCACGCCGGACGACGCGAGAAACTCGGTTACCGTAACGGCGCGCGCCGTCGATAGCTCCCAGTTGCTCTTGTAGTTGGATGGGCCAATGGGGACGTTGTCGGTGTGCCCGGCGACCATGAAGCGCCGATCGGGGAACTGTTTGAGCACGCCGGCCAACTCTTTCAGCGGTGCATGCCCGGCCTCGGAGAGCTGCGCACTGCCCGAGGCGAACAAGATTTCCGCCGGAAGCTTGACGACCATACGCCCTTGCCTCGTCGTCACCTCGAGCTTGCCGGCGTCGATCATTTTGCGCAGCTTGTCGGCAAACGACTTGAAAGCGAGGAGGCGCTTGTCGGCGTCGGCGTGCTGCTGGCGGAGCTCGACGAGCTCGGCGCGCGTCGCATTGAGGTTGGTCGCCATGTCCTGGGCGACTTTGTCGAGCTCTTCCTGTTTTGTCTTTTCGCCGTCCCGCGTCGTCGCGCATTCGGCCAGCTGCTTGTCGGCTTCTTCGGAGTGCGTCTTCACCCCGTGCAGCGTTTCGCCGCAGGATTGCGCTTCGCCGCGCGTCCGGCCGAGATCCCCTTCGGCGGTCTTGTTGCGCGAGTACTCGTGAAAAGCGAGGTAGCCGAGACCTGCCGCAGCGGCGAGGCTCAGCAGAGCAAATCCCGTCGATCCGCGTGAGCCTGCCATGTTCGACAGATTAGATCGGATGGCCGCGACACCAAAGGCCGGGCATGCGTTCAGGGTAGGTCGCGCGGGTACGGGAAGAGCTATTTCGTCTACACGCCGCCGTGGTATTCGTTCGCCGCATGATGATCGCCACCTGGGACGCTTTTACGCAGATTCCGGAGGCACTGCGTGAGACCCGCAGCTACATCATGCGCCGCTCGTCGCCACCTCCGGTTCTGCGATGCCCCAACGCATGAAAGTTCTGCTCGACCTGACCTCGCTCGACACGCCGGCGCGAGATCGAGGTCACGGCCGTTACGTGCGCGTGCTCGCGCGCGGACTGGCCGAGCTGCCGCGCGCCGAGCTCGGGAGCTTGGAAATTCTGGCCCTGACGCATCTCGGCCTGGACGGCGCGTACCGCGTTACGGATGACATCACCGCCTTTCACGGCAGCCCCGAGCTTTCGGCGCCGGGCCCGAAAGATCACTACCACTGGGCCTATGCGAGGCGAATCGCCTTGTGGCGGGCCGTCAAGGCGATTGGCGCGAGCGCCGTTCACCTCGGCGATCCCAATGCGACACCGCTCTTGTTGGGAATGACGAGCTGCAAAAAGGTCGTCACCTGCCATGACACCATCCCCGCCCGATTTCCCGACGTGTATTTTGGCATTCGCGACGGGGGGAACCTTCTCGGGCTAGCGATCGAAAAACGCCGTTATCGGAGCGCCGATCTGGTCATTGCCATCAGTGAGGCGACGCGGCGCGACGCATGCACGTACCTCGGCGTCGATCCCGAGCGTATCGTGCGCGTCTACAACGGCGTGGACGTGGAGCGTTGGTCGAGCGAGCCTCGATTAGAACGCGCGGCGGTGCTGGAGAAGTTCGGTTTGCAGCGCGAATCGTTCGCGCTCTACGTCGGTGCCAGCGATTGGCACAAGAACATCGAAGGAATGTTGCAGGGTTTGTCCGTTGCGCGAAACCAAGGAAAAAACGCGATCTTGGCATGGGCCGGGCGGCTTCGCGACGATCGCGCGCGCGCGGTGAGCGATATGGCAGGCCGCATCGGCGTGGCCGACGCAGTGCGTATGCTCGGATTCGTCACCGATGAGGAGCTCAGCGTGCTCTACCGCGGCGCGTTTGCACACGTGCTCGTGTCACGATGCGAGGGCTTCGGGCTCACCGTCGTCGAAGCGATGGCGTCAGGTTGCCCGGTGCTCACGACGCGCGGGGGCTCGCTCGACGAGGTGGCGGGCGATGCCGCGCTCACCGTCGACGCTGATGACCATGGCGCCATCGGCGCTGCCCTGGCGCGACTCTTGTCCGACGGCGCTCTTCGCGTCGATCTCGCCGAGCGCGGTCACGCGCGCGCGCCGCAGTTTTCGCGGGCCGTGCAGGCGAGGGCTATGGCACGGGCTTACCGCCGCCTTTTGGAGGCGTGAAGTCCATGGCCCGGCCGCTGCGCATTCTTCTCGATTTGACGCCGCTCGACACGCCGAGCGGGCCTCGAGGTATCGGACGTTACATCCGCGAGCTCGCGCTAGGTCTGTCCGAGTTGCGCTCGGGAGAGCTCGAAGGGCTCGAGATCATCGGTCTCACGTCGCTCGGATGGACGGGGACGTGCGAAACGACGCGCGACATTGGCTCGTATCGCGGTGGTCCGCGTTCCATCGCGCCGACGGAGATGGATTCTTACTACTGGGCGTACCGGCAACGCGTGGCGCTTTGGCGCGCGGCCCAGCGCGTCGGGGCCAATGCCGTCCATATCTGCGACCCTCACGCGACGCCGCTTTTTTTGGGTTTGGCCGGGTGCCGCAAGATCGTCACTTGCCACGATCTCGTCCCCACCAGGTTCCCCGATCATTATTTCGGCGTGCGCGACGGCGGTGCCGTCGTGGGAAAACGCATCGAGCGGCGCCGGTATCGGAGCGCCGATCTGGTGGTCGCCATCAGCGATGCCACGCGCGACGACGTTGTTTCGTTGCTCGGTGTCCCCGCCAATCGCGTGGTCCGTGTCCATAACGGCATCGACGTCGCATGGTGGGCGGCGCCTCCGACGCTCGACGTCGAAACCACGCTCGACCGCTTTGGCCTGCGGGGACGCGACTACGTGCTCTACGTGGGAGGTTCTGATTGGCGCAAAAACACGCCCGGCATGATGGCCGCTCTCGCGCGCGCTCGCGCCGGCGGTATCGATCTGCGGCTCGCCTGGGCCGGACATCTACAAGCCGGCCACATCGAAGCGGTGGAAGGCGAGGCGCGACGTTGCGGCGTCTTCGAAGCGCTGGTTCGAGTCGGCTACGTCACCGATGACGAGCTACGAATTCTCTACCGCGGGGCGCGCGCGCATCTCTTGGTGTCGCGCTGCGAGGGCTTCGGGCTAACC
>DATHEQ010000140.1:0-4969 GCA_035318505.1 Polyangiaceae bacterium | reverse complement strand
GAGGAGCGCGATGGCCGTCTTGGCGCCGAGCTCTTTCAGCGCCGTCAGGCGGTGATTGCCGTTGGGCGTCAGGTACCGCGGCTTCTCCTCGTCGCGCACGACGATGAGGGGATCCAAAAACCGCTTGGTCTTGTCCATGGCCACGGTGAGGCGGCGCACATGAGCGTCGGAGACCTCCCGCTGGTACGGCGTCGGCTCGATCTTGTCGACTGGGAGCGCCACGAAGCAAAGAGCGTTGCCACCGAGAGGCTCGCGGTAGAACGCGAGCACCGTTCCGCCGTCCTTCTCGACCTGCGCCCCGAGCTCGGCGAGCTCGGGGCTCGGCGTATCGATGGCGATTTCGCTGGGGACGAGCTCTGTCGGCGTGAGCTTTACGCCGCGTCGTTTGCGCGTCCCTTTGGCTTTTTCGGCTTTGGGTTTACCCACCGGACATTGCTAACACCGCCGAGGACAGATTCACATCCGCTTGGCGCCGCCCCGTATCGGTCCTTCGAACGGTGGCACGAGCGAGTTTCAGCCTGCAGGGGCGGCAAACCGACGCGAGCTAAGGTGATGCCGGGCGCCGACCGCGGGCTACGGGTGCCCGAGGCACGCCGAGCGCGCGCAAGGTGCGGCAAACGGCATCGTCGCGACACGGCCCCACGCGGCCGTGGTGCGACGGCCAGGGGACCTCGAAGGCGCGCTGCGGGTCACGCACGTCGGGGCCACGCCACGTGGGGAGCGCGTGGGCAATTTTGGCTTCGCGTTCCGTGACGAGCTGCGGCCCCAGGTAAATGCCAGGGAGGAGGCCGACCCGCTGCACGGGTGCGCCATCCGGCAGCGCGAAGATCAAGGTGGTGAGCCGTAGAACGCCGACATGGACTTCGTCATCGAGGTACTCCTGCGCACACCCCTTGCCGTACGTCCGCGAACCCGCGATCACCCCGCGCCGGTAGGCGCCAAGGGCACCGGCAATCATTTCCGCAGCGCTGGCGCTCTCACCGTCGACGAGCGCTGCCACCGGGCCCGTCCAACGATCAGACTCGGGCGGCTCGGGGGCGCGCTCGGTTTCGATCACGCCGTCGCGTCGCTTCATGGGAAAGAGCCGAACGCCGGGCAGAAATAAGCCGAGCGCTTCGTTGGCCCCGTCGGTGGAACCCCCGCCGTTACCGCGCAAATCGAGGATGACACCTGCGGGACTGTGCTCGGCGCGGGCATGCGTCATCGTGTTGGCCAGAAGCTCGCCGAGGTCGTCGGGCACATCGCCGATCGCGACCACCAGCGCTTCACCGTCGCCGTAGCGGACCCAGTCGGTGGAAAGCAGGCCTCCTTCGCCGTGACCGTGATCGGGTTCGGGCGGCGCTGCGACGTCGAGGGCGCGCAGCGTGCTTTCTCCTTCGCGCAGCACGATCACCCGGCGAAGCTCGTCCGAGTCGAGGGAATCGAAAACGCCGAGCTGGTCGATCTGCTCGACGGACAGGCCCACCGTCGGAACACCCGCCACCTCGAGCACCAGATCGCCAGCCTCGATCGGCGGCGCCGCGCCGCTCTCGACTTTCAAGCCGAGCGCCGTGCGAAACCGCCGGTCCCAAAGCCGCGGCGGGGGCTCCGCCTCGAGGTCGACCTCGTAGAGCGAGGTTTCTTCGTCGAGCGGCGCCCAGCTGCCGTGAGGATCCATGAGCGGCACGTAGGCCCGCACCGCGGCGGCGAGGATCGCTTGGCTCCATGCCGCCGGCGGCAGCGGCGGCAGAAAGCGCTCTTTGGCAGCGTGCACGAACGGCGAAAGCTGCGCGCCGAACGAGCGCCCGACGACCCCGACGGCGCGACCGAGCGAAGATGCGAGCTCGCGACCCGGACGGGCGACACCGCGGTCCTCGAAGGCTGGTTCGACGGCGGTGTGGAAGGCAGCGCCCGGGTCGATCGCCTCAGCGTGCTGCACGGCGTCGTCGAAAACATTCGCGAGCCCCGCCATCCAGCCAGCCATGATGCTTCCCGCTTCTTCAGCGATCGGGCATTCCCCTTTTTCCGGGTCGAGCTCGAGCTCGCGCACGAACTCGCGCGCGTGCTTGCGCAAAAAACCGGAGAGGGGCGCGTCGGGGGACGCCGACCAGAACCCGTGCGGATCGAGCCAGTCGACGGTGGCGTCTGCGACTGCGCGCGGGTCGAGGCGTTCGGGATCGGCGGCCAAATGAAGGCGCGCCTGACCGATGACGCGCCGTACATCGCGGCAGGAGAGGCTAGCCGGTGTGCCGCTGGGAAGCTGAAGGCTTCGGCCCGCCAGTCGATCGGCGGCCTTTCCGGCGTCCGGCGTGGCGTTGTCGCTCGCCTTGACCGGCGCGGCAGCGTGCTCGGCCGGAACGCCGGGCGCGCGCGCCTTCACGCCCTGCCATACTGCGACGCAACAAAACCCGACGCCCGCGGCCAGTCCTGCGATGGTCGTCGAAGCGGGACGGCGCATGGGGGCTCTTGTCAGACTACCACTCGCAGCGCCGGATCTCACGACCAGTCGCGTCACGAGCGACGAGCCGGTCGGGCGCTCAGCTCAGCATGCCTCGGCGAGCCCCGATGTGGCAAGAAGACGGCCGCGCAGTTTGGCGATGGTCCGCTCTTCGAGCTGCCGCACGCGCTCTTTGCTGATGCCGAAGCGCTCGCCGAGCCGCTGCAACGTCACCGGACTGTCGCTCAGCCAACGTTCACGAAGGATGGTTCGCTCCCGCGCAGGCAGTTCCTTCAAAAACGATTCGATTTCGGCGCGCGTTTGCGTCGTCCTTTCGTCGGCCATGGCGCGGTCTTCCGGCGTCGCGTCGTTGGAGGCAATCCGGTCGAGCACGGTCGCACCCGCAGCCGTCGGGGCGTCGACGGATACGTCGCGTCCGGCGAGAAGCGGCATGAGCTGCTCGACCGCGGCCGGCGATAGTCCCGACATTTCCGCCAGTCGTGCGGGGTCCGTTTCGTGCGTCTTGCGGAAGGCGCGCAGGGCGCGGCGCTCCCCTTTGGTGGTGCCGAGGCGGACCATGCGGTAGCCGCGCACGACGTACTCGCGGATTTCGGCGCGCACCCAATACGCGGCATAGGTGACGAGCCGGCATTCTCGGTCGGGGTCGAAACGGAACGCCGCTTTCAGCAGGCCGAGGTTGCCCTGCTGCACGATGTCCTCGGGGGGCACGCCCCAGCACCGGTACTCCCGCGCGATGAGGAGCACGAAAGGAAGGCACGCCTGAATGAGCCGATCGCCGGCGCGGCGATCGCCGGCGCGGTAGCGTCGAGCGAGCTCGCGCTCCTCCTCGGCCGTGAGCTGATGATAACGCGAGATGGCTCGTCGATAAGCATCGAGCGAATTTATCGAAATCGCCCCAGAAACCGCGTTTTCGCTCATTGAGAACTCCTCGTCCGTAGCGGGCGGGCACGCGGCAAAACGCACGCGAGGCACGCTCGGTGCTCCGCACTTCTGACGCGCAATGCAGCCTTCGGGCCGTTTTTCGCGTCCAGAGTTCCATGACTTGCAAAGCCTGAGAAACGCATTCGCGCAAGCCGCGACGCGCCCGCGCGAGAGCTGCGCAAACGTTTCGCGATTCGCGCGGCAGCCTGTACCTTCCGGGTCGGATGCGAGCTCTCGCGATCTTGTCGGCAATCCTCCTCACCTGTAGCGCCTGCCGGCGCGCGCCGGCCGGGCACGGCGAAACCGACGCCCAACCCGCGGTGGGCGGCGAGGGAACGACGGGCGCGGCGCGGCTGCTCGATATCGAGAATCGCAGGGTCGTGGCCGGGATAACGGACCAAGACGTGTCCAATCCCGATCCGGCTGTCCGCCGGCTCGCGGCACGTGCCCTCGCTCGCCTCGGCAGTCCAACCGCGGTTCCCATGCTGCTGCAAGCACTCTCCGATGAAGACGGCGAGGTCGTCTCGTGGGCGGCTCACGGACTCAGCTACGTCTGTCGCCTCGACGCGGTGAACGTTTCCGATGTCGTTCGCGCGCTCGCGACGCGCGCGGTGACATTGCCCCCGCGCCTCTCCGGTCCGCTCGACACGACGTTCGCAATTGCCCGCGGGCTCGGGCGGTGCGCCTCCGAAGACGCCGAGCGAACACTCGTCGCGTGGCTGACAGGACCGCAGCCGCGTGCCGGCTATGCAGCGCTCGCGCTGGGTGACGTGGCTTCGCGGCGCAAATCCCTGGCGGACGTCACCCACGCCGCGCTCCTTTCTGCCGCCGCTCCGGCCGACGCGGCCGCCGGCGCCGTGGAAGCGTTGTATCCATTCGGACGGCTCGAGCAGATTCCCAAGGTTTTCAGCGACCGACTGCTGGCGGCGGCCAGCGCGACTCTTCGGCGACCTGGACCGCAGCGCATTTTTGCCATTCGCGCGCTCTCTCGCGTCGGCCAAGGGGCGGTGGCCGAGCTGGGCCGCGTGCTCACCCGCGGCGACACGTATTCCGCCGTGGAACGCGCCGAGGCGGCGCGAGGGCTGGCGCGCGTTTCCCTCGGCGATGACGCGCAGCGCGCGCTGTCGCAAGCGTTGCCAACGCTCGTTCCGGCGCGCGACGCGATCGCGCTGACGACGCTCGGCACGGAGGCTTTTGGTCCGCTGCTGGTCGCCCTAGAAGGGCTTCGAGCGCCGCTTCGGCCCCTCGGCGCGGAGCCTGCGCTTTACGAGCTCGCGCGGCTACCGCTGCCCAAAGAGGCGCCGGCAACGCTCACCCGACGCATCGTACGCCTTCGCTGCCGCGCGGCTAGCTTGCTCGTCAACGGCGTGGCGGAAGACCCGCTGCTCCTCCAATGTGATCCCGACCCCGAGGGCAGCATCGGCCGGCGTGCCCAGCTCGAGGTCATTGGACGGAGGCTTCTCGAGGGGCGCCGGCTCACCCTCTATCGCAAGCTCGTCGACTCGCCCCATGCGCGTGTGCGCGAAGCCGCGATCGAGCTCTTGGCGGGGCACCCGGAAGTCGAAGAGACGCCCATCATCCTCGGCCACGCGCTCGGCGCCAAGGAGGTTG
>DATHEQ010000139.1:0-50821 GCA_035318505.1 Polyangiaceae bacterium | reverse complement strand
TCCGAACTGAGCCGAACATCGCTCGCACCTAGCGTCTGTTCGTCAGCCGAGGGCGCTCTCGTCGCCACTCTTGGCGGGGCCGCCCAACCAAGCTCACAGTCGGTCGCAGAGTGCGACAGCGGTCCTGACCGCTCGTCGTTCGCCGCCGTTGTCGGCTTCGACTTCAGTCCGGCTTGCCCCGCCGCCAGAAACTCGTCGCGCCACTGGCTCAGCGTCGCCGCCGTCACCCGCACCTCGCGCGAGACATGGTCGAGCGCTTTCAGCGCAGGACGACAATCTTTAGAACGGCCGACCACGGGCCGGGTTGCGGCTGGAAATATCGGAGAGCGCACGCTCTCGATTGGCACCCACCCGAACGCCGGCACAAGCGCGGGACGCACTGCGCGCAAATGGCGAGCTAGCGATTCACCCAGCGGAACTTCGCACGTAACAGGGGGAAGTTCGACTCGTCGACCCTCTTCAGGTGGATGACGAGGGCGTCGTCCCCGACGGTGCCTTGCATCACCAATCGATCGCGCTCGGGTCGCTCGTAGCCGAATTCGATTTTCACAGCGCCGGTCTCGGTCAACGTACAGGTCTTCCGTTTGGTTTCGCAGGCGATTCCGCGCCGCGCGTCATTCATCTTGACGACCGACGCCCTACCGTGCGCGTCGATGATCAGGCGTCGCCATCGCCGGCCATCCGTCGTGAGGGGAGGCACTGGTTCGCCGTTCGCAGCGAAGAACTCAACATCGTAGATGCCAAAAAGTGGGTGCTTGGGCGTGTCGTCGCCCCATGTCTGGATCTGCTCGACGGCGCTGGAGGTGCTCTGCCAAAGTGCCCAGCTGGCAAGGAACATCTTCGCCCCGAACGCGACTTTGCGCCATCGAGCTGGGATCGCTCGCCCCTCCTCCGAGGGCGTCGTGGATCGATTGCGGACGAAGAAGTCGAAGAGCCGGCCGGCGTCGGGGGCGACCAACACGATCGCCAGAAACAGAATATGCATCGAAAACAGCCGAACGGGGACGTGGTAGCTGAAGTCCATGACGACGACGTTCGTCATCACCGCCGCCGCAAGAGAGGCGCCGAGCAGCGTCGTGCGCCGAAAGTAAAGGAAAACGCCGCTCAACGTCTCCAGTGTGCCGCAAAAAAAAGTGTACGATTTCGAATACCCCATGAAGGTCCACATGAGGCCCATGGGATCGAGCTCGCCGAGCGGCGCGACCAGGTCGTGCAGCGAGGGAGAAAGGAATTGTCCGTTGAATAATTTGACGACCCCGTACATCAGCATCAAAAAGGCGAGCAGGACACGGACGTAGACACGGAACGCTGCATACAGCCGCGGGTACGCGGTGGCTCGTCGATCGGCCGTTGACCATATCGTCCCGATGGCGACCGTAGTCAGGGCAACGAGCAAGAGAGCGGCGTAATCCGCCGCAGTGTCGCCGTTCGCGTAAACGGCCGTCGGTGCCGCGCAGGACACTCCGAGCACCGTCCGACAGATCCACGGCGTAGCGCTCAGAAAGAGCTTTCCCCATGCCGCGCTCAACCACTGCGCCCCCGGGAGAAAATACTCCGGAACGGGAAAGAAATAGATCACGACGTAAATCGAGATGAAGCGGAAGAGGTTGCGCTCGACTGGCGTCCAGACCCCCGGGTCCGCGGGCGAATCCACGCGCGCCGATGTCTGCGCACGGCGAGCCACGACGTTCGCTTCCCGCTCTTCCGACGGGATTTTCGACAATGGTTGCAGGGAGGGATCTAACATCCGACGCTACCGTAGCTCATCACGTACCCCCCCGATGTTGTCAACCGTGAGCGGACGAGGTGCGGAACGGATCGCGTGCGCAGCGCGCGAGTCGACCTCCGCATCGTTAAGACCGCGCGAGGGGGGCACGCCTCGAAGGCCCCCATCGCCCGGCCGATTACCTACTTCGCCATCGCAGCAGTGGCGCTGGCTGCAGAAATAGGTGTAGACGCGTGTCCCCCTGGCCGCCGCCTCCACCTCCGCCCCTTCCACCTCCATCACAATCGATCGGAGATGTCGTCGATCCCACCTGTGATGCCGGTGCAGAGGGTGACCTTCTTGAACGTCAACTTCTTTTGGTCGTCGTTGTTCCCATTTTTCATAATGCCTCTATTGTTTGCATACAACGAACTCGGCGCTGGCTGTGATTGCGCACGTCCAACACCGCTCCGGGCCATAGTGCATAGCCGAAAGATGTGTCACATCAACCAGATTAAGTTCGCGAGAAGGTGCTTTACCATCAGGTGCGTCCGATCAAGATCGCGGTCGACGTATCGACGACGATCGTGAGCACCTACCTACTCGTCCAGCAAGAGCTGGCCCTCGCCCTCGCCGTCCTATGGGTCCCCTCGATCGCCGTCACCATCGTTCTCATCCGATTGGGTGACTTTTCGAGGATACGCGCCTCGCGCATAGGAGAGTACCTGCGGCGCTACATGACACCCGGAATGCAGGCCCTCCGGCTCGGAGGCGAAGGAATCATTGCAGTCGCCGCCTGGTGCCACGGGTGGCTCCTCATCCCCGTCGGCATCGCGGTCCCCCACGACCACGCCGTGGGTGACGAGGTGATGCGCCGGCAACCGAAACGGACCGCCCTTCGAACCGTCGAGCGGCCGCCATGCACCCAGATGCAACGATTGCCTGTCCATCACGCATCACCTCGTCGTCACGCGCGACCGGTCATCGACCGATGAACGGTTCACTGTCGGGAAGGCCGACGCCCACGGGTGCTGGTTTTCCATTGCCCGTCGAGATCGCGGCCTGTACTTCGTCGGCGCTCGGCGAAGTCGCCGGCTTGGCAGCGACGGCGGGGGGCGGCGAAACGGTGTCGTGGCTCTTGCGGCGCGTGCCCTTGCCATAGAGGGAAGGCGCTATCTCGTCGACGTCGTCCTCGTGCCAGCGGAGGAACGTCACGACCCGCCGCACGTTGTCGTACGCCGAAATGAACAGCGTAAACGCACGCTGGCGGTTCTCCGCGGACGTCGCGATGACGGCAGGGCCTTGCTCGCGCTGCCCCACCGCGGTGAGCAACTTGTCGGCGAGCGTCTCCGCTTGGTCCAGCTCGGTCAGCTGAAGCGTGGTCTTGCCGCCGAGCGTCGGCCAAACGTCGCGCACCATCGCCGCCAGCGTGAACAGGTCGACCGCCAGGTTGCGATATCCGTTGGCGCCCTTCAGCTGCTTCAAACGCTGACCGTCGATCAAACGACGCTGCGCCAACGTCGTCGCCTCGGCGACGAGCAAGTCGCGCATCGTCCCCCCCGCCTCGGCGAGCGCTTCGATGGATTCGGACGGCTGCGAAGCCGCGAGATAAAGCGAGTTCGCATACCCGACAGCCAGCGTATAGGCGTCGAGCTTGTCGAAGCGGGCGATATCGAACTGCGGCATCGTGGCAACGACTTGCGCACGGATCGCTCGGATCTGGGGCAAGGCCCCCAAAACCGTCGTCACCGCGGTGGGAATATCGAGATTGACGATCGTGAGCTTGTCAGCCGGAACCGCCCGCATCTCCTCGAGCAGCGTCTGATAGGCATCACGAAATCGAGGCACTGGGCCAGAAACGTCTGTCACATTGGACTGAGACATAGAGGTATCTCCTTAGGGTCAGCAACGATGTATCTCGCTGCACACGGCCCCTATCGACACAGCCGATCCGGAGTTGCGTGCGAAAGAAAGCTCCGGGGAGCTTTTCACGACGAAGCCGCCGTCGAAAAAAGCTCCCCGGAGCTTTTCGGAACGACGCGCGCGTCGAAAAAAGCTGCCGGGAGCCTCGCGCAACGCAGCGAGGGTTGCGCAAGGCTCCGGACTGCGGGTCAACGACGAGCCCCGCGAAAAACCGGGCTCTAGGGAGGTCGGACGTGACGGCCGAGTCGTCGAAAAGGGCAGTCAGGAGACTCGATGCAACGCGTGTAGGGTCACGAAAAGCTCCCGGGAGCTTTTTGACAACGCGTGTAGGGTAGGTTGCGGCTGCTGACCGCTCGTATGCGCGATTGCGGCGGTGTGGAACCTCCGTGGGCTTGATGCAGTGATCGTCCCCAGCCCACTTCGTGTGCAGCCCGCACCCTTCCATTGGCGGATCACCGGCGGAGCGGCGTCAGGCGTCGCTGCGTCGATCTCCGGCGTGGCAGGCTGCGTTGGATTCGAGTCTGAGCTGCTGCGAGGACATACTGGTGCGCGAATGTCAGCCTCGCCTTCGGTTCCAGCATCGACTCGTTCACGCACGATCGTTTCGACCCTTCGGCTTGATTCGCCGAGGTGGATCGAGGCGGTGACCTGCCTCGTCCCTCAGCCTTCGCCGCGGCCCGCATCGCGTCGGCACGTTGCGTGGACACGCTGACGGCGGGATTGCGCGCGAGCGCAGCCCGGAGAACGGTTCGACGGTCGAGCGACTCTCCAAGCCGAGCGTCGGAGGGGCCGACGCTCGGCTGCTGTCCTTTGGCAGCACTCGGCGTCAGCAGGAGTGCGGCTGTTCCCAAGAGCGCGCCCCAATCAATCCGGCGCAATAGGCAGTTCATTGGCAAAAAATCCTTTTCGTAGCGCCCGGGTGTGGGCGCGGTGTTTTCATCGAGCCAACCGCGCCCGAAGCATTCAGCCCTCGCGCGCGCAGAGGACGTTCTGCCGGCACGTGTGCCGACCAACGTTTCGCGCGGCGTTACCTTTGCAGGTGAAAGGTCAGCGCGCGTCCGGCTTCAGGTGAACATGCAGATGCAGGTTCGATCCCGAAGGACGCGCTGACTCAAGTCAAAAACACCATCAATTGTGCGCGCACGGCTGCCGGCGAGAAAGGACCTGCTCGAATCGGATGATCGGCGCCCGCCAGGACAGTGCCGCTGCTGAGCGAAGTGAGATGCGCAGCCGGCAACATCGCCGTCAACGCTGCAGCCGGTATCGCGAGATCGCTGCCCATCGTGAACGACACCAGTCGACCGAGGACGCGTGCTTCGAAACAGTCGTTGAGAGCGCGAACGCTGGCATGCTCCTGCTCATTGGGCGGCGTCTGTGCGCACGGGCAGTGGGTCGGCGTCATGATGCGTTCCATCGGACGACAGTAGAAATAGCGCTGCCCACCTAGGATCGTTACGAACGCAAGGGCTACGACCGTGCACAGAGCGGAGCGCGCGAACCGGTTCGCGCGACGCGGTATCAACAAGGAATAAATCCGCCCGGCCACGTCGATAATCTGTACGGGCCGGACTGCGGCTGTCAAGGCGACCTCATAAAGGCCGGGGAACAGCGCATGTCGTGCCGAAGAAGAGCCCTACTCACCGCGCTTGATCGGGCTCTCACGTCGCCTATTTGGCATTGCCGAGTACCTGCTTCCCGGTTAGAAATTGGTGAGGCGACGATGCGCAGGATGGGTCGACTGGGACGAGGCCAGGTAAAGAGCGCGTGTTCGCTTGTGCCTGCGATCCTCCGAGCGCTCGTCCTGTTGCTGGTGTTCTCGCTAACGGGAATCGCCGGCGCGTTCGACGTGGGGCAAGTCGCCGGCGCGCGCGAGTGCTGCAGCGATTGTCCCGATGAAGGCGGAGACCAGGAGTGTCCGCCGGGCTGTCCGAGCTGTCACTGCGCGCACGGGAGTCTGGCTCTACCGAAACAAACCGGGGACCGCGTTGCGGTACGTCGAGACGCTGTAGAGGGCGCGACGCCGCGCCCCGTCGAAGCCACCGCGCCGCGCGCTCCCATGCTGCCGGGTGTGTACCGCCCGCCCCGTTCCGGCGCGTTCGCACTCTAGTCGGACGACGGGAGTAGCTCAGCGCCCATCCGGGAGCGCCATGCGCGCCTTCTGTTCGTCCATGAACAGGCAGCGTCATCCAGCAATGGTTGGCGCAAATGAGGAGCGTGCAGCGTCATGCATCTATGGAAATTCGGCGCCGCGATCGCGGTTGCCGGCGTCAGCTTTGCAACGGCGGCCATCGCCGAGGAAGCCGTCCGGTGTTCGTCGCGGGTCGACCGAGTCAACGTCGTGCCATGCGTCGTGGCGGCGAGCCTCGCTGTGCGGGCTCAGCGCCATGAATTGGAAGCGGTCGAAGGCAGAAAGTTGTCGGTGTCGCCTTTCTTGCCTTCCAATCCAGTGTTGAACGCTTCGGTCGCGCGGCGATCGATTGCTGGCGCGCCCGCGGTCTCGAATTGGCAAGTCTCGTTGTCGCAGGAGCTAGAGATCGCCGGCCAGCGCGGAGCTCGCAAGGCAGCAATTACGGCCGCCGTGGATGCAGAAACGAGCCGCGTCGCTCTTGTTCGCCGAGACGTGGCGGCGACCGCTTGGGTGACGTTCTTCGATGTCATTGCTGCGGTCGAAGCCGAGCGCCTTGCGTTGACGCTCCTCGCCACGAGTGAGGTCGTTGCAACGGCTGCTCGTGCCCGTGCCGAAAAAGGGTTGATAGCGCCGGTGGACTCAGACATTGCGGATGCCGCATTGCTGCGATTGTCGCAAGCCAGGCTGGCAGCCAGCCGTCAGGTATTTGCTGCCCGCGCGACGCTTCAGGCGCTCATTGGGTCGGATATCGGTACGGCCCCAATCGCCGTCGACGGTGAGCTCACCCCGCTGGCGGGGGTAGATGGCATGGCGAGGGGTATGTTGGCGTCGGCCGCCACTCGCAATCCCGAAGTCAGTGCGCTCGACTCGGAGCGACGCAGCATGGAACTCCGTGCCGACGCGCTGCGGCGCGCGCGCATTCCGAACCCTACAGTTTCGGCCTTCATTCAGAACGACGGCTTCAACGAGCGTGTTTTCGGCGTCGGGATAGGCCTGCCGATTCCTATCCCGGGCCTGGTCGGACGTACTTATGTGGGCGAGATCGCCGAAGCGGAGGCGCACGGACGTCGCGCAGTTGCGGAACGCGACTGGGCGGCGCGACAAGTGCTTCTGGAAGCAAATGTGGCGCTCAACGCCTATGAAACGCGCCGCGCGGAGGTCGCCGCATTCACATCGGAGAAGATCGCGCGTGCCGAGGAAACGCTTCGAGCCCTCGGCCAAGAGATAGAGGCAGGTCGGTTGGCCGTGCGCGATGCCATCTTCGCCCAACAAACGTTGATCGAGCTCCTGCAAGCCAACGTGGCGGCTAAACGGGCCCTGTGCATCGCGTCGGTGGATCTCGCTCGCGCTGTTGGCATTGCGCTGGATGGGAGGAATTTATGAACGTCATGCGAGAACGCGTCGTCGGCCTCGCGATGCTGGTTGCGGCCTGCTCTCGATCCGATTCTCAACCATCGGAACACCACGGTGCGGAGACTCATCCGATTCCAGCCGCCTCGGCATCCCATCGCGACGAACCAGCCCACGGTGCGCTTCCGAAACGCGTGCGCCTCGACCCAGCGGTCATGGCAGCAGCGAAGATCAGAACGACACCGGTGACACGAGAGGTGCTGGCGGCGACGATTGATTTGCCTGGCGAGATTGCCTCCAATCCCAACAAAACGGCGCGCATTTCGGCCCTCGTGGCGGGCCGAATCGAGACCGTGAGCTTGGAGGAAGGGCAGACGGTTAAGAAGGGCGATGTTCTCGCGGTCATCAAAGTCCCGGAGCTAGCCAAGGCGAAGGCGGCCTATGCCGCCACGGCAGCGAAAGCGGCCACCGCGCGGATCAATGCCGAGCGATTGAGCTCACTTGTCGAAAAGCGGCTCGCAGCGTCACAAGAGGTGCTTGCCGCGCAATCCGAGGCGGATGCGCTCGAAGCAGAAGCGCGGGCGGCGCAGGAGCAGCTCAGCGCCCTCGGGACGGTAGCTGGCACCGTGAGTGGTTCGCAGTTGTCACTCCGTGCTCCTATGACCGGGATCGTCGTTTCGCGCGACGCGGTCGTCGGCCAGTCCGTTACTGCCGAACAGTCTATCGCCACCATCGCCGACCTTGCGGAGGTCTGGTTTCTCGGACGGGTGTTCGAAAAAAACCTGGGCGAGGTACACGTCGGCGCCGCGGCCGAGATCGAGCTCAACGCGTATCCCAATGAACGATTCTCGGGGAAGATCGACTATCTCGGCAAGCGCATCGACCCGGCCGTCCGCACCATCGTCGCTCGCGTGCGCATCGCCAACCGGGGCGATCTGCTTCGGCTAGGCCTCTTTGGGACGGCTCACGTGAGCACGGAAGAACAGACGAAAAAGTCCCCGACTCTCGTCGTGCCTCGAAGCGCGGTCACCGACATAGGTGACAACCCGGTCGTCTTCGTCGCGCAACCCGACGGCGATTTCGACGTGCACGAGGTGGTCCTCGGCGACAACGCGCTCGGCAAGGTGGAAGTGGTGAGCGGGCTACGAGAAGGCGAGAACGTCGTCGTCGATGGCGCGTTCACGTTGAAGAGCATTGTCCTCAAGAGCACCTTCGGAGAGGACGAGTAGCGTGGCCTTCCTCTCGTTCATCGTGAGGTGGTCGCTTCACAACCGTTCCATCGTCTTGCTCGCGACGCTCTTGCTCATTTTCATCGGTGTTCGTTCCGCGCTGACGCTCCCCATCGACGCCGTGCCGGACATCACCACGGTGCAAGTGCAGATCATCACGTCGACTCCGGCTCTTTCGCCGGCCGAAGTGGAGCAATACATCACTGTCCCTGTTGAAAGGGCGATGGCCGGAATACCGAAGACCACCGCGGTCAGATCGATCTCCAAGTACGGTTTGTCGGTGGTGACCGTCGTTTTTCGCGACGAGACCAACATCTACTTCGCCAGGCAGATGGTGAACGAGCGCATGAGGGAGGCCGAAAGCGCGGTTCCGGTGCAATACGGCAAACCCGAAATGGGACCCATCTCGACGGCTCTCGGAGAGATCTATCAATTCACGGTCACCAACGACCGGCTCGACTTGATGCAGCTCGAAGAGTTGCTCGACTGGCACATCGGTCCGCTCCTCAGGACCGTGCCCGGTGTCGTGGAGGTGAACAGCTTCGGTGGCGAAGACAGGCAGTATCAGGTCGTACTCGACCCCAAGCGACTGCAAGCATCGGGGATTTCCGTCGCGGAAGTCGTCGACGCACTCCAGCGATCCAACGCCAACGCAGGCGGCGGATACATCGAACACGATCGCCAGCACTTCGTGATCGGCACGAACGGTCTGGTGACCAACAGGGACGATCTCAAGCGCGTCGTCATTGGCGCCACCAAGGAAGGAACTCCCATCACCATCGCTACGGTTGGAGAGGTTCAATTCGGGCCTCGCCTCCGGCGTGGCGCGGCGTCGAAAGACGCCAAGGGTGAAGTCGTCGTCGGCGTCACGCTCATGCTGATGGGCGAGAACTCGCGTGCGGTCACAGAAGCGGTGAAGGCGAAGCTCGTCGCGATTCAGCCGTCGCTACCGGAGGGCACGCGCATCGAGGCCTTCTACGATCGATCGGCATTGGTCAACCGGACCATCGGCACTGTCGGGAAGAACCTGCTCGAGGGCGCCTTGCTCGTCATGGCCGTTCTGTTCGTGCTGCTCGGCGATGTGCGCGCCGGAATGGTCGTCGCGTCGACCATTCCACTTTCCTTGCTCTTTGCCGTGATTGTCATGAATGCGCGGGGGCTATCCGGCAATCTGATGAGTCTCGGCGCGATCGACTTCGGCCTCATCGTCGACGGTGCGGTCATCATCGTGGAGAACGCCGTACGGCGATTGTCCGAGCGGCAAAGAGAGGTCGCGGAGCCGCTCTCGAGCGAAGAGCGCTTGCGCGTGGTTGAATCGGCAACGGTCGAGGTGCGCGCAGCGAGCATATTCGGAGAGGCGATCATCGCCATCGTCTACATTCCGATCCTGGCGCTGACCGGAATGGAGGGGAAGCTCTTCCGGCCCATGGCGATAACGGTGCTTCTTGCCCTGGCCGGCGCGTTCGTTCTTTCGCTCACCCTCGTCCCCGTGCTCACGAGTTACGTCGTTCGACCTTCGCGTGACGTGCGGGAGACGTGGATCCTGCGCCAGGTGCATCGGATGTACGTGCCACTGCTCGGCGGAGCGCTCAAACGTCGATGGCTCCTCATGAGCGCTGGAGTCGTCGCCCTGGCAGGGGCGATCGGGCTTTTTACCCGAATTGGTGCCGAATTCGTGCCCCAACTGGACGAAGGCGATCTCCTGGTGGAAGTCCGCAGGCTCCCCGGCATTGCTCTCTCGGAGTCGATCGCCACCGATCGCCGAATCCAACAGGCGCTGCTCGAGCTTCCGGAAATCACCCACGTCGTGAGCAAAACGGGAGCCCCGGAGCTGGCGACGGATCCCATGGGGATCGAGCAGACCGACGTTTACATCGGGTTGAAAGACCGATCACAGTGGCGCCGTGGCTTATCCAAGCTCGACCTGGCGGCCGAAGTGTCGGCCAAGCTAGACCTGCTCGTACCGGAGATCTCGGCGGCGATCTCTCAACCCATCCAAATGCGAACCAACGAGCTGGTTGCGGGCATTCGCTCGGACGTAGGCGTACTCGTTTACGGCCGCGATCTCGAAAAACTGAGGTCACTCGGCGATCACATTGCCAATATCGTAAAAGCGGTTCCGGGCGTGGTGGACGTACGCGTGGAGCAGGTGGCAGGGCTCGAATACCTGCGCGTCATTCCCGATCGATCCAAGCTCGCCCGATACGGTCTCAGTGTCGCCGACGTGAATCAGGTGACCGAGACGATGGCGGTCGGGCACCTGGCAGGGGAAGTGCTCGAAGGCGAGCGACGCTTCGGTATCGCCGTGAAAACGTTGCACGGCTCGCACGGTGAGCTCGAGCCGCTCGAATCGTTGCCGCTCAAATCCGTGAGCGGTCAAATTGTGCCCCTCGGGGACGTAGCAACGCTGAAGTTCGAAAAGGGTCCCGCACAGGTCAGCCGGCACAGTCAGTCCAGAAGGCTCACGGTCGAATTCAATGTTCGCGGGCGCGATCTGCTCTCCGTCGTACGCGAGACTCAGGAAAGGATCGCACGAGGTATCACCTTGCCGACGGGCTACCGCGTGGAGTGGGGAGGCCAGTTCGAGCACTACGAGGAGGCGAAAGCTCGCCTTGGCATCGTCGTGCCTCTCGCGCTCGGGTTGATCGCGTTTCTGCTTTGGCTCGCCTTTCGTTCTGCTCGCGACGCATTGCTGATCTTTCTCAATGTCCCCTTTGCCATCGTGGGGGGAGTGTTCGCACTGTGGGTCCGCGACATCCCATTCTCGATTTCGGCAGGCGTCGGTTTCGTGGCGCTCTTCGGCGTCGCGGTGCTCAACGGCCTGGTGCTGGTCTCGTTCAGCAGGCACCTCGAAGAGCAAGGGCTGAGCCACGCTGACGCTATTCAGCGCGCCGCCGAGCTTCGATTGCGACCCGTGCTCATGACGGCGTTGGTCGCGGCGCTCGGATTCTTGCCCATGGCCCTGTCGGCAGCGCCCGGAAGCGAAGTCCAACGTCCACTCGCTACGGTGGTCATCGGAGGTATCATTTCGGCGACACTACTCACGCTGCTGTTGCTCCCCGTCATTTATGCCGTCTTCGGCGCGAAGAATCCTACGGAGGGCAAATCCCCGGTCGTTGCCAACCATGCGTCAATCCGCTCCTGAGACGTGGACATCTCGAGGTTGACTTTGCGCAGTACACTCCGAGATTCGATGGCTACCCACCCGCTTCGCCGCGGCGTTGTGTTCGCCGCCTTTTCGGCCCTAGCGTTCGGGGTGACGGCGCCATTCGTTCAACGGTTCGGTCACGGTGTAGGCCCAACCTGGAAGCAGTCTTTACGTTGGCGCTGGCTCATGTGCTTTTTCGCGAACCGATCGAGAGGCGCGTTTCGGTTGCCGTCGGGCTCATGGTGGTCGGCGGAGAACATAGTCATCCCCATCGGCACGTCGCTCGCGTCCACGATCACTCCCACGCTCTCGACATGCATCATGCGCACGGCCACAAGCACAAGCATCGCTAACGCGACGGACGCTAGGCAGCAAAACGCAGATTTGCCCGTCCAACGCGGGTCAACGTACCTCAAATCAGCGCGACGCCCGTGAAGGCCGACGCACGACACGGGAGCAAGCGTATGGCGGCGCGGAGTGCATCGCGCGGAGTGCATCGCGCGCGTCGGCGGTGTCGGATGAGCGAGGCGCGTTTGCGCGGCCGCGAAGCGCGGACCTGCTTCGAGCGGACCTCGAAGCCGCTGGATGCGCGCCGACGTACCAGGACCAGCCCATTACATTTCACGCGGTACGTCGCTCGTTCGAGACGCTGCTTGACGCGAACGGTGTCGCTGGGGGGCTCATCGACCGCATGATGGGCCACGCAGGGAAGAGTGTGAGGCTGCGGCGTTACACAGCCGCCGATTTCGAGGCCATGCAGGTGCGATCGAGACGATCAATCTTGACCTGACGCCCAAAGAGGTGGAGCCGACCGGATTCCTGTCACTCCCTTGCGGCACCCCCGCGAACGATCAACGGTGTACAGTTCCCGCGAAGGTTCCCGCGCGCCGCGGGAAAACGGCGGGAAGGAGGTTGCTTCGACCACTAAAATCTACTAGGAAAAACAACCATTTTGCCCCCGTAGCTCAGTGGATAGAGCAGCGGTTTCCTAATTCGTCCGGGTGCGTCGGTGTTGATGGCAACTGCGTGGATGTCGACGGGTATCCCGAATTGGCAGCGCCGGCAGCGACGGCTTCTAAGTCGTCGATAGTTGGTGAAAAGACGATTGAGGACGGTTCGTCTGAGAAGGTCATCGAGACGGCGCTGGCCATGGCGATCGCCGCGGCGTCGACGGCGGGGCGCTGGGAAATTGTCGCCTTCATTGCGCGGGAGCTTCAAGTGCGGAGAACTCCGGGCGCCGGGCCGCCAAAAGAAGGACCATGAGGGCTCGACCTGCGGCCGAAGTAGGCCGGGGCTACAGCACTGAGTCTCTCGCCGAATCATCCGAAGATGATGTCGAGCGCCGTCTCGTCAAGTCCGTTCGAGTATACGTTCGTCCGCGCCCAATCGAGGAACGAGTACCTCGTCTTCAATTTCTCCACCTCCGCGGCAGTCGTGCGGCAATCTATCAAGGCCATCTTCGACTTTGTCCGGCCGCCCCGTACCAGATTCGGTTCACAATGCTGAAAGTTCCGCGCAATGCAGTAGATGAGCTGTCGCAAATACTCATCGTGCTGTGGCATCGAAAACCCGATCACGGTGAGGCCGAGGCTCAGGGCGCCGGCCTGACCTAAGCCGCTCCAGAGATCAAGCAGCGGAGTCGCGTAGAGAGGCTTCGTCGACGCCGGTGAAAGAATGTACGGAGCTTCCAAGGTTGAGGCGTCCGCATAAAAGGCATCCGGGTCTTGTAGTCGATAGATGCGGCTCAACTCGTCGGCCTCCGGCCGCGGTCCCTCCACGAGTATGCGAGTGCGATGCCTTGGGCTGTCACCGAAAATGGCGCTCGAAGGGTCCGTGTCGCCCCCCATCTTGCGAATCAGATCGCGTGTTAAATCGAATTCTTTTCGATAGAACCAATCAAGCGATCCATGGAGTTTCAGCACGCGAACCTCGTCGCGTTCGCTGTCAACTACGCAGTCAGGGTGCACGCGCTTGTATCTCTTTGGAAAGAGGCGGTACGCTTTGCCAACTTGTTCCAGTGCGCGCTCAAGAAGAATGTCGTAGTTGAACGTAATGACCGTGTCGCCGGGCTCTAGGCGCGAGGCGAACTTGCAATACACGTCGGGAATAGACCCCTCGGTCCTTGATGGTGTTCGCTCTTGCAGGATTGCACCAATATGGCTTCGGATGGCCAATTGAGATCGGTTGCCTTCGACCGTCATCGTGTCGCTGCCTTCAAGTCGAAGCGCATGTTGGATGTCGAGAAAGGCTACGAATTCCTCCAAGTCAACGTCGTCCATGGTGAGGTCGACGGCGTCGCAGCGAAGTTTGTACGCTATGAACTCGCTCAGGTCTCTTTCGATATGGCTGTCGCTTCCATCCTGTGCCCGGGAGCGCTCCAAGATGAGTCGAAAGAGATGCGCGCCGAGCGGGAGGCCAGCCGCCCGCGAGAATCCAGCGCCCAGAATCAAGATTCGGTATGGCTTCACGGTTCCTATCATGTGCTTCTGTGTTTCGGCGATGATTCGATTCGGTCGCTTATGTGTTGACCGTGCGGCCGGGCTGCCACAACACGGAGATCGTAGTCGAGTTCAGCGGCGCCACATCCCAACAGAAACGCACAAACGTGTCTCGGCTTTCGCCGTAGATGATTCGAAAGGCCGCGGGGCGGTAAACATCAGCGGGGCTCAGGCTCCCTCCCCGATGCTCGAGAGGCACGTCGCGTAAAACGAGCGCAAAGTCGAATCCCCGAAGAGAAGCAGTGATGCCCACGACTTCGCCGGCGATCAGAAGCGGGGCCAAGCCCACGTTCTTGTCGATGCTGAATGCGCGTCCCACGTGGTGAGAGAAGCTGAGGCCCCAGCCCTTGGGCATGTAAGGGAGGTGAAAAAGTTGTTCTAGCCAATGCTTCGGAACTTCGCCGCGCAGCCGCTCGGCCCGTCGCGTTTGGAAGGCGCCGCTTGCCATGGCACCGCATAGCGCCTTAAGCATCCACCGCTCGAGGTCGTGTCCGCTGAACACGTATGCTGGCGACGCGGCGCCACCCGTCGACGCCTTGCCGACGTCTTCGAGAACTTGCATGAAGCGATGCGCCTCGGCGTCCAGCGGTGACAGCGCCTGATTGTGCCGGTGGCAGAGTACTTTTGCCGCGTAGCTTGACGTGGGCACCCAGCGTCCGGCCCGCGGCATGCCGGCCGCATTCGTAATGAAAGTTTCGCCATCGACCGAGACCTCGAGCAGGACCGCCTCAGAGATCCAGTGCTCCCTGGTCAGCTCGCCATCGCAGTCGCTGAGCGCCCCCGCGTAGCATTTCGGAACGACCTTGCCCGTCTTGGGTCCCGGTGGCGTGGTCTTCGCGAGCGCCTTGTACGGTTGGCTCAAGGCACGACGATACCACGCCAGAACAAACGGGCGTGTGGCGACATTCGGGTAGGGCCCGGCGAGAGTCGGATGAAGACAACGACCATCTGGTTGAAGGTCGGATGCTAAGACCTTCGCAATAGCTCGGGTGCGGGTGCTCGTCTTCTTACGACAGTGTGAAAATCCTGGATATATGCGGCCGTCCGTATGGCAGGCAGGAGGCCTGCGGGCAAAAAATAGTTCGGTGGAACTCGGAGTCGTCAATGCGCGCTTCAATCCTCTCCGGCTTCACGCTTCTCTGACTTCGCCTCAGCGTCCTCGGCCTCGGCATCCTCCTCGTACCGGGTCGCCAGCCTGTCGAGGAGCGCGGTGGTTTCGGACCAGCGCAAGTTCGGGCGGAGCTTGCTTGCGTCCGCCCGAAGTGCCGCCGCGATCGCTCGTTCTTGTTTCCCGCCTTCATAGAGCGCCTTGCTGACCATCCCCCTAAGGTTTCTCTTGGCTATGGAAAGACAATCGCCGAAGTGCTGTCGTCGCTCCTCAAGGAGCTCCCGCGCCGCCTCGCATGGCCAGATGCCATCGGTGCCGCGCGAAACCCTAGCGAGCACGCGAGCGACCTCGGTCTCGCCGACTTCCGCCCGATTTGCGCTAGCGGTGAGCTCTAGTGTGCGACGACTCCAAGCGAGGAGGCGGGTATCGCGCTCCTTATCGTCAAAGCCTCGTCCGGGATAGCCCTTCCAATTGCGCAGGACGTGAGACGCCACCTGCGCACCATTGCGACGTCGTTCAAGGGAAGGCTCGTCGGCAGGATCAGCGTCTTTGTCGGCGGCTCGTGCGGCATCGGCCTCGCCCTCAGTACGCGGACGGTACACCATGGCAACCAGCTGCGCGAAGAGTTCTGGTTGCTCTTCGAGCGCGCGGAACAGGCGGAGGGTCTGCATCCGTGATGACGGGCCAGTCAGCCAGCTCAGGTATGCGAGCTCAAGCTTGAGGAGAGTATCATCGTCAACCCCAGAGTCATGGTGAAGTTTTTGGAACAGCTGTTCGATATGATAACCTCGCATGCTATCCGCTTGCTGGAGAATGGATGCCTGCGCGGCATCGCTCAGCACGCGGAGAATTGTGGCGGTCGATATGTGCTTCGCGTAGCTGCCGGCAACGTCGAGGGCGTGCGTGAATGAACCAACGCGCATGAATTGAAGCACGGTCCGCTCTGCATCTGCGTCGTTCTGGGGATAGCCGAACTCTTTGCTCTTCCAGTATGCGTCGGACAGGTCGGCCCCAGCCTCCTCGATTGCCTCCCACGTCGCCGGAGTTCGCGGAAGGAGAAGAGCAGATTCGGTCGCTTCATCGACACGCGCCGAATGAACCAGACCGGAGAGGTAGTTCGTGAGCCATGCTTGGTCGTGCCCCGTCGCGCGCGCCACGAAGAAGGCGGGACGAATGCGCCGCCATTTCGGCGAGGTGCCGTCCAAGAGGTCCTGCTCGAGCGCATTCGGGAGAGGCAGTCTGCCCAACAGAAACCCGAGTGAAATCGGTGCCGCAACCGCGGCAGCGAGCCGTTGAGCAAGATTGACGCCATCCTCTTGCCTAAGGAGGACGCCCAACGCGTCGGCTTGGAGTGCAACAAGGCGCTCTTGCTGTTCCCGCCAGCCATTCGTGAACTGCTCCGGTATCTGTGGATGTGGCCCGAACAGCCAAGCGAATCGAGCTACCAGATCCTTCGGCGTCACGAGGTCGTAGAGGCGAACCAGTATCTCGATTTCCTCGCTGGAGTCCGCGCCGGAGTGCAGATAGGCAAGGTGCAACGGCTCACGAAGCGCGTTCCAAAGGAAGCTCTCCTTGTCATGAAGCTCGCCGGCTGTGACCCGTCGCTCGGCTTCGCGAAGGAAAGAGAGTCGAAAATCGTTCGGCATCCCACGACCAGTCAGGAGTTCGCTCCATCGATTGATATCGTTTCCAGCACCGGCGAGCAGCAATTCGGTGGCCGCCTCGGCTACCTGCACGAATTCCCGATCGGTGAGTGGTCGTTCCTCGCATGCGTCCTGCAAGAATTCCGGTTTCGCGCTAGGAAACACGATGCCTCCGCGGAGTGACCCAGCGAGGTGAATTGTGAACTGCCAGGCGAACGCGGGCTGCCGAGTGTGGAGGTCACGGAGGACCGCGAGACGCTCGTTTGTGGAAGAGTTTGTCGATGGGCAGAGCGGATCGAGCAGACGGTGAAGGCTCGCGCTCGGACGGTTCGAGAGGCGGCCGCCCGGATCCGCCACTGCCAGTCGGGCAAGCGCGTACGCAACCCGAGGCATTCGAGGCGGGGTCCAGCCGAGCCTTTCGAGCGCCCAAAGAAGGCCGGTGTGAGGACTGGTGGAATCGCATTCTTCAGCAAACAAATGCACCACGCCGGACGGCCCACGGTCAATGCTGCGATCCAGCGCGTCCAAGAACTGGTCGGGAGCAGCCTCCGCAAGGTCCGGAAGGATTTCGGAAAGCGACGCCCAAGCGAACCATTCTTCCTTCAAAAGGTCTCTCACGATGCTCGCAGCGAACGAGCTACCGACTCTGACGCCGGGCACCGCCGTGAGCGCAGCGTCGGAAAGGGACAGTCGGCAGAGTGTATGAGCAATGCCTTCACGCATGGCCGAAGAGTGTTTGCGGGTCTTCCCGTAGAGGCCAGCGTAGAAACGCTGGTTGCGATCCATCGTGAAGACCGGGTTCTCTTCGCCTAGGACGCGCAACGCCACGTCGCGAAAATCGGCAAGAATATTTTGCGCAATATTCGGCGCGAGCGACTCCCACGCGTCTCCCGGTGATGACCAGCGCCACGCGCTCGAGCCGTAGCGCCCTTGGTGAAGACGAATCGGAGTTTCCGGCCGCACGCTTAACTCCGCGCATAACGTTTCGAGCTCGGTAAGGGAGCTTTGCGTGAACGCCGCCAGCGTCGCGCTGTCGGCCTTGTTCTGAGGGCTCCAAGCGCCAACAAGGAGGAAAGAAAGAACGGTGCGCGATGGATTGCGGGCCCACGCTGGCTCGCTCGGGGCTCGAGCACCACAGAGCCGAGCGAGGGCGGAAAGGGACCCTCGCGATTCTCGAGCAACCCGGTCGACCTGCCCGAACCCCGCGGCCGATAGTTCTGGTTCCATCAGTCGGTACGGTACGGCACCGAGGACCACGCGTGCGGTCCCTGCGCCCGCCGGACCGAGAGCTAGCAACACATGGTGATTCGTTGACGCGATTCGCACGGCGTCAAAGGTGGGAATGATGATGAGGGGTGGTGCAGCGCGCTGGCGGAGTGCCCATCGAAGTGCAGCCTCCGTGTGAACGACGAGTGCTCGGGCGAGGACGCTTTCGGCTTCGGGCAGGACCGTCAGCGCGGCAGCCACGAATTGCCGTCCTACCTCCAGAGTTTCGGCACGAAGGGTAAGCATAGCGGCGGGACCGTTCACCCAGTCGCGAATGCGTTGCACCGACGCTTCGCGCTCGCTTCCGAGCAGGTGCAGGCGTATGGGCAACGGCGGCACAGCTACATTCGCCCATTCCTGGAGGTATTCCGGAACGCTCGATAGAGCTTCCGTGGGATGGTTGAGCTGCGCCGCCGCGAACCATGCCGCGACTGCTGGCGCCGTCTCGAACCACGTCGCGAGGTCATCCGCATCGTAACAGCGTACGTCCGCCCACCGCCCCGTGGCGCATTTCTCGCGCGCCCACTCCGCCGTTCCAGCGAAGCGCCGCGCAGTTGCCGCGACGTATGTCGCCGCGGTGGTGGGGATCGCATGCTTCTCCGCCGAACGCTTCGCGTAGTCGGCGTTGAGCTTGCGTTTGGTCGAACTCATTGTCGAGAGCTCCCAAAAGGACGCATTCGCTGGAACGAACGGCGCACCCGTGTCGCCTGCGACGACGAAGCCGTCCCAATCCCCGTAGCGGGTGCCTCCGTCCGAGCGGAAGCTGATGGCGTCGACCGGCACCGTTGCAAGAATGAGGCGACGAATAACCTGCGGCAGCGCACCCGCAGCTTCGATTCGATTCGCCCAGTTGTTGATTTCGTCGCCGCTGATCGATAGTCCGAAAGGGGCCGGCATGCGGACGATGGTGCCGTCATGGCGCCGTCGCGTCCAGCATGGAGAGAGTGGGCCCAGCGCCAAAACTAGCGGCGGGACCTGCTTACCAATAACGGCGCAGAGCGCGCGATCAAGGCCGTGGCGCTCGGACGAAAAGCATGGCTCTTCTGCGGTAGCGACGACCACGCCAAGAGCACCGCCGCACTCTTCTCGCTCGTCGCGTCGGCGCGTCTCCACGGGCTCGATCCCGAAGAGTACCTGCGCTGCCTCATTCGACTCGTCCCGCTCTGGCCCGAGGACCGCATGCTCGAACTCGCGCCGCTCTTCTGGGCAAGAACGCGAGCTCGCCTCGATGCGGCCGAGCTGGAAAAAGAGATCGGATGGATCGCGATCCCGGTGGACCCTCTCGACACGGGCGCGACGCCCGAAGAGCAGCCGTCGACGCGCTGAGTTGGTGGCCATCACGCCGAGCAAGGTGATACCGCCGACCGCCATCGGCTATACGGCTCGGTGAAGCGGACACTAGGTTGGGTACAGTACTTTGGTCGACCTCCAGAGATTGACGATCCGGTATTTCCGGGCGTGCGCTCGGGGAGATTCGTGCGACCGCGTAGCTCTGACTACTTGCGGAAAGACCTTCAGCGTGCCGGTTGCGCGACTGAGGTTGAAGGGCACTCGATCACAATGCATGCGTCCCGCCGGTCGTTTCTCACGTGGCTGACCAAAGCTCGCGTGTCGCGAGAAATCCGAAGTGAGCTTGCCGGTCACGGGCCTGAAGGGCGGCTCGACGAAGCGTACCTGGGGATAGGCTTTGATCTGGAGCCGTTGTACGAGGCCGTGGTGAAAGCGATTGCGCTAACTTGGCACGAGCCCACGGCACTATGCAGCTACGAGCGGCGGCGATGGCGTGGCACGCCCCCAGTGAGGGCAGTAAGGGCAGTGACTAGCATCACTGCGCACTGAGTCGTGGAGTGGGCGTCTCGTCACGCGCGGGAATGCTGAAGAGAGCTCACTCGTCGGTTTCGGTAGGGCCAAACGGGTGTGCTCGCCAGGCTCTCCCGTTTAGGAGGGCATCGGTCTACCACGTCGTCGTCGCCGAGCTCACCCGCATCGACATCGCGCTTCGAAGCTGCGACCCGGAAAACGACGCGGTCACCTTCTTCAGCGACTCGTAGCTCGCGATCGGAGCAGTTTCAAAAGGACAAGCTGAAGAAGAACGTCGAGCTGATCATGCGATCAGGGAGACGATTGCCAGGTTCAAGACGTGACCGACGTTCGCGTGGGTGAAGGACCACAACGGAAACAGATAGAACGAGCGCGCAGACGAGTTGGCGAACCGCTGCGCATTCGAGGGGGAGCCATGAAGATGTAGAATCATGCGGAGCCCTTGAACCTGTCGTACATTTCGACGCCGAGGTCGGTGAGGCGCCACTTATCGACGTGAAAGGAGACAAGTCCGAGGCCGAGCAACAGGCCCTTGAGCTGATAGAATGACGATGGCACGATTGCATTCTTTGTATTTGCAAACGGTTCGACTGGTACGAACGGTCGAAGGATGCGTCTCCCAACGCCGGCCATCATGATCTCCTCTGACGTTGGTTCCTTTGCGCAGAGCATCGCGATCATCAAGAATGCGTCTTTCCAGGTCATGTCCGGATGGTAGATCCTCGGAAATTTGGCTCCGGTAAGCTTGTTACGAACAACAGTGCTGACTTCGAAAACGATCGTTTTTCGTGACCAACCAAGGTCGCGTTCCAATCGATCTATGTCGTCTACCTCATGGATCGCCTTGGCGGGCCGGAGAGTTACTCGCCGAAACGCCTTCTCGGCAGTCGGAAATCGACTAGGTGAAATTGGAGTGCCGGCGCCCAGACCGTTGTTACTGATTTCCTTCGGTCGAACGTAGCCGAGCGCCTTGCCGGAGCCTTTGGCGAAGTTGATGGCCTTGGTGACCGACTTGTACAGATCGATTTCATCGCTGAACATTGAGCACATCCTACTTCCAACCTTTTCCTTGAAACTCGCAATGCGCTTTGCAGCATCAGGCATATCTTCCTTGAAACCAGATGAACCTGCCGGTGGTGATGGGTTCTTCTTGATGAAGCCCATCACATAGAGCCCCCGTTCCACTGCATGGTCGTATTCGGCTTCGGTATAGCTGGTACCCGCGCTTGGACCCAGTCTTATGCACGATCCGTATCGTCCGCCGACGATCACGATGTAGAAATCGCACCGCGCGATTTCTCGTGTGATGTACGTCCACTGGTCGTCATGCGAGGCAACGAATTGTTCCATCGCCGCAGGGAAACACTCGCAATCGATCACAGCCTCGTGCACTGCCAGACGCTCCCGGATCAGGTCATCCTTTGTCGAGCTGATGAACGTGCGGTAGATGGTCTCGGCCATTCGGCGATCGTAACGCCGACGACGTCAAGTCGACAAGAGCGTGACGATTTGCGAAGTGACAGTCCCGATTTTTGCTAGGTCCGCACCGACGGAATCGGACGCTGCTAGCATTCTTTGCATGACAGAGAAACGAAGCGTCGAGCTCTATGAACTTTACACGGAACACGGGCACCGGGGTGACCGTGAGGCGAGGACGTACTACCGTCTCATCTTCATAGGAGTTGCCAGAGAGACAACTGCAACGCTCGAGGTGGAGGAAGTCCAGAGTTCCTTTCCAGACGATGGGGAAGAGGCAGTCACGATCTCGCGTCATCAGATTGCCGCCGAAAAGATCGTGCAGTTTGTTGTGGAAAACGGGACTCGGATACAAGGGACTGGTACGACGATCACCCAGAAGACGTGACGGCTAGTTCAACAGCTTGGCGATCAGGTCACGAGCGTAAGCGATCGCCTGGACGATCAGGACGCCGATCAGCCACTTTCCGTACCGCAGTTCGCGTTCGATTGTGGCGACTCTGTTTTCGAGCGCAGCGCCCTTCGCGTATACGCCGACCTCCGGGTCCAGCACCCGATCGAGCTTCTCGTTGTTCGTCTCCAGTTGGGAGGTGAGGCGTTCAATCCGCTCCGTGAGGAGAGCGATCTGTGGGTCGTGTTCGTTCATGAAGCTAAATAGGGGCAACGGGATTTCTCGCTTACACGGGACGATGCTTCCAGCGAGGATGGCAAGCGTCAAGAGATTTCGTCGGTCGCCATTGGTCCTAGGACCTTCGGGTAATGTTTACGAGCGATGTCGGCTTAACTTACTTTATTCGTTTACCAGTAACTCAAGTTTCACGGTGAAATGTGATATTTAACAGCGTGCGTTAGATTTCACAGCACCCCAGTAAGTTACTTTACTCACGTGATCTGGTGATGTGTTTCGTTGAAGACAAAGGATGGTTTGGTCTGCACAGAAGCCGGTAAATGCCGTGACGCGCCAATTAGTTTTGATCTATGTGGCGCAGACAAGTGTTTTCGATGGTGTTCGCAACCATGTTGGCAACGGCGTGTCAGCCGAGCTCTCACGTGCTTTACGTGTTGAAGGGAACGTTCACTCCTGACCAGGAGGAGATCATCGCAGGGGCCGAGGTCTGGAATGCTGACCCGTCCATCGCCCCCAAGATCGACGTCGCCTTCGGGGTCGAGCGAATGGACGCAGGCAACTTCATCATCCTCGGCGTGGACGACATCGCGGCGGTGAGCCCGTCAGGAAAGGCTTGGGCACTGACGGACCCCTGGAGGCACCTGATCTCGATCGACACGAAGCTGCTCGACGGAAGGGGCACGACGGGAATGAGCGACGAATCGACTTTGCGTCTCATGGTCCTTCTGTGGCCTGACAGAGCAAAGCCGCGTGCTCCGGGACGGCTTGCTTCATCGAAAGATCGCCGCTAAGTCGGCGATGGCTCCCATGCACGCGCCCCAGATGGACGAGAAAATTCCCAACTCTGCTGGTAAACCTGCTGGTAACGTTCCCAGCGCCCACAACGAAAAAGCGAGGTTGCCAGCGCCTAAGTGACTTAAAATACACAGAATAGAGCACTGCCCCCGTAGCTCAGTGGATAGAGCAGCGGTTTCCTAAACCGTTGGCCGGACGTTCGAGTCGTCTCGGGGGCGCCGTAATCAAAGAGGATTCGGTCATGCGCGTCCTGCGGTGTGATCGGCGCCTACCCGACCTCGCAGAGCGAGCGCCGCGAAGGGAGGGAGAAATCCCAAGGTCGCGACGGTCGACGTGAGAAGTCCGCCAATGACGGCAATCGCGAGAGGCCGTTGCAGCTCCGCGCCGGCGCCAATCCCGAGGGCGAGCGGCGCCAAACCGGCAATCGTCGCGACGGTCGTCATGACGATGGGGCGGAGCCGGCGTTCGCTCGCACGCGCAACGGCTTCGATCCCGGTCGCGCCGGAATCGAAAAGGCGCTCTGCCTCTTCGAGGAGCAGAACACCGTTCTTCACCACCAAACCGACGAGGAGCACGCATCCCATGAGCGAAGACGCGTTCAGCGGCGTTCTCGTCGTCACGAGCGCGACGAGCGCGCCGACGATGGCGGTGGGAATCGTTCCAATGACGAGAGCGGCCAACCGGATCCGGTGAAATTGTCCGGACAGAACGACGAGAACGAGAAGAACCGCGACCGCGGCGACGGTGACCAGATCGCGCACCGTGGCGCGCTGCCCTTCGATTTGTCCTCCGATGACGGCGCGATACGCCGGAGGCATCGGCTGTTTCTGGACGATCGCTTCCACGTCGGCGACGACGCTTCCCAGGTCCCTTTGCTCGTGATCGGCAGTCACGTCGACCATTGGCTGCAGCGCCTCGTGCATCAAAAGGGAGGCCGTCACGTCGGTCGTCGGCGCCATCACCGCCGCGAACGTCGTCGCATGCTCGCCGGCCGTGAACGGAAGATCGAGCACCCGCTCGGTGTCGAAACGATAGGGGTTCGGATAGCGAACACGAATGCCGACCAGCCGGTCATAGCGGCGAATCGTACCTACGCGCGTCCCAAGAAGCGCCGTCTGCAATTGGTTGCTAGCATCGTCGGGCGTCGTTCCAAATCGCGCCAGAGTGTCGCGCCGCGGGGTGAATCGAAGCTCCGGGGTGTCACGCTCGTGGCCGTCATACAAGTCGACGAGCCCGGCGACACCCTTCAGTTTTGCGGCCAACGATGCGCCGATCTCGTGCAGTTTTGCATAGTCGGGGCCAAACAGTTTCACTTCGATGGGCCGCGGGCTGCCGGACAAGTCGTTCAGAACGTCCTGCAGCACCTGCACGAATTCGATGCGAACCTCGGGCGTCTGTTCCGCGAATCGCTCCCGCAGATCCGCGATGACGCTTTCTCCGGAGCGAGGGCGCTCTCCGCGAGGCTTCAAGCGAACCATGATATCGCCGCGATTCAGCTGTGTCGCCGCCGCGGGGCCAAGCTCCGCGCCGGTACGCCGGGAGAACGTGAGCACTTCCGGGGTTTCCTTGAGCACATTTTCCAACCGGCGAGCCATCTGCTCTGTGGTCGTCAGCGACGTGCCCGCCGGCAAAAAGTAGTCGAGTACGAAGGCCCCCTCGTCCATCGGCGGCAAGAAGCCCGTGCCGATGTACGGCACGATCAAAAAAGTAGAGGCGAGGATCGCCACGAGCGCCAGCGCAGCGGCGAGCGGATGTCGCATGAACGCCCGCACCATCTTGTCGTAGATTGCCTCGGCGCGCGTCGATGGCAGCGATCGTGACGGCGAAAATGTAAATCCGGCCGCGAGCGGTACGAGACCGAGCGCGACCGCGAGCGAAATGCAAACGGCTGCCGTGAGGGTGAACGCGAGCGCCCGGAAGAAATCGCCCACGATCCCCTCCAAGAAAGCGAGCGGAACGAAGACCACGACCGTCGTGAGCGTCGTTCCGATGATGGCCGGAGCCAGCTCGCGCGCGCCCTCCCGAGCCGCGGTCGCCGCGTCCGACCCGCGATCGCGGTGGCGGGCGATGGCTTCGACAACGACAATCGCGTCATCCACGACGAGGCCGATGGCAACGGCCATTCCGCCGAGCGACATCAGATTCAGCGTTTGGTGCGCGATCTTCATGGCCGCGAAGCTGATAGCCAAGGTGATCGGTATCGTAAGAGCGGCGATGAGACCGGCGCGCAGATCCCGAAGGAAGATCGAGATGACGGCAGCACAAAGGGCGACGCCGATCAGGATCGCGTCGCGAACGCTGGCCATCGATTCGCGCACCAGGCTCGCCTGGTCGTAAACCGGACGAATGGTGACGCCTTGTGGAAGCGACGGAGCGAGCGCTCGGGTTGCCGCGATGGCCGAATCGACGACGTCGGTGGTGCTCGCACCGGGCAAACGCGCGACGCTGATGACGACGGTCTCGCCGAGCGGGCCGCCGATTCGAACCAGGCGGTCCTCCGCCCCATCGACGACCTCGGCGATGTTGCCAAGCACGATCACGCCGCCGGATGTCGTGGTCGCGATCGGAATCTCGGCGATCTCCCCGATAGTCTTGGGCTGTGCATCGGCCACTACGGTGACGAGCTGTCGATCGCGGTCGACGCGACCGACGGCGCTGAGCCCTGTAGCGGTTTTCAGCTTGTCGGCGATGTCGCTCGGGGTGAGATGAAGCGCGCTCGTCGCCTCCGGGCGCAAAACGACCTCGACCTCGCGGACGTCGCCGCCGAGCACTTCGATGCGTCCTACACCAACGACGTTGGCGAGCGATGGCCGGACCACGAATTCGGCGAACTCGCGCAGCTCGCGCGGATCGACGGCACCGGCGACATTGAACGTGACCACCGGGAACGAGCCGGTCGTGACGCGTTCCACCATGATCTCGGTGTCCGACGGCAGCTCTGGTCGAATTTCGGCTACGCGCGATTCGACCATTTGCAACGCGCGCCACATGTCGGTGTTGGGCGCAAATTGAAGCGAAAGCTCCGTTGCTCCGCGAATCGTCTTGGAGCGCAGACGCTGCAGGCCGAGCACGACCGAAAGCCTTTGTTCGAGCGGCCTCACGACGTTCGTCAAAAAAACATCCGGAGGCGCACCGCCGGTGCGTGCGACCACGACGATTCGAGGAAACTCGACTTCCGGGTAAATCCCGCTCGGCATCGTGTACGCGGAACGAACTCCGAGCAGGACTAGAAACCCGGTCGCGAGCCAGACGACCATCGCATGTCGTCGGATGAACGCGAGCACCTTCATTTCGCTTCCACCAGCTCCGTGCCGTCGTCGAGGCCGAGCACGTGATCGATGGCGATGCGGTCGCCACTTCCGACGCCCTCGATGGGCTCGAAGCGCTTCTCGTCGCGCCATCCGATCTTCACTTCTCGAAGCTCTGCTTTGCCATCCTTGCAAAGCACGAGCTCGGCGCCGTCGCTCACCGCACCTCGAAGCGCCGTCGTCGGAAGCAGAGCGACCGCGTCGCGATGACGCGTCGTAACCACGGCGCGGCCAAAAGCGCCGATCGGAAAGGTCGCTTCGGGTTTGTCGATTGCAATGCGCACGACGCCGAGGCCCGTCACTACGTCGAGCGCCGAGGATCGCGCTCGCACGGTTCCCGTGACCGCCGGCCCTCCCATCGAAAGTTCGACCTTTGCCGGCTGCCCTTCGGCGATCTCGGCGAGATCGCGATCGATCGCATCGGCGACGAATTCGACGGCATGAGCGGCCGCCAATTGAATGATGGGAGTCGCGGCGGTCCCGTCGACGATCGCACCCGGCCCCCGCCAGAGACGCGTCACCACGCCGTCGAAGCTCGAATGGATGAGAACGCGGCCCAGCGTGCGTCGCGCCAAATCGCCGGAGGCTTCCGCTGCGGCCACCGTCGCACGCGCGGAGTCCTCGTGCGCACGCGCATCGTCGAGCTCCTGCTTCGCAGCAATTCCCTTGGTCACGAGCGCCGTCACCCGTTCTAGGGTTGCGCGGGCGTTGATCTCGGAGGCCTCTGCTTGCGCGATCGCGGCTTCCGCTTGTCGGACGGCGTCACGCGACGATGCTTCGTCCACGCGGGCCACGAGATCGCCCTTGGAAACGCGCTGCCCTTCGCGCACGTCGACCTGGACGATGCGTCCGGGCACTTGGGACGCGACCGGCAGATCCCCTCCGGGGGGCGCCGCCAAACGCCCGCGCAACGCGATGGTCTCATCGAGCGCGCCCAATTGCGGCGTCACGCAGTGGACGGCCACCTTCGGGCTCTCTTCTTCCTTCGCCGTCTGGGCGTGGCAACCGAAAAGGGCCGTTAGACAAACCCCGCCCAGGGAACATCTCAAGGCACTCATGGCGTTCCCAGAGCGTGCTCGACATCGATCCAAGCGAGAGCGCGTGCGGCCCGTGCTTCGATCGCCGAGAGGTGTGCATCGAGTCGGGCGCGTTCCGCGTCGAGCACCATGAGGAGCGGCGCGCGCCCCAAGGCATATGATTCTTGCGTCGCGTTCGCCGCCGCGTCGGCCGCGGGAACCACACCCTCTTCGAGGGCGCGCGTGCGCGCCGCCGTCGCTTCGAGAGCGCGGTACGCGACGAGCAAGTCGGCCGCGGCGTGCGCACGCCCGGCATCGGCGCGCGCGCGCGCCGCGCGTTCGGCCATGATTTCTCGCTCGATGAGAGGCCCGCGCTGATGGAAGAGGGGCACGTCCACACCGAGCTGCGCTCGGTAGTTCGTAGCGGGAAGCGTAGGATCCAGCGCATCGAAACCGAGGTCGAGCGTCAGCCCAGGCCGAACGAGCGCGCGCTCGCGATGTGCCCGTGCCGCCGCCGCGCGCGCGTCCGCCATCTCGCGCCGGACGGTGGGGACTGCGCCCAAATCGCCGGTCAGCGAGGCCAGTGACGGAAGCGGTTCGGGCGCGCGCGGCTGACCGACGGTGCGAAAAGTCGTATCGGCGGTCGCGCCGATCCAGCGTCCGAGCTCGCCTCCCGCTCCGGCCACGCGCCATCGCGCCTCCTCGGCGTCAGCGTCGGCCTTGAGACGCTCGGACCGAACTCTCAGCCCCTCGATCTCGGGCGCAGAGCCGACGGCGATGCGACCCATCACGGCGTCCTCCAATTTTTTGACCAGCTTCGCCGATTGGTCGCGAACCGTCGCCGTTTTTTCGGCGAGCCAGAGGCCGACGAACGCGCGCGCCGTCGACGCGCGAACATCGTTCCAGGTCACCTCTGATTCGATCTTTACCGTCACGAGTTCCGCTCGGCTGGCGTCTTCGGCAGCACCCCGCTGACCGAAGATGACGAGAGGGACGCTGATGGTCGCATTGATCTTCGACGCTTGGGTGTCCGTACCGGCAAACACCGTCGGGTTGGGAGGCAGACCGGCGACTCCAATCTCTGCGTTGGCGACGCCTTCTCTCGCTCGCGCGGCGGCGAGATCGGGGGAACGCGCACGAGCGCGGGCCAGTGCGTCATCGTAGGTGATCGCCAAGTCCGCCTGCGCAAAGGAGTTGGACGCCAAAGCGCCTAGGGCCAGAACGAGCGCCCACGACCGCCGCTCAAACATGCGGTGGAGCCTACCCGAAGGAGCTTAACGGAAGCTTAACGATGCCAACCGAGAAGCGGACCCACCGAAAAGCCGACGTCGGCGCCGTGCTGCCCTTCGGCGGCACGGGCGCTCGCCGTTCCTCCGTGCCGCTCCGCGACTGCTCGAACCAACGCCAGCCCGAGGCCGCGCCCCGGTCCGTCGCTGGCCTCCCGCCAATATCGGTCGAAGACGCGGTCGCGAACCTCGACGGCAAGGCCAGGACCGCCGTCGACGACGCTCACGCGGACGGCGTCCGACTCACGAGCAACGCGTACGCGGATCGGGGTACCTGCCGCATACTTCGTGGCATTTTCGAGCAGATTGAAGATAGCGAGCTCGAGAAGGTGCGGATCCGCATAGACGAGCGCTTCGTCCGGTGCGTCGACGGGCGCCACGTCCTGCCCGAGCTTGCGCGCCAGATCGGCCACGTTCACCACGACGTCGGCCCGCTTCGTCGATCGCGGCTCCGACAACAGCAAAATGGTGTCGATCACGCGCGAAAGGCGGGACGCATCCTCGCGAAGGCGCGACACCGCCGCGCTCGGCGTCATGACGGCAAGCTCGGCGACAATCGCCGTAAGCGGGGTTCGAAGCTCGTGCGCGATGTGAGCGCTATTGGCCTTTTCGCGCGCGAGTGCTTCCGTGAGCTCCGCGACGAGGCCTTCGAACGATTGTGCGAGCTTCGCAATCTCGATGGTGGCATCGCGCGGCGGACCGAGCTGCGCTCCCGACGGCACGCGCTCGACCCAATCCACGAGCTCGGCCAAAGACCGTAGCGGAGCGCGCAACGCGACTCGGATCGAAAGGAGCGAACCGATCAGAGCGAGACCGACCGTCCCCAGCATCCACTCCATGAGAGAACGCAGCGCCCTTCGATCCGCATCGGTCGGGATCGCTGCCGTCACCCGGAGACCATCCAAGTCAAGCGCACAGGCGCGCCATGGCATTCCATTTTCCAAGATCAGGGATTTGCATTCGCCGACGCTGAGAGAGCCGAGCGGTCCCGCCTCATTGTTCGCATCGATGAGGACGCGGATCTGCTTGGGATCGAACAACGACGTCGCTTCTCGCGTCGCGTCCGCGAACGAATCGCCTTCGGCGCGCTCGACCCGAACTGATTCTGCAACGCTGCGCGCGGTGGCCCGCGCGCGGTCGTCGTCGGCGCCATCGAGCGCGCGGGCCGTGCCAAGCACGGCGGCGCTCGCGACGATGCCGAGCATCGGTGCGAGCACGACGATGAGTCGCGCTCTCAGGCGTGCTTCGAGCGTAGAGGTTCCCATGCGTAGCCGACCTGACGCACCGTGCGAATGAAGCTCGGCGTTTTTCGGTCGTCCAGCTTGCGCCGGAGCCGAGCGATGACGACTTCGAGGCTCGCGGCCGCGCCGTCCGTTACTTCCCCCCACACGATCTCGAGCACCTCGTCCTTGGAGACGACCCGTCCATCTCGCCAAGCGAGAAGCGCAACGACCTCGAATTCGCGCGGCGTCAGGGGGATGCGCGCGTCGTTTCGGCTGACGATCCTTCGATCGCGATCGAGCCGCAAATCTCCGAACGCGCGAACCGACTCCGTCCAACGCGGGCCACGCCGCCCGAGCGCCCGAACGCGCGCCGCAAGCTCTGCCGGGGCGAAGGGCTTGCCGAGGTAGTCGTCGGCTCCCGCGTCGAGCCCCGCCACCCTTTCGGCCACGCCCGAGCGCGCTGTCAGCATGAGAATCGGAAAAACCAAACCTTGCGCGCGGAACATGCGACACAAATCGAGCCCGGTTCCATCCGGCAAAGCGATGTCGAGAATCGCTAGATCGAAGGAAGCATCGGCGATCGCGACCACGGCTGCCCGATGACTCCCATGGCTGACGACCGCGTGGCCGAAGGGCCGAAGCGTGTGCGCGACCACTTCGGCCACACGTCGATCATCTTCAATGAGAAGCACCCGCACTCGAAGGACGTTACCCGTAGTCGGAACTTACCGCCATCAGGTCGGCGCGAACGCCGGTGCGACGCTATTTCGCGGCCGCCGGCGGGAAAACGAGTAGCCGCGCCGCTTGGGAGTCGGCGACGTAGACGTTGCCGTCCGCATCGGCGACCGCATTGCGCGCGCCCTCGGAAGTCGCGCCCGCCGCCATCACCGTGAGGACGCCATTGCTGTCCAGTTTGGCGACAGTGAGTGTGGCGGCCTTACCCGCGGCCGCATAGACCTTGCCATCCGCGAGATCGATGTTGTCAATGCCCGCGCCGATGTCGAGCTTGCCGAGCAAAGCGCCGTAATGTCCCGCGTCGAGGACTTGCACATGGTCGGTGCAAGCGACGACGAGGAAGTTATGATCGGGATCGAAAGCGATACCGCGCGGCCCGTCGCTGCCGCAATTCGCATTCCAACTCGCTTTCACCTTGTGCGTCTTCACGTCGATCACGAGCGTCGGCCCTTTGTCCTCGAGATTCGTGAAAAATAACCCGCGCGCTTCGTCGACCGCGTACCCCTCCGGCGATCCCTCGGTCTTGATCGTCGTCTTGGTCGCGAGCGCATTCGGCTTCGATGCGTCGAGTACGGTCAGCGTTTGGTCCTTTGGCGTCGTCACCCAGACCTCTTTTGCCGAGGCTACGTAGGCGACGCCATCGGTCGGCGTCGTGAGTTTGAGGCATTTGCCCAGTTTCAACGTCCGCGCGTCGACCGGGCACACCTCGCTCGTTGCGCGATTGCCGACATAGACCGTCCCGTCGCCCACGGCGGCGGCGCTCGGACCGTACGTTCGCTTCTTGCCATTCACTTCGCGAACCTCGGTCTTGAACCCGTCGACGCGTTTGAACGTGCCGCTCTTCACGTCGAGCACGTCGACGCTGCCCGTGCTGCCTACGGGCACCCAAACACGCGCATTCGCGTGTTCGTAGGCGATGTAGTCGAGAAATGCGGGACCATCCGCGCCGGGGAGCGGAAGCGGTTTGCTCGTCAGTTGGCGGGGACTCGCCGACTCGCTGGCGCGCGAGCTCGCGATCGGCACTTCCTGGGACGCCGTCGCCACGGGAGAAGCTAGCGGCTGCGGGGGGGGCGGAGGAGGCGCTGGCGGCGCACTGCGACTGCACCCGGCAGCAACAAGAATAGCCCATCGAAGTTTCATGAGACCCCTGTCGCATGAGCGGAGCGAGAATGCGAGCACGGAGGACCGTCCTTCCGCGGATCGCATCGACCACCTAGGGAACCTAGTTGCGGTAGGGGCAGATCGTACGGATCCGGGCGGGAAGCACGGGCGGTGGTCGCCTAGCCGCATCCAAGACACTCGCCACGCTCGGGTTCGGACCCGCGCTTCGCGATAGCCGCCAGGGCTCGAACCGCTTCAGCCCAACCGGTCTCGCGATCCTGCCCGATCGCCTCAAGCTGCAAGGCACTCTCGGAGAGGTGGGCGTAGCGCTCGGTCGTGGTCACGCTCCGGTGGCCCAGCATGTCGCGCACCTCGATCATTTGCCTTTTCCTCGTCGAGCGCCACTGGGGAGCGGCCACATGAGCCCGTGGGGGTTCTTCCGTTTCTTGAGATCGGGAGCCACTCCTCGGTGGCTTCAAGTGCGATGCCGAACAATGGCGTCCGGCGGATCAGCAAACGGTCCTCAATCGGGATCTCGCCGCAATCGAGGAGCGCACGTTGCTCGTGAGGCTCAAGCCACGTCCACGGCTCACGCACAACGCGATCCCGAGAGAATGACAGACCGATTTCTGCGGCTCGGTTCCTGTTCTCGGCGACTCGAGAACCCGAACCGGTAACCTGGAGGATCGGGCGAGACCGGCCCGTTTGGGGTGCCATACAAACCCTTGGAACGGTGCGGCACGAAGGCCCGCCATCCCATTGAAAGGAACAAGACCATGGTCAACAGAACATTCATTGTCACCGCCGCCCTCTCCCTCATCGGACTCGCTTCGGTGCCGGCGCGCGCTGGCATCTCCGACTGCCTCGGAACGTGGGAGGGCTCGGGCTCGGCCACCGAGGTCTCAGGAAAGGATCTCGGCGCCTTTACCGTCTCGCTTACCCGGAGGACCATCGGCACCGCGAAAGTTCGCGCCGATGGCAAGGTGACCTTGGCGAATGGGCAAGAAATCGTCTTCTGGCAGGAATTCGAAGACCACGGCCAGAGCGGATTCAAGCTCGTCTCGAACAATGGCGCCGGTGGCGGGCACTGCTTCGCAAACGGGATTTGCCAATCGTACGAGCAGCGCACCGATGGACATGCGTTCGCCACCACCATCGCCAAGGACGGCGCCGACAAGCTTCGTGTCCTGATCACGGAGCTCGACAGCGGGAAGGCCGTTCGGTTCTTCCAGCAAACTCTGTCGAAGAAGCCCTGATCGCTGCTACCGATACGATCCCGATCGCGGCCATGAAAAACACGTTGAAGGCGCTCATTCGACCCAAGTCGGCGCGGGAAACCTTCGTCGCCAGCTTGGTGTTCTACAACCCTCTCATCGCGGGTGCCTTCAACGTCGTGTTGGGTGGTACGCACGATTTTGGCCGAAGGTGGCTCATCGGGACGGCCATCTCCGAGGTGGCGGCGCTCCAATGCTTCGCGGGCGTTTACATCCTTCGGCGTCTCGAACGAACCTACCACCGACTTCGAGGGCGGCCGTCTCGCGCATGTAGCATCGGGTCCAGCTTCCTCCTTGCTGCCGCGATCCTGCCCCTCTCGCTACCGCTCGGCTTCGCCGTCGGAGGGTACGTCGCGCACGCGTTGGGTAGGGACTGGGGATCACCCAGCTTCGGTTCCTACCGCGTCGGGATCGGCGTCGGATTCGTGATAGCAGCCGTGTTCTTTCTCCAACGGAGTCGCATCGAGGCGCGAGATGCCGCTCACGCAGCCGAGGCGAAGATTCGCGAGCTTGAAAATCGGGAGCTTCAAGCGCGGCTATCTGCTCTTACGGCCGAGATGAATCCTCACTTGCTCTTCAACGCGCTGAACACCATTGCGTCGCTCGTTCACCGAGATCCCGACCGAGCCGAGGGAGTCGTTCTTCAACTCGCGGACCTTTATCGCGGAATCTTGAAGTCGTCAGGATCGTCCACCCATTCCCTCGCGGACGAGCTTCGGCTTTGCGACGCGTACCTCCAAGTCGAGCATGCAAGGTTCGGCGACCGCCTCAAGTATGCCATCGATGTAGAATCCACTATCCGCACCGACACGGTTCGCGTTCCCGTTCTCATCCTTCAACCTTTCGTCGAAAATGCCGTACAGCACGGCTTTTCGACGAGAGCGCGCGGGGGTACCGTGCGCATCGACATTGCCATCCGCAAGAATCAGCTCACGATGATTGTCGAGGATGATGGCATTGGGTTTGGCCATTCGACGACAACGGGGACCGGGAAGGGAATCGCGAATTGCCGAGCGCGGCTCGCGCTCGCCTACGGGTCGGGCGCGAGGGTCGAGGTCATGAAACGCGACGAGGGAGGCACACGGGCGCTCATTGCCCTCACCATCGGCGGGGAAGCGTAGGCCAATGATTCGCGCCATTCTGGTCGACGACGAGCCCCCCGCACGGGGTCGCCTTCGTCGTCTTCTTCGCGATCATCCCGACGTGGAGTGTGTCGGGGAAGCGGAGAACGGGCTCGACGCCGTTCAGAAGATCGAGGACCTGAAACCCGACCTCGTTTTTCTCGACATCCAGATGCCGGAGATGGACGGCCTAGAGGTCGCCGCATCCATTGCGAAGCCGGGTCCTGCGGTGATTTTTGCCACTGCATACGACGCGCACGCGATCCGCGCATTTGAACTCGCGGCGGTGGACTATCTTCTCAAGCCGATCGCCAAAGATCGCCTGAACATCGCCTTGACGCGCGCACGAGCGCGGCGCGCAAGTGGAGCGGACCTCGCGAGGGCGGTCGTTGCGCAAATGGCAGGTCGAAGCCTGCGGATGGCGATCCGCTCGGGTGCAAAGTATGTGGTCTTTGAAACGAACCGCGTCGCGGCAGTTCTTGCGCAGGATCACTACGCGACGATTCTGGTCGATGGCCGCGAGCTGCTCTTGGAAGAATCGCTGGACCGGATCATGGACCGACTCGATCAAGGCAAGTTCATGCGCGTTCATCGCGGTGCGATCCTCAACGTCGCTCTGGTCGCGGAGCTTCAACAAGAAGGTGATCGGAAGTACGTCGCCATTCTTGCCGGGCTAGAGAACATTCGGGTTCCCGTGAGCCGAGAACGCCTGGAGGAGCTCAAGGCACGCCTTGGCGTCGTTTGAGATCCGACAGCACGGATCGTGTCGGTCACCTCGACGTCCCATCTCGATGTTCTCGGGCGAGGTTGCGAGCGAAACGCGCCCATCAATCAGTAGCGTTCGCCACTGGATTTCCAGCGGCAAGCACAGCGATCGTGGCCGGCCCCGCCCCGCGTGACGCTGGCGGTCGGACCCGGAGGTTCACGCAGCCGCAGCGGGACCGACGTGCGCCTTTTCGCGACCGTGCTAGGAAGACCCTGGGTCCGTCCTTACGGACCCCGCATGCGCCACTCCTCCTGATCTCGCAAACCGTTTTTTGCCGAGCGGCCGTTACGGCCGCCGATCAGGAGGTCCCATGCTTCTCTCGATGCGCGCGCACCGGCTGTGCTTTGGGCACAGCGACGCGGTGCCGCTGTTTACCGATGCCATTTTTCATCTCGCCCCGGGCTGGACGGGCCTCGTGGGGGCCAACGGCGCGGGCAAGACGACGCTGCTGCGCCTTCTCGCGGGGGAGCTTGCACCCAGCATCGGAGCGATCTTGCGCGAGCCGCGTCAACCGCGTCTGGCTTTCTGTTCGCAGGAGGTCGATGAGCTCGACGAAGGCGTACGGGTGCTCGCCCGCGACGACGGCGGGGCCGCGCAGCAGCTACGCGGGTTGCTGCGACTCGCGGCCGCGGATCTCGTCCGATGGGCCAACTTGTCTCCGGGAGAGCGCAAACGATGGCAAATCGGCGCAGCCCTCACCGGAGCGCCTGACGTGCTGATGCTGGACGAACCCACCAACCATCTCGACGCGGAGGGGCGCGCCTGGCTGATGGCGGCGTTGTCCCGCTATGGTGGCTTGGGAATCGTGGTCTCTCATGATCGCGCCCTGCTCGATGCGCTCACCGAGCGCACGTTGCGCATCGATCGCGGCACGATCCGACTGTGGCCCGGGGCATACACCGACGCGAAGGCGACGTGGGAGGCGGAGGAACGTTCGCAGCTCACCGAGCATACGGCGCGCCGCGAGGAGCAACGGTCCCTCGCGGAGAAGCTCTCCCAAGCGCGCCGCGAGCACGCACGCGCGGACGCGGCGCGGAGCATGCGGCATCAGGCGAAGGGACCGCGCGATCACGACGGCAGGAGCATGCTAGCCAAGTTCCGTCGGGCGTCGGCCGAGAAGCGTCTCGGACGCTCGGTCACGGTGCTGCGGGACCGACTCGAACGGGCCGAGGAGCGGCAGAGCGGATGGAGTCCGTCCAAATCGCTGGGACGGTCCGTCTTCGTGAGCTACGAGCGCGCGCCGAACCCCGTGCTGATGACGCTCGATGCGCCCGAAGTGTGCGCCGGTACGACGGCGATCCTTCGCAACGTAAGGATCGCCCTGCGCCGCGAAGACCGGGTCCGCGTTCGCGGGGTGAACGGCGCAGGCAAATCGACCCTGCTCTCCGCGATGCTTCGGGCGGCCCGAATCCCGATCGAACGCCTCCTCTATCTCCCGCAGGAGCTCGACGACCCAGCCACACTGCAGCTTCTCGGACAACTGCGGGACCTGCCTCCCGAGGAGCGGGGACGGGTGCTCTCCGTCGTGGCGGCGCTCGGAGTCGATCCGGCCGCGCTGCTCGCCTCTCGCCGCCCCTCCCCCGGCGAAGCGCGCAAGCTTGCCATGGCGCTCGGGCTCGGACGTCACGTCTGGGCCCTCGTGCTCGATGAGCCGACCAATCACCTGGATCTCCCTTCGATCGAGCGGCTCGAAGCGGCCTTCGCGGCCTACCCCGGCGCGTTGGTCATTGTCTCGCACGACGACGCCTTCGCGGAGCGCTGCACGAGCTCCGCGTGGAGCGTGGAAAGAGGAGCCGTCGTGGTCTCGTGACATCACGGGCGGCAGAGTTCATCCCACTCCTCGCGAGAGCGTGACGCCGGCACACTTCCGCAATCTGTTTGGTGTCCGCAATGACGGTTGTAGGGTCGACAACAATCTCGTGAGAGAGATCGTCTTTTGAACGCCCGACCGCAATCCGAAGACTCCTTCACTGTCCGTTATGGTTCGTTTTTCGGGCAACCTGTCACGCCTTGTGACCGCGTCCTCCGTGTAATTTTCTCGCGCTGCACGAACGCCCAGCGCGCGCGTCAAAGCCTTGATTGAGGTCTCTCAGCCAATAGAATGCGCCGCATAGCGGCAATGACACGCACCTCGCGTGGGCACGCGGACATGGGCTAAACACCCGGGAGTCAGCCTCGATGGCGATACACCGAAGTCAGACCTGGTTCGCGGTTCTGCTGCTTCTTGCTTCTGCTTGTGGCGGTGACGACTCCACTTCGGGGAGCGGCGGAACGCGAGGTGGCACGGGCGGCACCGGTGGTTCGACGTCCGGTGGTACCGGCGGTGCGGGCGGTGGCGGCGGCGCCGCCGGGGCTGGCGGATCGAGCGGCTCGGGAGGAACGGGCGGCGCGGGTACGTCGGGGGGAGCGGGCGGCAGCACGGCGGGCACCGCAGGCATAGGCGGCGGTGGCTCCGCCGGAAGCGGCGCCGCTGGAGGCTCGGGCGGCACGGCTGGAACCGCGGGCACAGCCGGCACCGGCGGATCGAGCGGCTCCGGCGGCACTTCGGGCAGTGGCGGATCGGCGATGCCCGACGGATCGGCGGGGGGCAGCGGAAAAGATGCTGGAACCGGGATCGAAACGGGCGGCCCCGCGGTCGACGCGGCGCGGGATTCCTCCTCGACCGACGCATCGAGCGAAGGTGCCAACGGCGATGACGGCCCGCCCAACCGCAAGCCGTGCACGACCAGCTTCGGCTCGGGATTGACCACGGCTTTCGGGCGTCTCGACGGCTATCTCTCGGCGGTCATCATCCCCAACCAGGCGACGTGCAGGCCCGACAACGATCACGTCTACCTGCAGATCTCGATGAGCAATGCGACCTACCAGATCGCCCTCAACGTGTTTTCCAATCAGGGCGACGGCGGTGTGCCGTCACAAGTTCTCTACCTGGAGAAACCTCTCACCTCGCTGCCCGACGGCGTGTGGCAAGAGGGGTGGCACACCGGCAGCTCGATCACGTTCGACTACGTGAACAACGTCAGTGTCCATGCGGCGGACTTCACCGCGACACCGCTGCAAACGTTGGCGCAGACGATCGCGGACCGACTGGTCAACGTCAACCACATCTCCGTGTTCGCCACCGGCTACGGACCCGACGGCGCCGATCTGATTCACCGCAACGGGAGCTCACACGACGGCGCCGTCGTCACCGATCCGCTTTCCGCGACGCCGCACGTGCTGATGTTCCATTTTTCGAACCAGAGTTTCTGACGCCTCGGCGGCGCGACAGTGGCCCGGATGGACCCGACCGCGACGCCAATGAACGACTCCTTGACGGTCACCAGCATTGCGTCGAACCGTGAGAGCCATTTGTCCTTCAAACCTCGGCGGTTTGCGTGCCCCAAGACAATCCGTTGAAAAGAACTCGAGTGCTCGGTGGCGGCGGGCAACGGTGCTGTAAACCGTTGGTCATCGGCTCATGAGGCTCAGTCAGAGTGCCGCAATTCAAGTGTTCCCAGGAGCGTAATGACAACGTCATTGCGCCGTGATAAAGTCTTCTGGTTGATACGAAGACGGAGCTACAGATGACCTCGGCCACCAAGCGACAAGCGCGTCCGCGCGAGACCCTCAACATTCGGATTCGCGCCGAAGATCGAGGGCTGATCGACCGGGCCGCGTCGGCGCGCGGTACCAACCGGACTGACTTCATTCTCGACGCCGCCAGGCGCGCGGCCGAGGAAGCGTTGCTCGACCGCGCTTTGATCTCCGTGAGCTCCAAGGCGTATGCCGAGTTCGTTGCTCGTCTCGATGCACCGGCGAAGCCGAACCAGCGGCTCCGCCGAACGATGCGAACAGCGTTGCCCTGGAAAGCGGGCTGATGTTCTCGGCGCCGCAGCCTTTGGCGGCGCACCATAGGGTCGACGAATTTTCCTGCGGCGAGTCGCCGCTCGATGACTGGCTCAAACGCCGAGCGCTCGCCAACCAGACGAGCGGCGCGTCGCGCACCTTCGTCGCCTGTGAATCGGGGCGAGTCATCGCGTACTACGCGCTCGCCTCGAGTGCAGTCACTGTGGCAACTGCGCCGGGCAAGTTCCGGCGCAACATGCCCGACCCGATCCCGGTCGTCGTCCTTGGTCGGCTTGCGGTTGCAGAGGCGCATCACGGCAAAGGAATCGGTCGGGCTCTGTTTCAGGACGCCGCGCGGCGTGTGATCAATGCTGCCGACGCGATCGGCATTCGCGGTCTCATCGTCCATGCGCTCTCGGAGAGCGCTGCTTCGTTCCATGTTCGTCTCGGCTTTGATCCGTCGCCGCTGAGTTCGATGACGCTCATGGCCACGCTCGCGGATCTTCGAGCTGCTTGACGTGACCTACCACGTCGCGCGAGCAACTTGCCGTCCGACTCGAGAAGATGGTCGGAAGGCCGTCGCAGTATTTCGGCGGTAAGCCTTTTGGCACTCGTTCGAAGGTTCCGCTAGCTTCTGATCGATGGCGACGGCTAGAAAAGCCTGGTTTCTCTACATGGCCCGCTGCTCGGACGGCACGATCTACACCGGGATCGCTCGTGATGTGGCCGCGAGGATGGCTGCCCACGATGCCGGTCGTGGCGCCCGGTACACACGCGGGCGGGGACCGCTCGCTGTATGCGCGGTGCGGCGCTGCGCGTCGCAGGGGGAAGCCCTTCGGCTCGAATGCGCGGTGAAAAAGCTTCCTCGTGCACGCAAAGAAAAGCTGTTGAGGCCCCGCCGTTTGAGCGCGTTCTGTGCCTCGGGGTGACGAGAAGTAAGAAGAGGGGCCTCCCGGATCGCGACCTTCTGATCGCTTGGTCTGAAGTCTCGGGGCAAAATCGCCACATGGAAGTGCATAGGCGTTGCGATTTCTTCAATCGACAATCAATTGGCCGAGTCGGTAGTATTCGACAGCGGTGAACTGCGACAACTGCGGCAACCTCGTCGAGAAGCAAGACGTGGCCGCCACCTCGTGCGAGGCGATCGCACGCTTACTTCATGGCAAGCCGTTTTCGTGTTTCGATTGTCCTTGGCGCTCGCCCGGCTTCTCATGACGCTCGTCACGGTTCTCTCTTCGTCACTGTTCTCTTTGGAACGGTGCGCGATCCTTGAGTCGAGACGCGGCTAGCTCCGCCAGTCGACGGCGTTCGAGTTGCGTTTCAAAGCAATCATCGAACGCAAGGTACGAGCGAGTTTCGCGCCACGCGCGCCCCTATTAGCTCGGCGGCGACCGAGAGACTCGGAGCGACACCCGGTGCGCGCAGGTAGAAATCGAACGTTCGGATCTCGGCTTGACTGACGATCTTTCTTCCGACGCCTCTCGAACTTCGCGCGATCGCCTCGCGCGAGGTCGTGGCCTCGAGCCATCGCATCGGTCCCGCAGCGAGCGCAAGTATCCAAGTCGGCCCGAAACACATGAGCCAAATGCCACGCTCAGCGGTTGCTGGCGGGTCGGTCGCCGTCATCGCGTGTCGAGGCAAGCTCGAGTTGGTCACCGGGTACAGCGGGCGGGGCGATGCTGGGTGGGGTCGTTCGCGGGTCGACGGACAACTTCGGCGGCGTACACTACGCGCGTGAAAGGTCGTCCTCTGGAAAAACCGATCCCCGATGCCGTCGTCGTGGCGTTGCACGCCGAGGTCGATCGCGAGACGCGCCGGCTTCATGTTCTGCATGCCGCGCGCCTCGAATGCCGGCAGGGTTGTAGCTCCTGTTGCGTGGATGGGCTGACGGTCTTCGACGTGGAGGCCGAGCCCATTCGCCGTCGCCACACCGAGCTGCTCGCCACGGGGGTTCCGCATGCCCAAGGTGCCTGCGCCTTCCTCGACCCAGAGGGCGCATGTCGGATCTACGCCGAGCGCCCGTATGTCTGCCGGACCCAGGGCCTTCCCCTCCGGTGGATGGAGGAGCGAGACGGGCACCCGGTCGAGTGCCGCGACATCTGTCCACTCAACGAAGCCGGCGAGCCCATCGAGCACCTGCCTGAAGGCGATTGCTGGACCCTCGGGCCGTTCGAAGAGCGTCTCGCACGGCTTCAACTGGCGGCCCGCCCCTCCTCCGCGCCTTTGGCGCGGTCCGTTCAGACGGAGTCGCCCAGGATTGCCCTCCGCGCGCTGTTCGTGACGAAATGAGGCAAGATTGAGCGCAAACCAGCATACTCTTAGGGGCAGTTGACAATCCTCGAACACTCCAGCCGCAGGCGGTGATCTCCATGGGCGATAAGTCTCCGAAGGCCAAAGACAAAGCCAAGAAACAAGACGCAGCCGACAAGAATCAGAAGAAGGCGGCCGCGAATGCCAAGGCGAATGCCGCCGCGGCGATCAAGAAGAGCAAATAAGCATCTGAAGTTCCCCCGGTTGGTGGACGCCCTCGAGGCGTGGGGCGCACGCGTCACCACGCTATTCTTCCGGGCGACTCAGCCGACACGCCAGCGATTCGAGAAATGCGCTTCTCACTTCGGGGTGGGTGAGAAGGGATTTGCGTTCAGGGGAGCCTCTACCTCTTCTGCTTCAGCGTCGAGCGGCGGGAGCCACGCGCTGTATTGAGGAGGCAGAACCGCCGGTGCTCCCAAGTCGTGCGAGCCCGCACATTGACATTGCGAGACACGCCAGCCGGAGCATTCGTCAGTGTCGCTCGAGCTCAGCGGCTTCGGTCACGGCGTAGAGATCGTGCCCCGGCGGCGCAAATTGCTCGGACACATAGCGGACGATGTCCGCCGAGTCGCACAAGATGCTTCCATCGTCGGCGCGAAGCACGGGCGTAGAGAAACGCGACGAAGCCACGTCGGCGCTAATGGGTCTTCGTATAGCGATCGAGCCAGTCGAGGACCTCTTGATGCCAACGCTTGGAATCCAGCGGTTTCAGCACCCAGTGGTTCGCTTCGGGAAAATAGAGAAATCGCGAAGGCACGCCGCGCCGCTGGAGCGCGGTGAACGTCGAGATGCCCTGGGTATCGACGACGCGGTAGTCGCGCCCTCCCTGGATGACGAGCGTGGGCGTCTTCCAGTTTTGGACGAGCGACATCGGGCTTTGCTTGGCATACGACTCCGGGTTCTCCCAAGGCGTGCCGCGATGCTCCCATTCCGGAAACCACAGCTCCTCGGTGCCGTAATAGGCCGTCGTCTCGTCGAAGTTGCCGTCGTGGCAAACGAGCGCTTTGAACCGATCGGTCTTCCCGTTGATCCAGTTGATCATGTAGCCGCCGTACGATGCCCCGAGGCCGGCGACGCGATCGCGGTCGAGCTCCGGATATTTCCCGAACGCCGCGTCGAGACCCTTCATCAAATCTTCGAATGGCGCGCCGCCCCAGTCGCCGCGAATCGCGTCGGTAAACGCTTCTCCGTAACCCGTTGATCCGTGAAAGTCGATCATGATCGTCGCATACCCGCGACCGGCGTACGCCTGCGGATTCCACCGATAATGAAAGTGGTCGCCGAACGAACCTTGGGGACCACCGTGAATCAATAGGGCCACCGGGACGCGCCGGCCGGCTCGCATCTCGGCAGGTTTGACGATCCACGCGCGCACTTTGTCGCCGTGCGCGCCCACGAACTCGAACTGTTCGGGTTCGCCCCATTCGATAGCGGCGACGCGGGCGTCGTTGATGTGCGTGAGCGGACGAGCTCCTTTTCCATCGAGTCCGGCGGTCCAGACTTCCGCCGGGTTGCGGAGTGAGTCCTGCAAGAAGATGAGTCGATTGCCAGCGACGTGCGCTTCCTCGTTGTTTCCCGCGTCGATCCGTGTGGTGGCTCGGCCAGTGTCTGCCGCGATGGTGAAGAGCGAACGGCGCCCCAGCTGGTCGGCGGTCGTCAGCAGCGTCTTGCTGTCTTTCGTCCACGCAAGCTCGTGGGGAGAGCGGTCCCACGCCTCGGTCGACGAAAGCGTGCGCCGCGTCTTCCAATCCATGACCACGGCGCGCCGCCGATCCGACTCGTAACCCGGCCGGACCATCGCCAAGTAGGCCAATTTCGAGCCGTCCGGCGAGAACACCGGATTGCCGTCTTCCGCCAGGTTCGGGGCAGTGAGATTGACGGGAGCCGTCGCCGCATCGCTCGGCGCAACGAAGAGATCGACGTTCGTGGACCACGCCGCGTCTTTCGAGCTCACCTTCGACGCAAAGACGACGTCGTTTCCGGCGGGCGCGATGGATACTTGCTCGATCCCGCCGAAGGGCCGCGGCGGCGCGTCGGAATCGAGCCCTTTCTGCAGATCGACCGGCGCGTTCGCCGCTTCGTTCCACACGAACAGATGTCGGCGTTTGCCGTCGTGCCACGAGTCCCAATGGCGGATCATGAGTCGATCGAACGCCATGACCTTGGAGGGATTCTTCGCCTTGGCTTCGTCGCGTTTTGCCGTTTCCTCGAGCGTGGTCGCGTCGGGATAAACTTCGAGCATGAGAAGGAGGCGCCTCCCGTCCGGAAAGGGAATGACGCCGTCAACGTCGACGGGGAGTTTCGTGACTTGAGAAGCGTCACCGCCCGTGACTGCGATGCGCCAGACTTGCGATGAACCACCCCTCGACGAGATGAAGAACACGCTCTTGCCGTCCGGCGCGAACCGAGGCTGCTCGCTCGAGTCGCTGCGGTCGGTCTCGGCGTGGTTCGTGAGCGGCCGCACGACCGATCCGTCGAGCGCCGCCAGCCATACGTCTTTTCTGCGCTTGTTGGCGGCGAAATTCGTGGACGAGACGGTGAACACCGCGAGCTTGCCGTCGGCCGACACGTCGAGCTCGCCGACGCGGTCCATCGCGAGCATGTCGTCAACGCTGAACGCGTGACGGGTTGCGAGCGCCTTCGTCGTTCGTTGTTGGGTTGCTTCCGGTGCCGCCTTGGCCCCGCCGGCCGGCGCGGCGTGGGCAACGCATGCGCTCGTCCCGCAGAGGGCGAGTGCGACCATGCATCGCACGAAAGATGAGTAGGTGAATCGAATCATGACGCCCTATTACATCATCGATGGCAGACCGCCAATGGCACCGCTCCCGCGCAACCCCCGAAGTCCCCGCGCATCGCCCCATGTCATCGAAGCCAAGCGCGTAGGCGCGCGGCACGTTCGGTTCAAGCGAATGACGAGAATCGGGGGGCTGGCCGCGGCGAACCGCTTGGGGTAGAAATCGCTCATTGAGAAGAACCCTCCGGGAACCTGCTTTCGCGATCTGTGCGCTGACGTTACTTTTAAATGCACGGCAAGCACGTGCAACGCGCGTAGCCGTCGACCTGCTCGCCGGCTACGGCTTCAACGAGGCGTACAGGGTCGGCTTCGGCGCGAGGGGCGGCTTCACGCTTGCGCAGAACGTCTATGTTGGAGGCGCTTTCGTCCTGCACCAAGGCCGAACGGGCGTGAGGACCGAACGAGGTGCGACGCCGCAGACTACTCCTTTATACTTCGGTCCAGAGGGGGGATACGATTTTCAGATGTCGCAAGTCACGCTCCGCACCTATCTCGGTGTGGGGTATGCCTTAATTCTTTCGTCGATCGACGAATCCTGCTCGGCCAGCTCCTGCCCTACCGACACGAGCACCGGCGGTGCCCTTGCGATCTGGCCCGGTGCAGCGCTGATATGGTCGACCAACGGCCTGAGTCTCGGCGCGGATGTGCGTTACGTCGCTGTGCTGGGTTCATCGTACCAAAATGCGCCCGCGGCGTTTGCGACAGCCGGTCTTCGATTTTGACGCATGAGCGCAATGTCTGGCCGCAAGCGCCGGGCACCTTACATTCCGAACAGGTCTGCCGCATTCGCTATGCCATTGCCGATTGCGCCGATGTCGTTTCCGGCTCCGAAGGGGGTCGGGTCTCCTTTGTCAATGGCTGGGCTCCCGGCTTTGGGCAGGTACTTGGCTCGGTATGCGGATAGGATGTCGTGGACCGTCTGGGTTCGGAGCCAGACTGCCTTCTCGTCGAATTCGTAGGCATGCGTGGCCGGGCTCGATAGCTGCGGATCGGTGCTTAGGTCGTGAGCGGGCATGCGCGCGTCGCTGTAGGGAGGCGACTTACTGTTCCAGAAGAGATTGTAGTCGGCCATCAACGTGCCGTTGACGGTGACCGACGTGTACGGAAGGTTCATGAAGAGGTTCGAGGTGACGGTTTCGCTTCCGGTTACCAAAATGGCGTTCACACCGCCCGTCATCCCGTTCCTACCATCGAGGGTGTTGTTCTGAATGAGGATGCCGGTGTTGTTATAAGTGTTGTAGAGGCCGGAGCGATTGTTGTCGCCGCCAACGAAGAGGTTGTGATGGACGCTTGCGCCAGTGTCGAGCCACATCCAATCCTCTCCTCCCATCAGCACCAGGTTGTAGCGGAACTCTCCAGCCATCCCACGGATCGTCCACGAGCTGCTGATGAGGATGTTGTGCTCGGCAACGAGAGAGGAGTCGCCGCCTGCTTCGAGGTTGTTCCCCTGACTCCAGCCACCGTAGTAGATGTGGTCCGAGTAGTTGCGCTTGATGACGATGTTCGATGAGGCGCCCGACTTACCCATGTAGTCGAAGTGGATCCCGGCGCGCGGTCCGACGAGGATGTTGCTGTCGGCGTCGGTCTCACCGCCCACCGTCCAATGGTTGACCGCCTGAAAGTCGACCCACCCCGCGCCGACGTTGTTGCCAGCAAAGGTCTTTTGGCCAGTCGATGCGCCAGTGAGCTTGATCGCGGGATGAGAATCTCCGTACGGCAGCTGCCCTAAAGGCTGCCGCATGTTGGAGCGGAAGAGGTTGTTGCGGATATCAGCGGTCGCCGTGCCGCCTAAAGAGAACCGCGCCGGATTCGAGTAGTCGAAGCGGCAGTTCTGGACGCTGACGCTGCCCGTCGTGGTGACATCGATGCCGTTGGTCGCGGTGTCGGCAGAGTTGCCGAGATCGTAGAAATCGACGTACTGCCAGTCGACAGCCGCCGCTCCCGTGCCCCGGATGAGGTGACCGTGGCCGTTCACGCGGATTCGACTGGCTGCCGTGCCGACCCAAATGGCGGCTTCGGCCAGTGTCAGGTCCCCTGCCATCTCGACGGTCTGTCCATAAGTGGGAGGAGGATTGACCGTGATGGTCACCGGTCGACTGTCAACCTGTCCGGTCGGCCCCGGGGTCGCCGAGTAAATCGCGCGCACGAACACGGTGTGGTCGCCGGGGGATAGGCTCATCGCCTGCACGAAGCCCTTGAACACCCAGTAGTCCGAATTCGCGGCATCGGCCGTCAGCACGCTCACGCCATCGACGAAGAACTGCACCGAAGCCGCTTGGCTGTGGCCACCCCCGGGTCCGCTGCCCTGGTAGTTGTTCGCATCTTTGGCGACGCCTATGAGCCGCAGATCGACGGCGGGACCGAGAAACGTCTCGCCGTCGACCGGCGCCACCATCGCAGCGAACCTGTTGCCCCCCGGAGGGTCAACGCCGGTCGTGGCGCCTACCATCACCGTGAGGCTGGCGGTCGATGACCCGCGGGTGTTGGTTGCCGTGAGCGTGTAGGTGGTCGTTGCCGACACAGTGACATCGATGCTCTGACCCGAGACCGTCCCCACGCCGCGATCGATCGAGACGCTATCCGCACCGCTTACCACCCACGACAACGTCGACTTTCCGGCACTCGCCAGGGTCGTCGGCGCCGCTTTGAAGGAGGTGATGGTCGGCGCGACGGATCCGTCAGTAATACTGCTTCCGGCGGCGCCGCCTGTCGCGCCACCGCCAGCATCGGTGGCACCGCCGCTGCCTCCGGCGCCTCCTGTCGCGCCGCCGCCAGCATCTGTGGCAACGCCGCTGTCTCCAGCGCCTCCTGTCGCGTCGCCGCCAGCATCTGCCCCGCCGGCGCTAGATCCGACCGCGCCTCCAGAGTCGCTCGAGCATGCGAGGTGGAAGATTGAGCATACGAAAAGCAATAGGATGCGCTGATGGATGGTCATCCGTGGGCCTTCGGGTAGAAGGAAAGCGTACCGCAGGAGAGGGCCACCGTGGAACCGATTCGAAGGCGAGCAAAACCGTGGTAGGACGTGCTCACAGTTTGCGAGCGTCAATCCGGAACCATCGAGGAGGAGTTGTGCGAATCGTCAAACCAGCGCTGATTGCGCTCTCACTCGCCATGACCGCGTGTAGCCGCGGCCCGGCGCAGAGACCGATGGCCGGCTACGCAGTCGAGGCCAAACGAGCGATTGCGCAGCCGTGTGTCCTTCCGCCCGCTCAGCCATCGGCGTCCGGTGAAACGCGGGTCCCGCGCGTGTTCGTCGAGATCGCGGCGCTCGAGACCGATTCCGGCGAACGCTGGGTGCCGAGCACGCTCGACTGGCGCGACGATCCGCGTCTCGGCTTGACCCACGTGGCGCATCTCATGACGACGAACGACGTGGCTGCAACGATTCCGTGGGACGAAGGCAATGTTTCACCGGAGGCTGCTTGTGCAGGAACCAATCGCGCCGACTTGAGCGTCACGTCCCATGTTCCAGCCGACGGGGTCGGACCGTTGCGCCTCGATATTCGCATCGAACCGGCTCCCCCGCTCGGTCAGTCCAAAGAAACCTGGCACGTTCCAGAGCATCGCACGACGCGCACCACCGTCGTGGTACAGGACCAACAGCTCATCGTCTTCGCGCGGGTGCCTGAGGCGAACAAGAAACCGAGGATCATGATCGTGATGCCGTACGTCGTGCGCGACGATGGCGATATGCGCCGACTCTTCGAATGCAAGATGCAGCGAGCCACGCTCGCACGGCAACACGCGTCGGCGACTGGCGCCCTGCCTTGAATGCGCCGAAGGACCAATCTTCAGCGGCTCGTCAGCAATCGGATATCGCCCCGATAGAGGTAGCAAGCGGCGACGGTCAGCGTGCACCAGCAGTTGGCGCAGTCGGTCGGGCGAAGCACTCGATCGAAGGCGCTTCTGACGCCCATCGCGAACACGTTCGGGGCATTGGGATCCTCGCGGCCGGTGCGGCCGCAAGGGAACATCCCGCCATCTGGGCCAATCGCAACTTCGATGCGACCGCCGCTGCAAAAAGGTACGGGCGTCGGTTCCGGCCAATTGCGCAGGTGATCGAGGCAGAGCATCTCGTTGCCGACGGGCTCGCCGGCGGCTTTGCGCCTTTTCAAATCGTCAATCGCCGCGCGATAGGCCAAGACGCTCGCCGAGTGCTCGGCGGGAGGGTCAGCGCCGTTCATGATGTTTCCAATCGCCGGTTGAAAAAGCGCTCGAATGCCGAGCTCCTTCGCGAGAGCGATGACCTCGGGATAGTGCTCGACGTTGTGCTCGGCGAGCGTCATCCGGATCGCCACCGAGCAACCCGCGGCGACGGCGAGCCGCACGCCTTCCATTGCCCCTTCGAATGATCCACGGCCGCGCCCGCGGTCGTGCACGTCGGAAGGGCCGTCAATGCTGATCTTGACGACATCAACCGAGTCGAGCACGCGAAGCTTCCGCTTGATGAGCAACCCATTGGTGCTCATTGACACCCGAAAGCCACGCGATTTCGCCCTCTTCACGAAGCGCTCGATGCCTGGATGCACGAGGGGCTCGCCGCCGTCGAAGCACACCGAGAGCGTCCCGATGTCGGCGAGCTCATCGATCATGCGGAGCGCCGCGGCGGTTTCCATTTGCGGCGATGACGCGTCGACTTTGTCGCAATACGTGCAGTCGAGATTGCAGCGATGCGTCGGCTCGATGTTGACCATCAGCGGCCGGTGCCGCCCGAGCACCCTGCTCGACACCATGCCGACGGCCAGTCGAGCACCGTACGCAACGTAATCTCTGCGACGAAACCTTCCCGTCGCGTGCGATCGCCCCGTCGTGTCTTCGACGGCGCCGCTATCGGAAATCGGCGGGGCGAGCGTGGTCGCCGCCAAGAGAGGGAGTCTGTGCTTGGCCTTCTCCTCGGTCGTCATTGCGCGGCCAGAAAGTCGAGGAAAAAATGGCGCCCATCAATATCCAAAGTCCACCCCGAGTGCGGCGCAACACCGCGATAGCGATCCCGGCTGCCAATGATACGCCTGCAGCTTCGGAAGTCGATAGCAGCGATGCCTCGAGGACGCCGACCTGTCCCGGGACGGGCGCGCCGGCCAAGGAACCGACGGCTGACGCGAGGGAAAATAACACGCCGCCCCGGAGCGAGCCGCATCCGAGAAGATGCATGACGAGGAGCATTTCGATCACCATCCAGAGCTTGCCCAAGTAGTGCAGGCCCACGGCGCCGGCGACGGCGCCCGGACGTTGGGCGATGAGCTGGCGACAGGCGAAGACCGTGCTCCCGGCGCGCTCGAGGAAATGGGCAACTTTGCCGTGTTGAAGGAACGACGGCAGGAACGGCGCGGCGCGCCTGGCACGCCACAGAATCAATCCTATTGCCAACAGCACGGCTGTGCCTACGCCGGAGCCAATCGCGGCGCGGCGCGCAAGCGAAGAGTGTGGCGACAAAGCCAAGACGAACCCACCGAGAGACAAGAAGAACGCGACGAGAGCAACGGCTCCCGTCACGTTGTCCATCACCATCGCGGCGACGGCGGCCTCGCGATGCTTGCGCGGCAGAGCGGCCACCTTCACCGGTTCACCCATCACGCCGAGACCAAGCTCGTTCCCGGCTTGCGCCGCCACGAACGCGCGGTACGCATGCCAGGGACGCGGGCGCTGCTCGGAATGAAAAAGTAGTCGCCAGCCGAGCATGTGCAGGGCATTTCCTACGGCGGGAGCGAGAAACACGAGAATGAGTGCAGGTCCCGCCTTGCCGCACTCGGCAGCCAATTGCGCCCAAGTCACATGGGAGCTCGATCGCAGCAAGACCACGATCGATGCAACGAGAAGCAGGACAGGCAGTACCCAGGATTTCAGCCGCCGAGCGATCCGTTCCTTGGGCTGCGTCGAGGTTTGCGTCACGGCGGTCCATCCGATGTGCAGCATCGAACGTGCCAGCGACTGGGGGCCCGCCAGGTCGGCGCAACGCTTTACCCGCTCGGCTTCTGTGGTGAAAAAGTGACGCCCTGGCCTCAGAAAGTCACGCCACCCCGGCGGCGACGGAACACGCGATCATGGCCAACATTCAGCACGTTCTGCCACTCGGGCGAATGCTCGAGCAGGCGGCACGCGCGTGACACGCTCTTCATGCCTTTGAAATAGCCGCGACCGGGTAGAAATGTGGCTCCATCGTCAACAACGACGAATCCGTCCGGTCGGACGAGCGGCGCATAAGTCTCGATGTCGAATTTGGCCGCTTCGTACGAGTGGTCGCCATCGACGAACACGACGGCAAAGCGCGCGTCGGAGAGCTGCGCGGCAATCGCTGGCGAGGTCGAAAGACCGCGCACGGCGTGAACTCGATCGAAGTCGAGCTCGAACGCGTCGAACATGCGCCGGTTGTCGGCGAGATAGTCGCCGATTGGGTGAAGGTTGCCGAGCAGGTACGCTTCGCGCCAGCGCGGCCGAAAAAGGAAATTCGCGGCAGCGCGCCAAACCGGAACGGGAGCAAGGTTGCCCGAGAACGGGGACACGGCCGTGATGTCGACTTCGAAACCGAGCTCGCGTGCCACGAGGGCCGCGAGCGAGATAATCTGCCCTTTGTACACACCGATCTCGAGCATTTCGACGGGGCGAAACCGGGCACGAAGCGACGAGAGCAGCAGGTACCACAGATAGTGAAACGCGCGCTGGCCGTAGCCGAAGTCGTGTTTCTCGACCCAATCCCGATGCGCCTTCAGCCAAGGAATCGAATCGGCCAACCCGGTGAACGCTGCGAACACGTGCTCGTTCATGGCAGCGGTGTTCTCGTAAACGGCGCACCAATCATCGAATGCGAAAGATGCATCGCCCAACGGTCGCCGTACGTGGAGGGTCATCGGGTTGGGCTCAATCGGCGATCCGGTCGCCGGCGGGGTCGCATCAGCGAGAATAGGAGGTGAGAAGGTCTCCGTCACGCGCTCGATCCCGCGGGGCAGTCGTCGCCTCGTTCTCCGGCGCTTCTCGTGGCGATGTCCCGTTAAGCGAAGGTGCCTTACAAGAGTGGCAGCTGAATCGCTCGTCACGTAGGCTGTTGTCAGGCGTCGCCTTAGGCGAACAAGTCAGCGCCTGCACGACATGATCCTCATCGATTGGCCACATCGAGCGTTGGTACTTGCGGTAGGCGCAATGGTGACCGCGCTCGTCGGCGGCTGTGTGGGCAATTCGCCGGACGCCCACGTCGATGGTGGCGGGGGCCGACCAGTGCAAGACGCGTCCTTGGACGGCGCCCGAGGAGGTGCAGGCGCGACCGGTGGTTTTGGCGGAACGGGAGGAAACGGTACGGGAATCGGGGGCGTCGGAATCGGAGGCATGGGAATCGGAGGATTCGGAGGC
>DATHEQ010000138.1:0-10964 GCA_035318505.1 Polyangiaceae bacterium | reverse complement strand
CGGCAATCGTCCTGCCCACATCGTGTGCGGGGGCATTCGTCGTGGCCGAGCCGGCCACGGATGATACGGCCGACGCCGCGCCCGCCACGCTGGCCGAAGTCTATCGGGAGTACTTCCCTTTCGTGTGGCGCATGGTGCGTCGTCTTGGCGTCGCGGACGCACAGGCGGAGGACGCGGTGCAAGACGTCTTCATTGTCGTTCACCGCCGTCTCGCCGACTTCGAAGGGCGCTCGTCAGTCCGCACTTGGCTCGCCGGGATCGTGCGCCGCATCGCGCGCGACTACCGAAGAACGAGCGCGCGCAAACCGGCGCTCGGACGCGCCCAAGCCGACCTGCCGGTCGAGGAGCTCTCGACGGGTCACGCCTCGCCCGAGGACAACGTGCTGGCCACCGAGGCTGCAAAGTTACTGCACGAGCTGCTCGACACGCTCGACGACGAGAAGCGCGAGGTCTTCGTTCTCGCCGAGCTCGAACAGTGGTCCATCGCCGATATCGCGGAAGCGACCGGCGTCAAGATCAACACCGCGTCATCCCGCTTGCGGCTGGCGCGTGAGGCATTCGAGCACGCCGCCGAGAGGTTGCGCGCGCGCGATGGATGGAGGCTGCGATGACCGCGCTCAGTCCCGAGACGCGCCGGCTCCTTCAGCTCTCGCGCCGCGGCGATGATCCGGCGCCCGCGCGAGAGCGCGCCGTGCGAAACCGGCTGGTCGCGCGGCTCGGCGTGACGGCGCTGGCCGGCGCCGCGAGCGCCGCCGTGCTCTCGGGGGGCGCACCGGAGGGCGCAGCCATCGGATCTGCGGCTGCCAAAGCGGCTTCGACCGGTGCGATGACGGCAACGCTGGCCAAGACCATGGCGGGCCTCGTCCTTGCGGCGGGGTTGGGCGCCGGCGTGTGGACGAATGACGGCGTGAGGGCGCACGCGGTCGAATGGTCCGGCGCAGCTCAGATGCAAGCCGAGCAGCTCGTCCAACGCGCGTGGCAGCTCGTTACTGGCGGCGCGGAAGACGTCGCGACCGCGTCAGGGTCCGCCGCGTTGCCGAGCCTCGGTCCGTCGATCAGCTCCGAGGCGAGCCGGCACGAGTTGCTCATCGCCATTGCGCGTCGCCCGAACCACCCGGTGGCCAAAGAGGCGGAGCTCGTCCTCATTTTAGGCGCGGAGCAAGCGCTTGCAGCGGGCGACGGTGAACGGGCCGCGCGCTTCCTCGATCAGCACCAAGCCACCTTCGCCGAGGGCGAGCTGCGCGATCGTCGCGAGGAGCTGCGCCGGCTCGTCGACCGCGCCAGCGGCAAGACGAATTTCTGATCGCGCTCGCGTGACCGGCCACTGCCGGTAGCATGACGAAACTGATTCCGCATCGCGCGTCGCTTTCGGTCTTTTTGGCGGCCCTGGCCGGCTGTGCGAGCCGCGGCACTCTGCAGCAAGCGACCATCGACCGCGGCTACCCGAGCAAGGGCGCTCTCGCCGACGTGCTGAAAGCGCCGCTCCCGCCCCGCGAAGAAGCCCTCCACAGAGGTCGCAGCGTAGAAGAGTGGGAGCTCGCGGGCTCCTTTCCCGACAAGGCTTCGTCCCTCCCTTTCAGGGGTGACGACCCGCTCGCACGGGCGGTGACAGAACGGCTCGCGCAGCAGAAGAAGAGCGTCGTGCTGACGGAGAGCATGCAGTGCTACGCGCGCGAGATGGGCCGGTTCGTCGCGCACTATGGTCAATTGCCGGAGGACGACTTGCAGGCTTTCGCGGCGGGCCGCTGCGGCGTTCTTCCCATCGCCCCGTCCTTTCTCTACTCGATTCCCTCCGCCGCTCTCCCGACGGATGCGGCACTCGCGTTCTTCGAACAAGCGACCACGAAATTAGCCGCAGCGTCGGAGCTCGGCGTCTGGATGGGACGCGAGGCGGGCCGGCACGTCGTCTTGGCGGCGTCCGGCGTGCCCAAGGTCAGGCTCGCCTCCGTCGATTCCCCTGCCGAAGGCGATGACGTCGTTCGCGTTCGCGGCACGCTTCTCGAGCCCGCGGCATGGTTACGCGCTTATACGGGCGAAGGATCGCTCGGCTTTCACGGTTGCGAGCCGACACGCCATACGCTTTCGCTGCTGCCCGATTTCGACGTGACGTGCAAAGTAGCCGGCGAAGATCCCTACGCCGTTTTGGACATGCTTGCCGCTGCACCTCAGGCGCTCCTCGGCCGTCAGGTGCTCATGCTCGTGATCCCCACGGGGCACCCGGCCCCGTCCACGTTTCGTCGTCTCCCGCTCCACGGTTTGCCCGCGCGCGGCGGCCCGCTCGAGCAATTCAACGCCGTGCGCGCGAGCTCGGGCGCGAGCCTCTGCGCGACGTTCCGGGCCAGAGCCAGACCGCGCACGCGCTCGTTCCGCACTACTTCGCTGCGGCGGCCAACAAGGACTCGGCCGGCGTCGACTTCATCACCCTCGGCATGATGGCAGGGTGGGACGTTGCCGGGCCACTTCGCGATTCGCAGTTTTTGAGCTTCCGCGGCGTGTTCGGTCAAGGCGCGCCCAGCTTTCTCGGCCAGCTGCTCTTTTTTCCGAGTAACCGCGCCGTCCTCCTCGATCCCGACGCCAAGGAGGTGGCGCTCGCAACCGTGCACGACGACACGAGCGAAGGGGTGTGGGGTCTCTTGACGACGTACACGACTTTCGAGCCGCGCAGCTATCCCGAGGTCGAAACAGCGCTTCTCGACGAGCTCGATCGTCAAAGGCAGGCTCGCGGCAAATCGCGCGTCGTTCGCGTCGAAACGAGCGAGACGCAAAGCGTGCTCGCGCCGATCATGGCCAAACTCGGGCAACGTGAGACTGCGCCCCTGCAAGGTCTCGAGCTCGCGCTCCGCACCTTCACCCGCCGAATGCGTCGCTCGTTCAACGGCCGAGTCTCCTATGCGATGGCGGTCGATGGCTGGCGTCCGAGTTACGACGGCCCCTTGGTGGACGACGAAAGCGTCGCCGTGATCAGCAAGGTGGGTTTCTTCGCGGCTCCCGGTGATCACTGGGGGCAGTACGTCAGCTACTTCATCTTCGCACCGAGCTTCGATGCCGATGCAGGCTCGACGGTCCCGAAGCGCACGCACTAGCACCGCGGCTGCTTCGGTGCTTACGCGCTCGGGGTGCGGAGCACCGCCTCGGCGCGGCGAATTCCTTCGTCGAAGTAAGCCCGGCGCAATTCCCGGCTGCCGAAACCGGCTAGCGCGTTTCCTTCCAAAGAGGACAGGGGGCGAATTTCGAGGATGTCGAGCGGCTGCCAGTCGAGCGCGGCCCGCACTTTTGCGCGCACTTCCTCGGGAACAGCGGGATCGCTCAAGGCTTGCTCGACTGCGGTAAGCTTGCGGTTCGTTTTGCGCGCGGCGCGCAGATCGCGAAAGAGCCGCTCGTTGATGAGGATGTCGACGATATGCGGAAGAAGCCCCACGGCGCCGAGCGACGCAGGCGCGTCCATCTCGGCCGGTTGGCCGCTGACGACGACGAGTCGGCGCGTCGAAAACGGCTCGATGGCATAGGACACGGGCGCGTTGTTGACGGCGCCGCCGTCGATGTAGGCACGCCCGTCGATTCGCGACGGCGCGAACAGAAGCGGGAAGGTCGCCGAGGCCGTGGCGCAGTCGAGGATGCGCGCGCGCCCCGCGCTGGAGACGAAATCAGGAGCCGTGAACTCGAACGACCGTTCGAACGTGGTCTGCGCCGGCTCGTCGGGGCCCTCTTCGCTTTTGAGATGACCGAGAAGATCGGTCGCGATGACGCGAAGGTGCACGTCGGCTCGCGGCGGTTGATCGGGCGCCTCGGTCGAATCCATGACGCGCGCCATCGCCTCGGCGAGCATCTGACGAATGCGCTTGGCGTCGAAAGGAACCTGCCCGTGCAAAAGCTCGCCCAACGAAGGCGAAACGATATCCGACCAGCTCGCGTGATCGAGCCATACCTCTTTTGCCACGTGTGCCGCGTGCTTCACTCGCCCGGTGACGGCGCCCGCGGCGAACAAAGCCGCGTTGAGAGCGCCGGCGCTGGTGCCCACCACGCTGGCAACGGGCACCGCGCGCTCGGCCAATACCGACAGCACACCTGCGTGAAACGGACCCTTGGCTACGGCACCGGTGACGATGAGCGCGATCGCGTCGTTCATCCGCACGAGGGTACCGAACTTCGAAGTGGCGGGGTCGCTTTTCGCGATGCTCCGTCGCGCTAGGTACGATGCTCTCGTCCGCCGTGTGGCGTCATCGTCCCTGCCGGGCCTTTTCGATCTCCCGCCACAGCGCGAAGACGACTTGGTCTACCCCCTCGTGGGTAGGCGCGGAGATGAGCAAGAGATCGATCTTCTTCTTTTTGAACTTTGCCTTGAGCGCCGGATATGCCTCGCGTACTTCCGGCAAATCGGCCTTGCTCAGCACCACCACTTCCGGGCGCGTCGCCAGCTCGGCGTCGAAACGCGAGAGCTCTTGGCGCAGCGCCGCATAATCGCTCATCGGGTCGCGCCCCTCGCCGGGATCGAGCGAGATGAGGTGCAAGAAGACGCGCGTTCGCTCGAGATGCTTCAAAAAGCGCACGCCGAGCCCCGCTCCTTCGCTCGCGCCCGGGATGAGGCCCGGTATGTCGGCGACGACGAAGCTCTTGCGAGCGCCGGCCTCGTCGCCGGGTACGGCCACGACGCCGAGATGCGGAATGAGCGTCGTGAACGGGTAATCGGCCACCTTGGGCGTGGCGCGTGAGACGGAGCGGATGAACGTGCTCTTGCCGACGTTGGGAAAGCCGAGGATGCCCACGTCGGCCAGGACCTTGAGCTCGAGGCGCAGGTCTTTCGTTTCTCCCAGCTCGCCCGGGTCGGCCCGGCGCGGCGCGCGATCGTACGGCGTGGCAAAGTGCATGTTGCCGCGCCCGCCGCGGCCGCCGCGCGCGGCGATTTGGGGTCGCTCCGGCTCGGTGATGTCGAAAAGAAGGGCTCCGCTGGCGGCATCGAACACCTGGGTGCCGACCGGCACGCGCACGATGCGGTCCTCCCCTCCGCGGCCGTAGCAGTCTTTGCCCATGCCGTGCTCGCCGCGTTCGCCGCGGAGCGTGTGCTGGTGCGCCAAGTCATATAGAGTGGACATGCCGGGATCGCCGATGAAAACGACGTCCCCACCCCGACCGCCGTCTCCGCCGGAAGGACCCCCGCGGGGTACGAATCTTTCGCGGCGGAAGGCGACGGCGCCGTTACCGCCGTCACCGGCTATGACTTGGACGCGACATTCGTCGATGAACTTCATAAGGGGGCCGAGTAAGTAGCATGCCCGCCCGCGTTCTGGTCATCGACGACAATCTGGACCTCGCTTCCAACCTGGCGGACATCCTGGAGGGGGCACGGGAGCTCGAGGTCGAGGTCACCTGCGCCCCGGAGGGCCAATCGGGGGTCCGGGCCGCGGCGCGAGAGGGTTTCGACGTCGCGATCGTCGACGTCAAGCTGCCCGACGCGAGCGGAGTCGACCTCATCCGGCCCCTCCGTGCGGCTTCGGCCGAGGGCGAGATCATTCTGATCACGGGGTTTGCCACGGTGGACACCGCCATCGCGGCGCTGCGCGCCGGCGCGTTCGCCTTCCTCCTCAAGTCGTTTCGTCCGGAGGAGCTCATCTCGACGGTCGAGCAGGCCCTGGCCAAGGTGGCATTGAAACGGGAGCGCGAGGAGCTCGAACGGCGCTACCGCGCGCTCGTCGAGGCGGCCGACGTGCTCATCGTGGCGCTCGATCGGGAAGGCAAAGTCGCGCTCATGAATCCGCGGGCCGCCGTGCTCGCCGATGTCTCGGCGAGCGCGGCGACCGGCGAGCCGTTCGTCCAGCGGTACATCGCCGCGGATGACCGCGACAAGTTCACCCTGGCCGTGACCGAAGTGGGCCGCCCCAAAAAGGCGTCGTCTCCGGCGACGCTCACTGCCGAAGTCGAAGCGGGGATCTTGGGCAAGAGCGGCGGCGTACGGCGCATCCGCTGGCATTTATCGGGTGTGGGCGGGGCGCGCGGCGAACCGGATCTCGTCTACGGCATCGGTCTCGACGTCACCGAGCGCCGCGCGCTCGAGCGGCGTGCCGCCGATGCGGAAGCGCTCTCCGCGATGGGGTCGCTCGCGCTCGGCCTTGCTCACGAAGTGCGCAATCCGCTCAACGCGGCGGTGCTGCAGCTGCACCTTCTCGCGCGCGGCGTCGATCGCTTGAGCGACGAGAAAGCGCGCTCCACCATGCGCGCGCGCGTCACCATCATCGAGGGCGAGATCGGCCGGCTCGAACGGCTCCTCACGGAGTTTTTGGAGCTCGCGCGCCCGCGCGGAATCCGGCACGAACCCGTCGACGTTTCCCGTTTGGTGGAAGAGGTGCTCGAGTTCCAAGCCGAAGCGCTGAACGACCATCATGTCGAGCTGAAGGCCGAGATCGCGTCCGGCTGTGTCGCCAACGGCGATCCCGAAAAGCTGCGGCAGGTCGTGATCAACCTGCTCGTCAACGCACTCGACGCAATGCCCGAGGAGGGCATTCTCTCCGTCAAGGTGAGCTCACCGCAGTCGATCGTCGTCGTCGAGATCGGCGATAGCGGGCCGGGCATCGACCCCCGCATCCTCCCCGAGATCTTCGATCCGTTCTTCACCACCAAAGAAGCCGGCACGGGCCTTGGGCTTTCCATCGTGCGCAAGATCGTCGACCAGCACGGCGGCCGCATCGAGCTCGACTCGCTGCCCGGGCGCGGCACGCGCGTGCGGGTCGAGCTGCCGCTCGCGTCGCCTGCCCACGTCGGCAAGGTCATGCCGATCAGTTGAAGTCAGAAGAGAGCGTATTCGGTTTAGAAGAGGACGCTCTTGCGCACGATCACCGATTCGCCCGAAAAAGGCGGCACTTTCGCGGCGCGGAACTTGGAGGCGACGCACGTTCCGGCCGCCGTGCCAACCAACGGCCCCGATTCGATAACGGCGTTCGTGGCCAGTCCATTGGGCGCGAACGTGACCGCGATGCGCGCCGTACCCGTCGGTGCATCGATGTTGCGACATTTGCCGGCGCGTCCGGCGGCATCTTCCAAAGCTTCGCGTGCCGCCTGCGTATTGAAATCGCCCTTGGCGCGGGGAGCGGGTGAGGGGGGCGCGGGCAGGATTGCGGCCGGCTGACCCGCTACCCCGTTCGGTATCGCGGCGCTATTGGCGAGGGCGGCCGTCGCCGCAGCGTTGCCAGCTGTCGATGGCGGGTTGCTCGCTCCGGGCTCCGCCGCAATGGCGGGCGCCGGTTCGGGCACCTCCGCCGCGCTGGGAACGTCGGACGCCGGCGCCGCGTTGACCGCTTCGGCCGGCGGCTCTTGTCTCTCGGGCACCGCTTCTGCTGGCTTGGCAGCGGCGGCAAGTGACGGGGCAGCCGGCTGCACGCCCTCCGTCGCGGGGGGCAAATCCGTTACTCGCGTCGCGGTTCGGGGCGAGCGATCGGAGGCTTCGACCTTTGCTTCATTGGCCGGGCGCGTTCGACCCGCGGCCGGACGCGGGTCGGTCGGCACGGTGACGCGCTCCGGGCGCGCTTTTTCTTCCGTCGAGGCGGCGACCGATCCGTCGGGCGTGCGCATGGCCAGCCCGAAGCCGCTCAGCCCCGCCGCAATGAGCAACGCGACGACGGCCGCAATCTTGGGTCCGCGGTTGGACGGGTCGCGCGCCGCATCGACGGGCGGCAACGACGCTTCTGGTGCCGCGCTTTCGGAAATGGCAATGGGCGGCGCGCTGCTTCGCGTCCGGGGCGGTTCGGGCCACGGATGTACGTTCGGCGAGCTCGTCGACAGCGCGACCGGAGGGCGCGGCGGAGGGAGCGTTCGCTGCGAAAACGTAGCAGGCGTATCGACGGCGGCCGGTTCGACCGTCGGGGCCGGGCCCGCGGGAGGCCGGGCACTCCTGCGCCCGTCGACATCAATCGCCGAACCGCACTTCCGACAGCGGAACTTCACGAGCTTGCCCCGAATCAATTCGTCGGGAACGTGGAACTTTGAGCTGCAGCTCGTGCAGACAACCGTATTCGGCGGCTCGGTCATTTCGTACTGCCCCTGGACGAAGCCAAAAGGAGGCCATCTTCAAACAAGCACTTACGCGAACGATATACTCTTTTTCATTCGAGAGCGCCCACTTCTTTTTCGACTTCAGTTCGCAAGGCGCCGCTCCGCACGACCTCGAGCACCTTGTGGATATCGCGGTAAAGAGGGCGATCCCCTTTCATTTCGGGCACGAACTGACGGATGAAGCGATAAGCGGCAGTGACCCCGGCGCTCGGCGTCAATGGCCTACGTTGATCGAGCCCCGCGCAAGCGGTCAAGATTTCGATGGCCAACGAGCTTTCGACGTTGGCCACGATCTGCCGCAGTTTTCGTGCACTTACACTGCCCATCGACACATGATCCTCTTTGCCCGCCGAGGAAGGGATCGAATCGACGCTTGCGGGATGGCAAAGGATTTTGTTTTCGCTGACGAGTGAGGCACTCGCGACCTGGGCAATCATGAAGCCGCTCTCGAGCCCACTTTGGGGGGCGAGAAATGGCGTCAGCCCGCTGGATAGCGCGGGATTGACCAGTTGCTCGACGCGGCGCTCGCTGATGTTGGCAAGCTCCGCTGTCGCCATCGCGGCGAGGTCGAGCGCGAGAGCGAGCGGCTGCCCGTGAAAGTTTCCTCCCGAAATGAGATCGGCTTCGGGGTGGGCGGCGTCGCTCGAAAAAACGAGGGGATTGTCGGTGACGCTATTGAGCTCGCGCTCGACCACCCCCGCGCCCCAGCGTAAGGCGTCGCGCGAAGCGCCGTGCACTTGCGGCATGCAGCGCAGTGAATACGCGTCTTGCACTTTGCCGCAATCACGATGGCTCTCCATGATGGCGCTCTTTGCCAACATGCGGCGGAGGTTCGACGCGCTCTCCCTTTGTCCGGGGTGCGGACGCACGTCCATGAGCCGCTCATCGAAGGGGCGCTGTGAGCCTTTCAGCGCCTCGAGGCTCATGGCACCGGCCACGTCGGCCAGCGTGGAAAGGCGCCCCGCGTCGAGCAACGCCAATGCGCCGAGCCCCGCCATGTACTGCGTGCCGTTGATGAGGGAGAGCCCCTCTTTCGCTTCGAGCACGAGCGGTTCGATCTCGGCCCGGGAGAGGGCTTCGTCGCCGGGCAAGAGCGCACCTTCGAAGCGTGCTTCTCCTTCGCCGATCAGCACCAGCGCCAAGTGCGCGAGAGGCGCGAGATCGCCCGACGCGCCCACCGACCCCTGCGCGGGGATTCGCGGCAGGACGCCTCGATTGAGCATCTCGAGCAAACGATCGATGACCACGTCGCGCACGCCGGAGTGGCCGAGCGACAGCACTTGGGCCCGCAGCGCCATCATGGCGCGCACTTCGTCGTCGCCGAGGTCGGGCCCCACGCCGCAAGCGTGGCTACGCACGAGATTGCGTTGCAGGGCGCGCACGTCGCTCGGCGAGATATGCACCTCGGAGAGCGCGCCGAATCCGGTGTTGATGCCATAGACGGGGCGCGGATTGTCGCCGCTCTGGAGGCGATCGACGATGCTGCGGGCGCGTCGTACCGCTACGAGCGCTTCGGGTGCCAGCTCGACCCGGCGCGCGCGGCGCGCCACGTCTTCGAGGTCCGAGAGGCGGATGGGACGGCCGAGCAGAAGGGGCTCGTGCGAGGTCGAGGCATTCATGGTGGGGCAGCCTAGCAGTCTCTCGCACGCCGGTCGGCCGGTCTTCCAACTGTCCGCCGAGCGAGCGCTCTTGGCGTGGAGCGCGCGCCGTGGCAAAGCTCGCGTCATGCGAATCGCTATCATCAACGGCCGCGTTTGCACTCCCGAAGAAGCCCGCATCTCCATCTATGACCGCGGCTTTCTCTACGGCGATTCGATCTTCGAGACGGTGCGGACTTACAACGGAAAAGCATTCGCGCTCGGTGATCACCTCGATCGACTGGCTCGTTCCTCCGAACGGCTGTTCATCGAGCTGCCGGTTTCGCTCGAGGTCATCGCCACCGAGGTCGAGCAAGGAATCACGCTCGCCCAAAATCCGGAAAGCTTCGCCCGCATCATGATCACGCGTGGCACCGGGCCGCTCGGGCTCGACCCTGCGCTCGCCCATCATCCCAACCGCGTCATTCTTATCGAACCGTTCGAGCCGCCTTCACCCGAGGCTTACCGCGACGGCATTGGCGCCATCACGTTCCGCACGGTGCGCGCGACCGATGCCACGCCGGCCGCGGGGGCCAAGGTGGCCAACTATTTGACCAGCGTGCTCGCCATCCGCGAAGCACGAAAACAGGGCGCCACCGAGGCCTTCATCGTCGACGGCCGGGGCTGTGTGCTCGAGGGAACGACCTCCAACGTCTTTTTGGTGAAAGATGGCCGGCTCGTCACCGCGCCCGAAGAGTCGGGAATTCTTTCCGGCATCACGCGTGCCTATTTGCTGCATGCCGCCGAGCATCTCGGACTTCACATCAGCATCCGTGACATTCGCGAAGAAGAGCTGATCGAGGCCGACGAGCTCTTCATATCGTCCACGTTGCGCGAGGTTCTTCCCGTCGTCCATCTGGACGGCCGTCCCGTCGGCGGCGGCAAGCCCGGTGCGTTGACGCGCCAGATCCACGCAGAATTCCGTAAGGCGACCTGACGCGAACGCCGATGTAGGGATGACGGCGCCAGGATCGGTAACGCGTCCGGGGCGCCGCGTTTTTGCCGACGCACCGTGAATAACTCTCCCGCCCGAGCAGTCGGACCCAATGAGAACTTGCTTTGTCGACAGTCGGCTCCGACCTTGAGCCCTGGGCGGGATTGAGAGAAATGGTCCGCCGTCTCCACGGTCGTGTAAAAAGAAGCACGGGGCCGGGGCCCGCTTCGTTTCCCTTACCAAGAGGACGCTCATGAACCTTGCGCTCAAAATTGCGATGCTCTCTTGCGGTGCCCTCGTCGCGCTCGGAACGGCGTCGTGCAAGGTCTCGGAGTGCACCGAAAACCTCCCCG
>DATHEQ010000137.1:0-2576 GCA_035318505.1 Polyangiaceae bacterium | reverse complement strand
GGGGCTGCGCGCGTGACGATGGCCGAGGGTGAGGACCTTGGCGGCGATCGCGTCTTGACCGAGCTCGTCGCGAACGGCGCCGAAAATCATGGGGCCGGGCGGGTCTTCGTACCACGCGACGACGTACTGCGACGCGCTCTGGACGATCGTCGGATAAACGGCGCTCGTCATGGAGCCGCTCAGCACCGCGGTGGGCGCGAGCGCGCCCAGCTGGAAATCGAAGGGCGCGAAGACGACGCGGTGCGATCCTTCCACCGCGTTGCCGCGGACCCACGCCACGCCGAGTGAGCGCCTCCCGGTAGCGATGGCGGGTGCGGTTTGTACTTGGGGCCCTTCGTTGGCCATCTTGACGTTGTCTCCCACGAGCACGCCCTCCCGATCGACGCGCTGCGCGTAGAGCTCGTCGATGCCGAAGGCATTCTGGCCGTCGTCCTGCCAGAGCACGACGAATTCGAGCCCGGTGAACACGACCGTGGCTCCGAGGGAAAAGCCGTCCGCGCGCGAAATCCGCGCGTCGGCCATGCGTTTCGTGCGATCGGCGTTGAGCACATTGAAATACGCCTCGAAATTGAGGGTCGGGCCGCGCGCTTCGCGCCGGTCGCTCCAGGCGATGCCGAAGCGATCGCCGATCCACACCAGCGATCCGCCGGTGACGTCGGCCGGATTGGCGCCGAGCTGCGACGGGGGGCCAGCCCGCGATCCGGTTCGGGTCAGCGGCATGAGAAAGATGGCCGTCCGCTTCTCGAGTTCGGCGTTGAAGGCAGCAATGTAGTTGCCGTTCGCGAATGCGAGCGCCGAAGGTTCGGGGACCGCGAGCCCTTCGGAAACGAGAACGGCCTCGCCGCTTGGCACGAGCGTGGAGCCATCGTCGACGATGCCGTTGCAGTCGTTGTCGGAGCTGTCAGGCTCCTCGGTCCCGCCGGGGAAAGCCGCGGCGTTGCGATCGTCACAGTCGTCCCCACACGCGCCCGCTTCGCCCGCGACTTTGCCCGGAAACGGCGCACGGTGGCCATCGTGATCGAGATCGACCGTGGCGTCGGGATGCGAACAGGCGCCGGTCGCGGGATCGCACACGTCGCTCGTGCACGCGTTCTTGTCGTCGCAGTTCACCGGGGCGCGCTGCTCGCACGCGCCGCGCGTGCACTGCACCGGGAGACACCGGTCTCCGGCGCCGTCGCAATCTTCGTCCCGCGTGCATTCGGGCGGACCCTCGATGGCGCTGGTCGTCGTGCGAGAGCCGCAGCGGCTCGTCGCCACGAGAACGAGCGCCGCGGCCACGAGGGTGCGCGCGGGCCGGCGCTGGTTCACTCGCACCCGCCCCACCCCGAACCGGAGAGATCGAGCAATCGGCAGACGCGGCCGTCGCTGCACGAGCCGAGCTCGCTCACCTTGCAGAGCTTCGCGCAGTGGTTGCCGAGTCCCGATTTGACGCACACATGGCTGCTGAGGCACTCGGTCGTATCGCTGCACGGTACGCCTTGCGCCCCTCTGCCCTCGGCCGAGCAGATGGTTCCGAACGTTCCCGGTTGACACGCGCCGCTCGCGCGAGGCGGAACCGCGTAGCACCCTTTGCCCGCGGGGCACGACGAAGGAAGGAACGGGTCACACACGAGCAACGGCGGCGTCCGCGCTGCATCGACGCAGATGTCGTCGATGAAGACCGGGGGACCATCGGCGTCGCCCGCGTCGCCCGAGACCAATCCGCCGTCACGGTGCCGCCCTCCGCCGTCCGCGCTCGGCTCGACGAGCGATCCACCGCACGCGGAGAGCGTGGCCGCGAAGAGCAAGCGTCCGACCCTCGTCATTGCGGTACGCGATTCGGTCACGTTGTCTGCGCCCTCGCGCTTCACTTTGTCAGATTCTCGCAGCCAGATCGATGATCGGCGGCATCACGGGGTTCGTCGCGCCTGCGCCCGTCGCGCACCCGGCGTCCTTGGTGTAAGAAGGCGCGTCCGATGTTGCGCCCCCGAGCCCCCCTCGTCGCCCTGTCGCTCGGATTCTGCGGTCTTCTTTCGCTCGGCTCGAGCTGTGAAAAAGTGACGCCCGAGCCCGCAGCCCAACCGACGGCGGTCGCGGCGGTGGGCCCCGCATCCGTCGCTTTATCCTCCGCTGCCCCCCCGAGTGGTCCGCGACCGGCGTGCCTTCGTAAGACACCGGCCGCGCCACCGCCGCCTCCACGTTACAGCCTCGATCCGGCATGCCCCAAGGATCCCGCCGGCGGCCCGCCGATGGTCCCGGTGGGGCACGTTGCTTTTCCCGAATCGAAAGACGCGCCGCGGCTCGAGGTCGAGCTCATGATCACCAACGAGCAACACCAGCGGGGTCTCATGTACCGGCGCAGCCTCGCCGACGACAAGGGGATGCTTTTTGCGTGGCAAACGCCGACGATTCAGTCGTTCTGGATGCACAATACGTGCATCCCCCTCGACATGCTTTTCATCGACCGCGAAGGTTTCGTGGCGGGCATCGTCGAGAACGCACCGACACTCGATGACGGCGCCCGATCGATCGACTGCCCTGTCCTTTACGTGCTCGAAGTCGCCGCCGGATGGTCGCGCAAACACGGCATCGTGGCC
>DATHEQ010000136.1:0-5515 GCA_035318505.1 Polyangiaceae bacterium | reverse complement strand
GAGACGGACACCCTCGTGCTCGGCGATGCCGAACGACTGCAGCAAATCTTCTGGAACCTCCTTTCCAACGCGGTCAAGTTTACACCTGCAGGTGGCCACGTCCGAGCTTCCGTCGGAACCGTCGAAGGCTGCGCCCACGTGGCCGTCATCGACGACGGCGAGGGAATCGAATCGGACTTTTTGCCTTATGCGTTCGAGCGATTCCGACAAGCCGACAACAGCATGTCGAGAAAGCATGGAGGGCTGGGCCTCGGACTCGCCATCGTTCGTCATCTGGTCGAAATGCACGGCGGTACCGTGCGAGCCGAAAGCCCTGGCGTTGGCCGTGGTTCCACGTTCGTCGTGAGATGGCCCCTCCCATCGCTGTTTTCGCAGGACAGCGCACGGTTGCGCGACGCTCGACTGTCCGATTTGCCCGACGCTGTCGCTGCTGGGCCAGGAATGCGCCGGCGCGGCGTTCGTATCCTGATCGTCGATGACGAGATGGACTTTTGCAAACTCTTTACGGAGATCTTATCGGAAGAAGGCGCCGTGGTTTGTTCGGCCGGCTCCGCGGAAGAGGGGTGCGCCATGCTCGAGGAGTTTCATCCGCGCGTTCTGGTCGCGGATCTCGGCATGCCGGGGGCCGACGGCTACGAATTCATCCGACGCGTTCGAACCGTCTCTGAAATTCCAGCGCTCGCCCTCACGGCCTATGCGGGCCGCGAGCACGAAGCGCGAGCCCTGGTTGCCGGGTTCCAGATGCATCTCGCCAAACCGATCGTGCCCGTGATGCTGCTCAACGCACTCACGCGACTGCTCGACCCGCCGACTGCAGAACGCAGCGTCGCGCCGAGCTGAGCTGATCGGTCCTCGGCGTCCGTGGGTGGACTCACTACTCCGGGATTTGCCGGATCTCGACCTCGTTCACCTTCACGATGTCGCCGAAGCGCATGGCCCACTCGATGGCTGCGGCCTTCGACGGAACATTGAGGATCGCGTAGCCAGCGACGAGCTCCTTCGACTCGGCGAACGGCCCGTCGATGACGGTGCGCTTGCCGCCTTCGAAGCGGATACGGGCGCCCTTCTTCGTGCTCGCGAGGCCGCCGGTCGCCTGCAGAACGCCCGCCTTGGTCATCTCGTCGATGAGGGCGCCCATCTTTGCCATGAGCTTCGGATCCGGCGGTGCATCGTTGTCCGATCGCTCGTCCATCTTGTGCATCGAGATGTAGCGGAGCGGGGGGTTCTCCGGCTTCGGCATGATGCCGATGTCCCACGGCTCGACGACCGGACCGAGGAAGAGCTCGACGTCGCCGATCACGGCCGCGAACCTGTCGCACCACGAGATCGCCTCCTCTTTCGAGCCGACGCGCATGAGTCCGAAGCCGCCGACGAGCTCTTTGGCCTCGGTGAAGGGCCCGTCGGTGATCGTGCGCTTGCCGTTCTTGTAAGCGATGTGCACCCGCTGCGATGAAGGTTTGAGTCCTTCGCCCGAGACGAAGACGTTGTCCTTCAGGCCCTCCTCGGCGAGCCTGCCGACGCCCTCGATGATGGCCGGATCCGGCGGGAGACCCTTTTCCATTTCGTCCGTCATCTTGTGCATGATCATGAATCGCATCGCGGTTGTCTCCTCGGGTTCGAGCTCGGCCTCCTGCCTCGCTTCCGTAACGCGCCGGCTCGAGCAGCTCACTCGCTCGTCAGCAGATTCGCGTCGCGCGCGAGCACCCAGTTGCCGTCGGGTTTTTTGCGAAGAATGGAGAGCGTGTAGCCCGAGCGGCGCATGACCCGACCGCTGGGCGGCGTGGCTGTCAGCTCCAAATGGGTGCGGCACCATGCCCATTCGCCCGCGACGACGACCTCTTCGACGCGGCTCTTGCCTTCGATATGAACGTCTTTCATGTCGCGCACCGAAGCCGCGAACGCCTCTTTTCCGAAGGGCTCCTTCCCCGGCACCATGAAGATCACGTCGTCGGCCATGAGGCTCAGCACCTTCTGTTGATCTCCGGCTTGGGTGGCGGTCATCCAGGTTGCGATGATGTTGCGAATGGCGCGTTCGTCTTCGGACATCGTTTCCTCCGGGTGAGCGTGGCATCGCGGCGAGTGCGAGGGCCGCTGCGACCGTGATGATCCCCCGCTTCGCGATGTGCGGCGCGCGCTTTCCTTTCTCCTCGGACTTTAGCTCCTCCGCGGGTCAAGGCGCGCGGAGCCGTTTGCCGCCGGCTGACCACCGCTCGATGCGCGTTTCTACCCCGAGAAAATGGCCGAAGCGCGCTGCCGCGCGCGCGATCGTTTGCTGCAGTTTTGCGGTGGGTGTTTCGAAAAGGTTCACCTCGAGGAGAGCGGCGGCGGGCGCCAGCTCGCGCCGCCAAGTGCCGATGACGCGGCCGTCGACGAGGACGGCGGGGTTGAGCATGCCGCCGCCCGCGTTGAGGCGCTTGGCGTGCTCGGCATCGAGCAGCGCATCGCGGTTGCGGTAGGCCACCAAGTATTCGTCGAAGGCTGGCAGCAAGTGACAAGCGCGTTTGGGCGCCGCGACGGTGGCGCTCTCGGCCCAATGAAAATAGGCGTGTCCATCGATGACGTCGGACACGAGCGACGAACGGATCGCCTCGAGCCCGGCGCGCGCGTCGGACGCGCTGAGCCCGGACCACCAGGCGAAATCGGCGAGCAGCGCGGGCCCGCGGCTCGCGAAGTAGCGCCGTGCCAGCTCCGCGAGCGCTTCGTCACGCGCGAGCGGCGAGCGCTGCGTGGGCGCGCGGTGATCGAGGTGCGTATAAGTGAATTGTTTGCCGCGCCGAGCGCCGCTGCACAGCACGCCGTCGATCTCCGCCCGCCCGAGGAGGTGCGAAAGGCGCTCTTTGGCCGTCGAGATGCCCGCCTTGGCGAGAACCGCGGCGAGCTCGTCGCGCGTTCGATGACGGCCGTCGCGCACCGTCTTTTCGAGGAGGGTGCTGCTTTTTCGAAACGTTGCCGCGTCGAGATCGAGCTCACGGTGCCTCCGCGCCGCGCGCGTCAAGAGCCGGGGCGCGACGAGCGCCAGCATCCAGCGTACGTCTTCGGGCAGGACGAGCTGCCACGTCCAGCGCATGACGTGCGTGCGTAGGATCGTGCCCTCGGCGAGGCAGCGCTCGACGCGGGCTTCTCCCAATTCGCGGTCCGAAAGACGAAGCCCCACCGCCCACTTTGCGCCCGCGTAGTCCTGAGCTTGGACGGCGCCGAGCCAGCGCACCAACGCGCGTGGTTCGTCGAACGCTGGGGACGCTAGCTGTTGAGCCGCGAGACGTTGCGCGAGCAGCGTTGGTGCAATGGCTCTTGTGGCGCGTGCTCGCCCGGCTGCGCGAGTCGTTTGAGAGGCGCGAGAAACGTCTCCATCGCGGTTTGCCATTTCGGCCGAGTATCATCGCATCCTTCACTTGTGCCGAGGCATCGAACTTCGGACGCCTTCGGCGTGTTCCGCGCTTTGCTCGACGGCAGCAAGAGGGAGCGGTAAGACGTGGCCATGAGCAACACGCGCGCCGTCGAACCGGGCGGCTTGAGTCCTGTCACTTCGCCCGCCGGCGTCGGCATCATCGACGCCCGGCTGCGCGATCTGGGCGGATTCGTCGTACGTCGCACCTTGCCTTCGACGGGCCGCCGCATGGTAGGCCCGTTCATCTTCTTCGATCATTTCGGTCCCATGGATTTTCCGCCGGGCGGCGGGATGACGGTCCGGCCGCATCCGCACATCGGCTTGGCGACCGTGACCTATCTCTTCGAGGGGGAAATCATCCACCGCGATAGCCTCGGCTCGCACCAGGCGATTCGTCCGGGCGATATCAACTGGATGACCGCGGGCCGCGGCATCGTCCATTCCGAGCGAACCCATCCCGACTGGGTCGCGCGCGGCTCGCGGCTACACGGCCTTCAGCTCTGGGTCGCCCTTCCTCGCGGGGTCGAAGAAGCGGAGCCTTCTTTCCATCACCATCCCGCCGGCACCTTACCGGGCAAGACCGTGCAAAGCGTGCAGCTGCGGGTGCTCGCCGGAACCGCATTCGGAATATCGTCGCCGGTCGCGTGCCTGTCGTCGCTTTTCTATGTGGACGCGATGATGCCGGAGGGCAGCGAGCTCGGACTACCGAGCGAACACCAGGAACGCGCCGTCTACGTCGTCGAAGGCGCCATTCAATGCGGCGACGATCGCGCCGAGGTGGGGCGCATGCTCCTCTTGCCGAGCGGGGCAGACGCCGTCATTCGCGCCGAGCCGTCGGCCCGCATCGTGCTGGTGGGTGGCGCGCCCCTCGATGGAGAACGGCACATCGACTGGAACTTCGTCTCGAGCTCGCAAGAGCGACTGACGCAAGCGCGGCAGGATTGGAAAGAGGGGCGGTTTCCCAAAGTCCCTGGAGACGAAGTCGAGTTCATCCCACTGCCGGAGTGACGAGCGTCAGCTGACTAGGTCGGTTTCGATCCCGGGCGGGTGAGGGGACCGATGGGTCGGCCGGCGGCGCTGTCGGCAATGAGCTGAGCGAGACGGCGCGCGCGCGTCTCTTCTCGTTTTGCACTGATCACCCAGTGAGTCGCCGTGCGCCGGTACCAAGGGGGTTGCGCGTCGAAATAAGCAGCGGCTTTTCGATTCGCCCGCAGGATCTTCTCCTGCTCCGGCGTGAGCTTGGCGGCTTCGTTGCGCTCGAAGGAATAAACGCCTGTTCTCGCTTCAGTGCGCGCAGCAAACGCGCGCTGCCCGGCTTCACGCATTTTGCCGGTCTTGGTCAGGTTGGCCACCTTAGCGACGTTGATGGCACTCCAGATGCTGGTCGGTCGGCGCGGCGTGAAGCGAATCGTGTAGGCGTCGGCGCCGACATTGCGCCGGACGCCGTCGATCCACCCGAAACACAGCGCTTCGTCGACCGACTCGGGCCAGGTCATGCTCGGCTTGGCGCTGCCCCTCTTGTGGATGCCGACCAGCAGCTCCTTTTTGGTGGCGTGATGGCGTTCGAGCCAAGCCCTGAACTTCTCGGGTGTGGCGAAAAACGTTGGTTTCTGCGGGGGCGCGGTTTTGGTGGGGGGCATGTTGCGAGATCAAGGGGCGGGGACCGTGCGGTCCTCTTGCCACGTGCTGCGGTCGCCGAGCACCATGGCACATGCCGCGACGGCAATGGCAACAGTGTAGACCGCAAACGGCGTGAAGTTGTCGGGGAGCGCGTGGTACGGGTTATTCCAATGCACGCCGACGTGGGCGAGAACGGCGATGAAGAGACTGCCCCGCGTGCGGTTGTAGATCCAGCTGAAAACGACGCTTCCTGCGATGATGTTCGCTATCGACACGATGAAGATGAGCGAGGTCGCGCCTTGCAAGATGAACATCATCGTATGCCAGAAAGCCCACAAAACGCCTAGCAGAAGGCTCGCCCCGAGCTTTCCATAACGCGGCTGCAAACGAGGGAGGGCAAATCCACGCCACCCGGGTTCTTCGACGAGGGGCATGAGGATCATGGCGCTGACGTGTTGTGCGTTTTCGGGAGGATAGAGCCAACGGCCCGCGTCCGGCCCTCCGAGC
>DATHEQ010000135.1:0-7720 GCA_035318505.1 Polyangiaceae bacterium | reverse complement strand
GACGACGCCGGGACACCCTACGTCGTGACGGGAGGTTCACTCGGTCAGACGGTAACCGCGTCGACGCTCGAGGACCTCAAGATATTTTTGGCGAGCCCCGACCCCTACGTCGTCGTCTTCGATCGCCTTTTCGAGGGCGCGGAAGCGATCTCCATCGCCTCCCACAAGACCCTTCTCGGCGTCGGAACGTCGGCACACCTGCGAGGGATCGGCCTTTCCGTCAACGGCTCGCGCAACGTCATCATTCGCAACATCGCCGTTTCGCACGTCATGGCGGAAGGTGCCTCCGACGCCAACGACGCCATCGAGATCACCGGTGGGGCGAGGAACATCTGGATCGATCATTGCGAGCTCTCTTCCGACCTCACGCACGACAAGGACTATTACGACGGGCTCGTCGAAATCAAAAACGAGGCGTCGTTCATCACCGTGTCGTGGTGCGTGATCCACGACCACTACAAAGCCAGCTTGATCAGCTCGGGCGACGGGCAAATCGCCGACACCGCGATCCGCGCCACCTATCACCACAACTATTTCCACGATTGCGGCTCGCGACTGCCCAGCATCCGATTCGGCCGAGCGCACGTGTTCAACAACTACTATAAAGACAACACGAGCGGCTCGTGCATCAACAGTCGCATGGGCGCCGTGGTGAAGGCCGAGGGCAACTACTTCGAAAACTCGAAGGACGCCATCGGCTCGTGGGACAGCCCCATGGTCGGCAGCTGGGACGTTGGCGACAACATCTTCGACCGATGCACCGGTGCCCAGCCGGCGACATCGACGGGGAGTCTCACGCCGCCTTACGCGTACTCGCGCGTCATGACCGCGGACGTTCCTGCCATCGTCGTGGCCGGCGCCGGGCTCGGCAAACCATAGGATGCACCGATCAGGCCGGAGCCTTCAGGCGCAATTCGCGGCGTAGAAAGAACTGCTGCACGGTGAATTGGAAGGCGACGGTCATTAGCGAGGTGAGCCAAATGGTGTGCATGGTGAAGCCGGCGCGCGTAGAGAGGACGAGGAGCGGCGTGATGAAGACGACGGCTCGCAAGGCCGAGGCGGCAAGAGACGGCCAGGTATTGCCGAGACCTTGGAAGACGCCCGCGCACACGAAGACGATGCCACTCCCGACGTAGCCCCACGAGATCGTTTTCAAGTAGTCGACGCCCGCCGCAATGACCTCGGGAGACGGCGAGAAAAGCCCCACCAGCCAACCTGGCACGACGTGACAGAGCGCGGTGAAGAAAAGCATGAATACGAACACGAGCTTCGTGCCTTCGCGCGCCGCCTCACGCACGCGCGCAAACGCGCCCGAGCCGTAGTTTTGCCCGACGACCGCTGCGACCGAGAAGCTGATGGCGACGGCTGGAATGAAGCCGGCCTGCATCAGCCGCGAGCCAATGCCGAAACCAGCCTGCGCCTCCGGGCCAAACGGACGAGTCACGGCATAGATGACTCCCATGGTCAGCGAGAGCAGCAAGAATTCGACCCCCGCCGGCAAACCGATGCTGATCATCTTGCGCCAGGTTGGCAAATGCGGCCGCCAATGCTCGAGACGCAAACGTAGAAAGGTTCGGCCGCTGAAGAGATAAATGGTCAGACCGGCGACGGCGGCAACCGTCGACACGAGGGTCGCGAGCGCTGCGCCGGCGACGCCCAGCGGATGCCCGCCAATCCAGCCGAAGATCAAGAAAGGTGCGAGCAGCATGTTGAGCAGCACGCTGGCCATTTGCGCCACCAGGCCGGGCTTCATGTCTCCGAGGCCGCGTAGCGCCGAGCCGAGCGCGACCATCGAGAATTGCAAGGCGAGCGCGGGAATGAACCCGCGCAGAAACGTGGCCGCGAGCTCGGCGGTGACGGGGTCGCCCGACAACGCGTCGGCGTACGTGCGGTGAAGCGCGAGGCACACGCCGAGAAAGAGCACGCCGGCCACGGTTGCCAGGCTTTGCGCCTGATTGAACAGGCGCTGCACCTCGTCGGGTTGCTTCCTTCCTGCGGCCTGTGCCACGAGGGCCACGCATCCGACGGAGAGCATCTGGGTGACAGCGAGCGAAACGAACATGAGATTGCTCGAGAGCGCGACTGCGGCGATGGCCTCCTTGCCGAGGCGCCCGACCCAATAAATGTCGATGAGCCCGTACAAGGTCTGGATGGTCATGCCCGCCAATACGAAGAGCATCATGCGCACCAAATGGCCGCGGATCTGACCCTGCGTCATGTCATGCAAACCGCGCGGCGCGGGCTTGGCATCAAGCGGAGGCGCGTTCGAAGGCGGGCCTTGGGTCACGGTTTTGCGCTCGGATACGGCGGTTGAGGTCGGCAGAGACATCGATTATCACCCTGGTAATATTTGACAGCTGCGCTCGTGGAAAAGACGGCGCTACTTTTTGTGCCGCGTTTTGCCGTCGATGTCTGCGGCGAAAGCACCGCCTTCTCGCAGCAGCTCGTCGAGGTGCTCGCGGACGTCGACCGGCCACGACCGCGTGAGCTCGGTAAATCGCGGTTGGTGCGAGGCAAACAGCGCGCGCGACGCCTCTTCGAACTTCGGCAGGTCGCCGGTCATGACCCACATGAAGCGGCTCGCAGCGGCCCGCGCTTGGCGCGCGCGCTCTTCGTCGGGAGCGCGCTTGCGAGCCTCGTCGACGAGGCGGCGAAGCCCGGCGGAAATGCCCTGAGGATGGCGTTCGAGCCATTCCCAGTGTCGAGGCAGGAGCGACACCTCGCGAGAGACGACCCCCAGCTTGGGGCGCCCGGGCCCCGCTCGCTCCGCCGGTTTGGGCTTTGCTCTGGCCACCACCTGCTCGACGGAGCCGTGGAAATCGAAGTCAACCTGGCGGCCGGTTGCGTCCTCGAAAATGAGGACTCGAAGCTCGGGATCGGCGTCTAGTTTCTTTTTGGTCGTACGAAGAGTTTCCTCGAGCGTTCCGCGCACGATCCGCTTCGAACCAGCAAAGGTCGTATAGGTCGGCGGGGCGCTCATGGCCCATATATTACCCGGGTATAATTACGGGTCAAGGAGCTGCGGTACGGGAGCCGCCAGCATTGCGCTGGGATCGCTACGTGGACGGCCTCGGCGGCGGGGTGATGGTGTCGTCGTCTCGGGCGCGCCGCTCAGCTTCGCTTCGTCGAGCGACAACTCGGATTTCGCATTCCGTCGCGGAGAGCGCGGCAGCGCGATGCGCTCGAGGCGCGCCGCCAACTCGGGCTGATTCTCCGCATAGACGCGAGCGTAGGCGAGCGCTCGCTGCGCCTTCTGGAGAAGCGCGTCCCTTTTCTCGGCGAGAACGGCGCGCGTGTTTTCGAGTGCGGCCTCGGCGCGGATCACGTCCGCCGCGATGGCCCTTACCTCTTCCGACGCGGCGGCAAGGCTCGCCGGCTCGAGATCGCCGAACTTGAGCGAGGCGAGCTCGCTGACAAAGAGGTCGACGACTTCTTGCACGGCACTCGGAATCGGCTCGGTCATGCGGCTTCTCCTTCTGAAAGAAGATTTACCTGACCATACGTTCAGTGATCCGTCAAGCTCGCTCTCTCTAATCGATGGGGTCGGTCACCGCTTCAACGGGCGCGGGCGCCGTTTCGATCTCTTCCACCTCACGCCACCACGCATCGATCGATTGCACATGGCCAGGCTCGATCGGCTGACCGAGTCGCGGCATCACCAGCGGTGCATTCGTGGGTGCGAGCTTCACGAGCAGCTCGGCCGGCTCGTCCCACGCATGGATGGCGAGATTGAAGGTGCCCCAGTGCACCGGCAAAAACGCTCCGCCGCCGAGCAACGCGTGCGCTTGCAAGGCATTTTCTGGCCCGAGATGAATGTCGCCCCAAGCTGGGTGCCAAGCGCCGATTTCGAGCATGATCAAATCGAAGGGCCCCAGCTTCTGCGCGATCTCGCCATACTCTTGCGTGAGGCCCGTATCGCCGCTGAAGAACACGCTGTGGCGCGGCCCGCGCACCGCGATCGATGACCACGACGTGCGGTTTCGATCCGCCACGCTGCGGCCAGAGAAGTGCTGAGCCGGGCCCGCCGTGACGGTGAGATCGCCGATCTGTTTCGATTCCCACCAATCGAGCTCGGTGATGCGGTCTGCGGGCACGCCCCAAGATTCGAGGTGGGCGCCCACCCCGAGCGAGGTCACGAAGGGGACGCCGAGCGGAATCAGCTGGAGAATACTCGGGTAGTCGAGGTGGTCGTAATGGTCGTGCGAAATGACGACCACATCGAGCGCGGGCAGCTGCTCGATCTTCACCGGTGCGGGATGAAAGCGCTTGGGTCCAGCGAAAGGGACTGGAGAAATGCGCTCGCCCCAGACGGGATCGGTCAGCACGCGCCGGCCGTCGATCTCGAGTAGCGCGGTGGAGTGACCGAGCCATGTCACGCGAAGCCCGCTCTCCACGGGCCGCAGCCAGTGCTCGAGCGGATTCACCACCGGCAGAACGCCGGTCGGGACGCGACGCTGCCCGCCACATATGAACTCCTTGATCGTAGAAACGCCCGTGCCTTTCTTGAGCCCGGGCGCGACGGGGAGCGTGTTGTGAAACGTACCGTCCTTGAACCGCGCCGAAGCTTTCATACGCTCGAGGCGGGCGCCCGCTGCCCTGCTGCCGAGAACCTGCATCGCCTTTCCTTACGCGATTTTCTGCGGTGTAGCTAACGGCCGAGCGAAACGTGACCCGCTCTGCGCCGCGCCGTCCGGGCGCTTGGGCAATCCGTTTCTGGCCCGACGGACGAATGCCCGGGCGCTCTTCTCTATAACCTGATGCAAAGTGATCCGCATGCGCTTCTCAATGTTCCTCGCTGCGGCTGTCCTTGTTGGTGGGTGTTCGGCATCGGAGTCGGATCCGATGGTTCCGAAGATGACGCCCGAAAAGGTCAGCCTCACCAAGATCAGTCCCACTGGTATCGAGGTGCTCGCACAGCTCGGCGTGGAAAACCCCAACCCGATCGATTTGGAAGCACGCTCCGTGACTGCCAATGTCATTTTCGACGGCAAGTACGATATGGGCACGGTCGAAATCGACCACAAGGTGAAGCTCCCGTCGGATCAGCGAACTGTTCTCAGCGTGCCCATGGCGATGGACTGGAAAGACGTGGCGGTGATCACGGCGTTGGTCGCCCTCCACAATGACGTGCCTTACGATGTCGACGGCAAGGTCCGCCTGGGAGGCGACCTCGTCCACGTGTCGTTGCCTTTCCATCTGAGCGACGTCATCACGGCGGAGCAACTGCTCCAGGCCATAGCGAAGCCGCCGCCGCCTTAGCAAGCGTCCACCCCACCCGCTGTTGCCGACCTCCTCAGCGTGAGGCGCGAGGCAGGTAACTCAAACCGCGCGCGAACGCATTTCGGTGACCTGCTTCCGCTTCTAGGAGTCGCTTGGCGTTGATCATCTCGGCCTGGTAATCGGCGCGATCGACCTTACCTAAGGGTCGGTTGGACGCCTTGGGCCAGAAGCTGATGCGATGAAGGAACACACCCTTTGCTTCGAGATCCCCCAGCGCGTCGTGGGCGCGAATCAAAAATGATACGCTCCTCCGAAGCCCGAAGCTTTCGTACTCGTCCGTTTGTTCAATGAGAGAGCAGTACTCACGCGAGGTCGTTCGCAACGACACCGCCAGCGGGCGACCGTATTCGTCACGAAAGTGACACCGGTTCGGGCTCTCCGTCCGTTCTACTTTCAGTAGATGCGACCATTCGCCGATCCGGCCTGCATCGCTGAGGTAGGCGGCGGCGATTTCGAACGGCGCTGCAATGTAGATCGTATCGCCGAGAACCTCATACGCTCCTTCGACGTACTCACTGCGCCCCGCCTTGCGCTCCAATACGCCCTTCAGTGAGCGGCATTCCGCGCGATGCGCGATACCCATGCCCTGTTCGATCATGGGGGTACGTCGCTGCGGGTCGATGAAGCTCAACCAATGAAAATAGACTCCCTGCTCGTCATTGCCCTCTGCCAGATACGATGGTCGAAAAAGGAACACCGGATAGACTTGGAAATACACATCGACTTCGAAACCACAATGCCACTCGATGCTTCGCACCGACCCCAGGTCGTTGACGCGAAGGTGATAGTAGAGGTCGCGCTGGTACCCCGACGCGGTGCCGAGCCAAGTATTGGGCGCTACCTTTTGGCGCATGCGGCTATTGAGAGTCCACTCGTTCAAGTTTTCGAGATCGCATAAGTAAGCAAAGACCTGATCGGGCGGGGCTCCGATATAAGCCGAGGTTACGAAAGTGTTCCGGTCCATCCGAAGTCGACCCTAATCAAAAATACTGGTGTGAGGCTCGCGTGCGGCCTGTTGCAGAAAGTTCAGCATCGGAGGACAAGCGTCTTTCTGGATGAGGACCTCGACCACCCGAACGCCGCGCCTATTGAAAGCGGCGGACATTTTGGCGTCGACTTCGTCAGAGGCGACGATGCGGTCGACATACGGCGCGCCGTAACCTCTCGCCAACATCGCACAATCCACCGGCGCGTAGGTGGTCCCCTGCAGTCGCCGTTCATAAAATATTTCCTGCGCCTTGGTGCCGATACCGTGCGAATTGTTGTTGAGCACGACGAACAGGATGTCGAGCTTTTCGGACACGGCCGTGTGAATCTCAGCGCCGTTCATCATCACCGATCCGTCTGCGGTCAGGACGATGGAGTCTCGGTCCGGCCTGGCGATCGCCGCGCCGATGATGCCCGCTACCGCGTAACCCATGGATCCCGTCGCCAGCGAAAGTTCGACCTGCACTTGCTCGGGGACGCGATTGAAATGCACGCCTGCCGCAGCGACGAGCCCGCACTCGATTCGGAAAACAGTCTCCTCCGAGAGCGGTCGTCACGACGGGAAGATTCATGCTCCTCACCAACTCTTGCAAGGCCGCACGTGCGCCCTGCCGCTTGACCCCTTCGCCGGCAACGAGCAGCGGCACGCTCGCTCGATCGATTGCGCGTATGACTTGATCGAGATCGCCGGATACCGGCGGCGAGCGCCCGACGACGGTGTGAATCGCCTCCTTACAAGGGAGCGTTTGTACGTCCTTGGGAAGAATGATCAGAGCTGGTCCGCGCCGTGGGTAGTGGATACGCTCGACCGCGGATCGTATCGCCGATGCCGCGTCATCGGCATTCGTAACGACGCGGGAGAATACACAGAGCGGATTGAAAACCTTCGCAAGATCCGGCGACCCGCCATACCCCGAGGTATTCTGAAGGACGGAGTCGTGCATGAGCGATTGAGGGATCGCGCCGGCGATACAAACGAGGGCGGCGCGATTCATGAAAGCCTCGGCCATGCCGTTGCAAGCATTGAAAATGCCGGCGCCTGATGTCGTCAGAACTGCCGCGGGCTTTCCTGCATACCTCCAGTAGGCGTCGGCCATGAACGCAGCCGCGGTCTCGTGTCGCGCCAGGACGAAGCGAATACGGTCGGCTCGCTCGTGAAGGGCGTCGTGGATCGGTTCGACCGAGCCTCCCCCCAGGCCAAAGACCGTGTCAATCCCGTTCGCGAGGAGCGAGTCGAGAAGATATCCTGCCACGTTCATCGCCGAGGGGTCCGTCGGTGGGTGCCGTAAGGTCGCAGCGTCGCGGTCAGTGTTCAGGCTGCCGATGGCAGTACGCGCGTCGAGCGGCGAAGTTACCGGTCGTGCCTTTTTTCTGCCCCGAACCGGGCGACGGCCGCGAACCGTTCTCCGGACGTGAACCCCGGCCGATCGACCGGGTGGGGGGGAAGGTCACA
>DATHEQ010000134.1:0-67678 GCA_035318505.1 Polyangiaceae bacterium | reverse complement strand
TTGACGCGTGGCTTACAGAAGGGTATTCCCCAAAGCCCGCGAATTCGCTGGGACCCTGCGCTGTTTGGCGGCTTCACAATTCGCTTAACGAAGCAGCGCGACGCCGGGTCAGAGTTTTCTTCCGCTGTAACACGACGCCACCCTCTGCCTCGTTTCGTACGCGACGTTCGCGGGAAACGCGGAGTTAGGAACGGTCCGAAGAACGACGAATGGCGCGATGCGAGCGCAGAGAGGCCCCGACGACCCCCACCGCGCGCTTTGCGGCGCGACGGGGAGGCGTCCGAGCCCGGCTGCATCGTCGTCCGATCGGACCATTCGCACTTTCGACCGTCGCGGCCGCAGGGATGTTGTGGGTTGCGGCCTGTTCGCGCGGCGCGCGCGGTGCGAACAGCGCCGACAGCGAGCGTCAGTCCGATGCCGAATACGACATGGCGCGCGATCTTTTCTTGATGCGGCACGATCCGCGCGGCGCACTCGCGCACGTGCAGAAGGCCGTCGAGCTAAACGACGGCAACGCCGACGCGCATCACTTGGCCGCGCTGATTTACCTCTCGTTCTGTTCCTCCTCGAGAGTCACCGACGATTGCCGCTTGCCCGAGGCCGAGAAGTCCGCGCGCGAGGCGGTGAAGCTCCGGCCCGACTATCGCGAAGCGCAAAATACGTTGGGCGTCATTCTAATTCAGGAAAAACGGTACGACGACGCCGTGGCCGTCCTCGACCCGCTCGCCCACGACATTCTCTATCAGATGCCGTGGGACGCCTGGGGCAACCTCGGCCTGGCCTATCTCGAAAAGGGCAAGCTCGAGGACGCGGTGACGGCATTGAAGCGCAGCATCAACGCCGAGCCCCGCTACTGCGTCGGCAACTACCGTCTCGGTCTCGCCCTCGAAAAAAAAGGCGATCTCGAGGCGGCCCGTCAAGCACTTTCTCAAGCAGTCGAAACGGATCATCCCGAATGTCAGTTGCTCCAGGATGCCTTCGAGGCGCGGGCGCGCGTGTATTCGAAGTCAAAAAACTGCGAGCTTGCCCGAGGAGACTGGGAGAGGTGTCGTGATCTCTCGCCCAACACACCGGCCGGCCTGCGTTGTGTGGCCAGTCTGAAATCGTCGCTATGCTGATGACGCCGTGCGCGTCGTTCTCGAAGAGGTGAAATGGAATCGATCGGCCAGTACCTCAAGCGCCACCGCGAAGAGCGGGCGATGAGCGTGGAGGAAGTCTCCCGGGCGACGCGCATCCCGGTGGGCAACCTCGAACGACTCGAGAACGACCACTTCGACGATCTTCCCGGCGAAGTCTTCGTACGCGGCTTTTTGAAGGCATACGCTCGGGCCGTCGCCATCCCCGTCGATGACGTGCTGGCCCGCTACACTTCCAGCCGGCGCGTGGCGTGGGTCACACCGCTCCCCATGACCTCCCCCATCCAAAAGACACAAGGGCGTAGATTCGGCGTCGCGATCGCCTTCGTGGTGCTGCTCATCCTCTTCACCCTGGCGCTCTCCATCGTCCTCAAACCGCGCGGCCGCGACGTGCCGACCGAGCTCTCGTCGGGGGAGCAACCGGTTTCGCTCTTCGAGGGCATCCACGGGTAGGCCGTTTCGCACCGCTTCCAAGCGGGTCGTATCACGAGCTCTGGTCGTGCGCGTCGTCCCCTACGGGGAGGCCGACGCCGTCATCACGTTTTTTACGGAGGAGCTCGGCAAAGTCGCCGCCATGGCGCGCGGGGCGCGTAAGAGCCAACGCCGGTTCGCGGCGTCCCTCGAACCGATGCACACGGTCAAGGTGACGATCGACGAGCGCCCCGGAGCCGAGCTCTTCGGTCTGCGGGAAGCCATCGTCGTTACGCCGCGCACCCACATCCTGGCCAACCTCGACCGCATGAACGCCGCCGGAAAGGCGTTGCGCTGGACGCGGGAAGGGTCGCCCAACCGCACGCCGGAGCGCGAGGTGTGGGCCGAGCTCGAAGCGCTGCTCGATCGCCTCAATGATCCGAGCGACGCCCTCCCTCCCGGTACCCACCTTGCTGCGAGCGGCCTACGAATGCTGCGGCATTTTGGCTATGGGCTCGAGCTCGATAGCTGCGTGCGCTGCGGGCGCGCTTGTGACATGGCGCGCTCTGCGTTCGTCGACGCCGGGGCGGGGGGGCTCATTTGCCAGTCTTGCGGAGGAGGACATAGCCCCCACCATCATCTCGTCGACGCGGCCACGCGGGCACGCCTCTCCGCGGCCGCCGCTGGACGGGATGCCGCGCTCGTGCGCGAGGACACGGCCGTGGCGCAGAAGCTCGTCGACGAGGCGCTCGCTGGACATGCCGGGCTGGACGAGTAGCCCACTCGACAGAGCCTCGCCGTCGTGACCATGATGACGGCGATGCAGCCCGATCCGCGCACCCACCCCACCCACGTCAAGGCGCCCCGCAATGCGCGCATCCTCGAGATCACCTGGGCTGACGGTCACCGCGGGATCTACCCCCACGAGATTTTGCGCGGCTACTGCCCCTGTGCGGGGTGCCAAGGCCATTCGGGCACGATTCGGTTCGTCCCCGGGGGCGAGCTCGAAGCGCGTTTCAAACCGGGTGGCGATCTCGAGCTGCGCGACATCGAGCAGGTCGGAAGCTACGCGCTGCGCTTCGAATGGGGCGACGCGCACGCAACGGGAATCTACACCTTTCGGTATTTGCGCTCGCTCTGCCAATGCGACGAATGCCGCCCCAACTTCGACGGGGAAGAAAAGCCGGAGCTGCCGCGTTTGTAGCCAGCGCCGAGCTACCACGTAGCAAGACGAGCTGAAAACGAGACATGCGAGAGCCGGCAGGCTAAAGCGTGGGCGTGAACACGACCGCACTCACCCCGAGCCGGCCCTCCGGAGAGGAAGAGCGGCGTGCGCTTCCCGGTAGGGCGGGAATCGTAGGCGCGGGCACGCTCGTGTCGCGCATCCTCGGCCTCGTGCGCGAAACCGTCATGGCGGCGATATTTTCTCGCGCCGAAACCGACGCCTTCTGGGTGGCTTTCACCTTGCCCAATGCGCTGCGCTCGCTGCTTGGCGAAGGTGCGGCGTCGGCGGCGGTGGTGCCGGTGCTCGCCAAGGTGCGCGCCGAGGAGGGGGACGACGCGGCGCGCCGTTTCTTCGCCGCCATCCGTGGCGTGTCGCTCGTCGCTTTGGTCGTCGTTACCGTGCTCGGGATCGTCGGGGCCCCGTGGCTGGTGGAGCTCTTTGCCGGCGGGATGCACGCGCGGCCGGGCGCGTTCGAACGGACGGTATTGCTCACGCGCTGGGTGTTTCCGTACATCTTCTTCATGGGCACCGCGGCGCTCGGCATGGCGGCGCTCAATAGCTATGGGCGCTTCGCGGCGGCGGCATTTGCCCCCGGGCTCCTCAACATCGCGTTCGTTGTGGCGTGCTTGCTTTTGCCCGCTTGGTTCGTCGCGGCGGGACAAGATCGCATCTTGGCGCTGGCGGCGGGCGTGCTAGTGGGAGGCGCGCTCCAAGTGATCGCGCAGTGGCCATCGTTGCGACACATCGGGTTTGCGTCGCGACCCATTTTCGATTTCAGTAACCGGCGCGTTCTCGACGCGCTCGGGCGGATGGTGCCGATGATGGCCGGCATCGGTATCTACGCCATCGATCTCATGCTGTCGCGCCGGTTTCTCTCCCAGCTGCCCGAGGGATCGCAGAGCTATTTCTCGTGGGCCATGCGCCTTTGCGATTTTCCGCAGGGGATCTTCGTGCTTGCTCTGCAAGCCGCCACGCTGCCGGCGCTCGCCAAGCTCGTTGCCTCGGGCCAGCTCGATGAAGTCGCCAAGACGTACGCCTATGGAATGCGACTTTCGCTCTTCGTCGCGATTCCAGCGACGGCCCTCTTCGTGGCTTTGGCGCGTCCCATCGTCGTTTCGATTTTCGAACGTGGCGCGTTCGACGCGGTGGCTTCCACCGAGACGGCGCACGCGCTCGTGGCGCAGGGGTTCGGTCTGTGGACGGTCGCCGCCGTCCGGCAGATCGTCCCCGTCTTTTATGCGCTCGGCGACACGCGAACGCCGGTCGTCATCTCGGCCATCGACCTGGTGGTGTTCGTCGTGGCGGCGCTCGTTTTGCGCTCGATGTTCGGCCACGTGGGCGTCAGCATGGCGGTGACGCTGTCGAGCGCGGCACAGATGCTGCTCCTCTGGTTTGGTCTCGGCCGGCGCCTTCCGTCGTTGCGGCTCGGCGAAATCGCGGCGTCGGCGGCGCGCACTTGCTTCGCCTCGGTCGTCGCCGGCATCGCGGGTTACGCGACCGCCGAGTTCGTCGCCCGCATCGGGGGCGGGGGCGTCTGGGCTCGCGCGCTTCCCGGCGTGGCGGGCGCCATCGTCTTCGCCACCGCGTTCATCGTGGTTGCATACTGCGCAAAAAGCTCCGAGCTGCGCAGCTTGGAGACAACGCTTCGCAAAAGGCTCGGGCGATCATGAAACCGGAACTCCGTATCGTCGAGGCGTCTTTCGTGGCGGGCGTCGCCGAGCAAGACCAGCTGCCCCCCCCGGCGCTCGCCGAGATCGCATTTGCTGGTCGCTCCAACGTCGGCAAATCGAGCCTGCTCAACACCTTGGTCGGTCGCAAGAACTTGGTGCGCACGGGCTCGACGCCGGGCACGACGCGGCAGCTCAACCTGTTTCACGTCCGCGCGGCCGATGGGCTCGAGGCCGTGCTCGTCGACTTGCCCGGATACGGATTTGCCAAGCGCGCCAAGCACGAGAAGTCGCGCTGGGGAGCGCTCATCGAGGGTTACCTCTCCAAGCGGGTCACGCTGCGCGCCGTCGTTCTGCTGGTCGATGTTCGGCGCGGCCCGGAACACGAGGAGAAGGAGCTCGTCACGTACGTCGAGAGCACGCAGGGCAAGGCGAGCCGCCCCAAGGTCCCCATCATCATGGTGGCTACCAAGATCGACAAGATCCCGCGCGCCCAGCGCAAGCCTGCCCTCGCTCGGCTTGCCGCCGATGCCGGGTGCCGCGTGGTCGGTTTTTCGGCGGAGACGGGGGAGGGGAAGGAGGAGCTGTGGGGCCTCCTGCGCGGGCGTCTGGTCATGGGCACGCCTTCGCCTCCTGACGTCGGGGATTTGCCGCAGCTCGCGTAGCCGTGGTCTAATCGTCGCCATGTCCGGCGCGTGCTTTCGCTTGCTCTTGGCCCTCGGATTGAGCGGGCTTGCCACGCTGGCAGCGGCGCAGAGCAAGAAACCGCAGCCGAAGTTCGCGGTGCCGGGATCGCCCGACTCGGCCGCGGTGGCCGGCAAGGAGGCCCCCTCCCGCGGGCGCCGGGCTCCTGCCGGGAGAGCGCGATCCGATGCCGCTCTGGCGACGTTCCCTGGGTTTCGGCTCTTGCCCGACGGCAGAAGCCGAATCTATGTCGAGCTCACGCGTTCCGTCAGCGTCGACGAGCGGCGCGCCGAGGGGGTGCTCATCTACGTCATGCATGATGCCCGCGTGCCCGTGCGCAACAATCGCAACGCGCTCATCACGACGCATTTCTCCACGCCGGTGGCGCGGGCGCGGTTGCTCTCGGTCGGCGCCGATGTCGAGCTCATCATCGACCTTCGCAAAAGCGTGAGCGCGACGCAAAAGGTCGTCCCCGGGGAAAATGGCAGCGTGCGGTTAGAGGTGGATTTTCCGGCCGGCGACTATCCCGCTGTTCCAGGCCTCTTCGAGCCGCCTGCGGCGAAGGGGCAAGGGCGCGAAGCAGAGGAGCCCGCGGACGGCGAAATGTCGCCAGGGCCAAGTGCCGCGCCGCCTTCGCCTTCGCCGTCGGGGGACAACGCGCGTCCCGCCGCACCCGCGTCCGACGCGCCGCGCACGTTGCCGAGCGCGACCCCCCCGAGTACATCGCCGGCGCGCTAGCGTTTTTTGCGCGCGCCTGTGCGAATCTCGGGCCCGTGAGTCCACCCGTGCCGGCACGAGCTCGACTTTGGGGTGGTGCAAAGCGGACGCTGGCGACGCTGGGAGCGATATTCACGTTCGCTCGGCCCGCGATGGCTCAAGACGACAAGGCCGAGCTCTCGTTCTCAGCCGATCAAGTCGAGGGCGATGCGCGCCTGCGCGAGCTCGTGCTGCGCGGCAACGTCGTCGTGACGTACGAGCGGTTTCGGTTGACGAGCCCGGCGCTCTCGCTACGTCGTTCGGGGCGCGGCATCGAGGTGCAAGGGCCGGGCGAAGTGGTGTTCTGCCCTTGCCCCAATCCGCCGGTGTCGATCGGTTTCGAAGGGGGCGTCGTGGCGCCCCCCGCCGATCTGATGCTCCAGCGCCCATCGCTGCGTGTCGCGGGCTGGACGGTCTTCGCGCTTCCGTGGTTCTGGATGCGCGCGCCGTCGCGCCCCGGCGTCCTTCCGCCGAATGTCGCGTACCGCGGAGCAGACGGCCTTCTCGTCGGCGATGGCGTTCATCTTCCGTGGAAAGACGGCGATGACTACGATCAGCTCGACATCACTGCGTCCGGCTATTTGAAGGGGGGATTCGAGCTCGTCACCCGGTTCTGGACGCCGCGCTCCACCAACCGGGTGAGGTGGGATCGGTTGCAAGGCGATCACCTGGCTATCAACGCGCAGGGTTCCTACCCCGAGGCGGAGGGAGGAGCCGTCGCGTGGGACATCGATGCCGTGCGCGGGACCCGCGCACGCAGCGCGTCGCTCACCCTCGAGGAGGCGGCTCGCGGCTACGACCGCGCGGCGGCACAGGTCATGGTACGGCTCACCGACGGCGTCCTTCTCAGCTCCGGCGTACGGGCCGTCGGCGCGCGCGGCGGCATCGGGCCGAGCGAGCGTCCGGCGTGGGGACCGACCGCCACGTTGGCGGCAGGGGGCGCGCTCGGTGCTTTCGGAGCGTGGGACGGTCTCGCCACGGCAACGATTCTCGACGACACCGTGCTCGGCAGCACGAACTTAGCGCGCGCCGAAGGGGGCATCGAGCTTTCCGCGCGCGCAGCGGCACTGGTGGCACGCATGAGCCTTCGCGAAGCGATCACCGCCGCGGCCGCCGGGCCAACGTCGGCGCTCGACGCCATCGGCGCCGCGCGTGTCGAGCTTGCGGCGCCGCTCGCGCGCGTGTTTGCCGATGAGACCGCACCGCTCGTTCACGTCATCGAACCGCGCCTGCGCGCGTCGGTGATGGCCGCGCGCACGAGCGGCGCTTACTTCGCACAAACGGGTCGCCCTGTCGCACTCGGCGCAGGTCAGATGGCGACGGCATCGGCTGGCTTTCGAACCGCGTGGGGAAGGCTTCTCGGTCACGCTGGCGGATCGCTCGAAGCCGACGTGGGTGGCATCGGGAGGGTCGGCGACGGAGGGCTCTCCGAAACAACGCCGGTCACACGTGGTCGTGCAGCGTGGAGCTCACGCTTCGTCGGGCTCGGTGGCGAAGGGGCTGCCACGCTCGACGGCGATGAAGGGCAGGTGCTCGTCGGCAAGGCTCGCCTCGGCGAGCAGGACGGCTGGCATTTGGCGCTGAAAGGTGCGGGGCGACGCGGCGTCCATCCGCTGGCGGCGCGGGCGCTCACCGGCGCGACGGCTGAGGAGCCGTCCGGCGGATGGCTGGCGACGGAAGGCTGGTCGGGCGGAGCCGAAATCGCCGCGCGTTTGGCGAGGAGCGTAGGTGCGCGGATATCGGCAGAGGAGGACTTCACCTCCCGCACGCTCCTTCAAGTGCGCGGTTCGCTGGGCTACGCCCACCCTTGCCGCTGCATCTCCATCGACGGGTTCGTGGGAAAGCGCCTGGGACGTGAAGGTGTCGACGTGTGGGTCTCGATCGATCTTGCCCCAAGGTAGAGCCATTACGCTATGCTGCTGTAGTCGTGTCCGCCTCCGACCGCCCGCATGTCAGGCCTTCGGATCGGGCGGGGGAGTCAGCGGGCAGCAGTGTGCTACGCGACTTGGACCCCTCTCCGTCCCTACCTGCCGCTCCGATCGCCACCGTATTGGTGGCTGACGACGATCGGCTCACGCGCGAGCTTCTAGCCAACATCCTGCGTAGCCATGGCTACGTCGTGGAGACGTGTGAAGACGGCCAAGAAGCGGTGGAACGCGTGTCGCGCGGAGGCATCTCGCTGGCCCTGCTCGACATCATGATGCCGCGCCTCTCGGGGCTGGAAGCGTGCCGGCTTCTCAAAGGGATGACCAATGAGTCGTTTCTCCCCGTCGTGCTGGTGACGATCAAAACCGACAGCGCAAGCCGGGTCGAGGGTCTCAAGATCGGCGCCGACGACTACGTGTGCAAGCCCTTCGAAGAAAAGGAGCTCGTGGCCCGCGTGGAGGCGATGCTGCGCATCAAACGCCTGCACGATCACGTGGCCCAAGCGCGCCAGAAGCTCGAGCAGATGAGCGTCCACGACGAGCTCACTGGCCTTTACAATTACCGCTATTTGCATACCCGGCTCTCGGAAGAGTTCAAACGCGCCGAGCGCTACCATGATCCCTTGGCGTGTGCCTTTATCGACATCGACCAACTGAAAGCGCACAACGACTCGGGCACGCGACAACTCGGAGATCACATCATTCGCTCCGTCGCGGAGCTCATGCGCGCGTGCGTGCGCGACGTGGACGTCATCGCGCGTTACGGCGGTGAAGAGTTTCTCATCGTGCTACCGAGCACGCACTTCGGGGGCGCGGTCACGGTGGCCGAGCGCATCTGGCGCGACGTCACCGAGAAGCGGTTCTCCATCGACGCGCAGAAGTTCCACAACATCACGGTGTCGATCGGCGTCGGTCTCTACCCTTCGCGCGACGTGCGCACCAAGGACGCGCTTCTTCGCGCCGCCGACGGCGCTCTCCAGCAAGCCAAACGCGATGGCGGCAATCGCATCTGCGTCTTTCAGCAACAGGGTTACATCTACACGCCCGCTCTCGGTGCGCCGACCTCGTCGCGACCGCCGCAAAAGGGCGTGGGAGGGGGGGGCGTCGGGGGTCGATGACCACATCTTATCGTCCGTCGCGGGCTCCTTCCCTGCGGCCGCGAAATACACCCGTACCCGACGCCGGTACTCCGCCGAAGGAGCAGACGACGCGCGTGCTTTTGGTCGACGACGAGCCTGAGCTCCGCCGCAGTTTGGCGCGCGTGCTCATGGGCCTCGGCCTCGACGTGATGACTGCCGAAGACGGCCAGGCCGCACTGGCCTTGCTCGAGGCGGGCAACGTCGACGTCATGCTCGTCGACATGCAGATGCCGCGCATGGGAGGCATGGACCTCTTGAACCGGGTGAAAGCGCTGCGCCCCGAGGTCGAGGTCATCATGATGACCGCCTTTGCCAACGTCGACGACGCCGTCGCCGCCGTAAAAAACGGCGCCTACGATTTTTTGACCAAGCCGTTCCCGTCCAACGACGTCGTGGCGATGACCATCTCCAAGGCGGCAGAGCGCAAGCAACTGCTCGACCGGATGGACGTGCTCGAGCAGCGGCTCGAGCAACACGAGAACTTCGGTGAGCTCATCGGAAACACCGCGGCCATGCGCGAGGTGTATCGGCTCGCCCTCGGCGTCGCTCCCACCTCGGCCACCGTGCTCGTCCTCGGCGAGAGCGGCACGGGCAAGGAGCTCATCGCGCGCGCCATTCACCAGCATTCCAATCGCGCCGATCGTCCCTTTTTGGCGGTCAACTGCTCGGCCATCCCCGTCGATCTCGTGGAGAGCGAGTTGTTCGGGCACACCCGCGGCGCTTTCACCGGCGCCGTCGCCGCGCGCATGGGGCTCTTCGAGGCCGCCGACAAGGGAACCGTCTTTCTCGACGAGATCGGCGATCTGCCCCTGCAAGCGCAGGTCAAGCTGCTGCGCGCCTTGCAAGAAGGAGAGATCAAGCGGGTCGGCTCGAACGACATCGTCACCGTCGATTGCCGCGTAATCGCCGCCACCAACGCCGACTTGAAGAGCAAGATCGCAGCCGGAAAATTCCGAGAGGACTTGTACTATCGCCTCCACGTCATCGTGATTCGCGTGCCCCCTCTGCGAAAGCGTCGCGACGACATTCCACTGCTCGCCTACCACTTCCTTCGCAAATACGCGCGGCGCATGAGCCGCGACGTGACCCGCATCGGCGTCGAGGCGATGCGCCTCTTGCGCGAAGAGAAATGGCCGGGCAACGTGCGCGAGCTCGAGCACGCGATTGAGCACGCCGTGGTCATGGCCAAGGGCCAGACGATCATGCCGGGGGACCTGCCCGATCAGCAAACGAGCGGCGGGCCCGACGACGATGCGGCCACGTCGCCTCCCGACCGCGACGGTCTCTCCAACGCACTCGGCCGTTTAACGGATCTGCCTTATCCCAAGGCCAAGAAGCAGGCCCTGGCCGTTTTCGAGCAGGCCTATCTCGAGGCCGTGCTGCGGCGCACTGGCGGCAACGTCTCCGAAGCCGCTCGTCAAGCCGGGCTCGATCGGTCGAACTTTCGCCGCGTTTTGAAGAAGGCCGACATGGGCAAACGACCGCTACGCAACTGAAAAACGCGTGCACCTGGCTGCCGGCCCAAGTTTCCACTCTGGCCTGCGGTGCGCATCCCGACCGGCTCCTCCGGTGCTATGGTCCGCCCAATGCGACCGCTCGGCCGAGCCTTGGCAGCCCTGCTCTTCAGCGGCGCGCTCCTGCCATCGCTCACGGCTGCCCAAACGCCGCCCAAGGGCGGCGCTGAGCCGCAGCACGCCGCGCCGGTAACGTCGAGCGCGCCGCCTGCCGCGTCGAGCGCCGCTCCCGCCGTTGTACCGGCGCCATCGCACGGCATTTCGTTGCGACGCTGCCTCGATCTCGCCGAGCGCAACCACCCCAACATCTGGGCGTCACGCGCGCGGCTCCAGTCGATGCGCGCGCAGCTCGACGAGGCGCATTTCGCGCCCTTCAGCGAATTCACGGCGACCGGCGGTTTCGGCGTCGCTCCCACCGTGCGCGGCAACAACATCTACAGCCCGAACACGGAAGTCTCGCTGTCGAGCTCGATGGGCGTGTTCTGGCGAATCGGTGTGGAAGGCGTCATCCCCCTCTGGACATTCGGCAAGCTCACCAATCTGTGGCACGCCGCCGAAGCGCAGATCAAAGTCGGCGAGAGCGACGTCAACAAGCAGAAGAATCTCGTTCGCCTCGACGTGCGAAAAGCGTACTTCGGACTGCAGCTCGCGCGCGACGGTCTGGCGTTGCTGAACGACGCCGCCGGTCAGCTCGACAAAGCCGTGGAGCATCTCGACCGCGAGGTCAAAGCCGGCAACGCCGACGAGATCGACCTCTTCAAGCTGCGCACGTTTCGTTTCGAGCTCGATGGTCGCCGGTCGGAGGCGCACCGCTACGAAGCGATCGCTCTCGCCTCACTCCGTTTTCTCACGGGGGAGGGGCACGGTTTCGACATCTCGGGCGATCCCCTGCGCCCCGCCAAACGGCCGCTCGGACCGGTCGCGCAGTACCTTCAGGCGGCGCGCATCAACCGCCCCGAAGTCAACATGCTCCGCGCCGGGCTCGTGGCGCGCGAAGCACAGGCGGATCTGGCGCGCTCCAAGTACCTGCCCGATCTCGGCTTGGCCGTCGGCGCCACCTGGTCGCGCGCACCCCAGGTGACCGATCAGCTGAACCCGTACATTCGCGACGATGCCAACTACCTGCGTTACGGGGCCGCCCTGGCCATGAGATGGCAGCTCGATTTCCTGCCGGACGGCGCCCGGCTCGCCCAGGCCAACGCCGCCGTCGAAGAACTACGGGAAACGGAGCGCTACGCGCTCGGCGGCATCGGCGTCGAGGTCGAGACCGCGTACGCACAAGTGGCCGACGCGCAGACGAGAGAGCGGGCCTACGGCTCGGCCCAGCGCACAGCACGGCAATGGGTCATCGCGGTGCAGCAGGGGATCGACATCGGGACGAAAGAAGACGCCGATCTCGTCGACGCCGCACGCCAATGGGCGACCCAGCGCTACAACCATCTCAGTGCGACGATGGACTTGAACCTCGCCTGGTCCACTTTGGCGCTAGCAACCGCTTGGGACGACGTCGCGCCGGTCGAGTGACGCTCAGCTGACGAAGCTGCGCGTGTTGGTCTCGTGCTCTTCGAGCAGCTTCTCGATGCTGGCTAAGCCGTTTTCTTCGGCTTCTTGCGCCATGTGCAAGATGATCGCAGCCGAGCCTTTGAGCGCCTCGTAGTACCGCTGGCGCTCGGTGGAGTGAATGATCGCCGGCTCGTACCCCGCCCGCATGAGGAGCATGTTCATGAGAAGGCGTGCAACCTTGCCGCTGTCGTGCGTGAACGGAAACACGCGCACGAGATCGTAGTGAGCCCGCGCCGCAATGCGCAGCGCGTTGCGGCCACGCTTGGTTTCGGGATCGTTGATCCAGTCGACGATCTGCCGAACTTTGTAGGCGATCTTGTCGGGCGCAGCGTACTCGTGAAAATAGAGTCGATGCTGGGGGATGTCTTTGCGGTACTTCAGCGTCTTGAGGTCGCCCTCTTCGGGATGGAGGATGAGGTAGATGCGCTTCACCACGTCGAGGGTGATGGGAAGCCGCTTTTTCGCGAAATCGCGCACGAACTCGATGGCCTGCTTGTGCCGCCGGATCTCCTCGCAAACCGGCTGCAAGGTCGAATCCTGCACGACCGTGCCGCTCGAATCGACCGCCGTTCGCAGCTCCGTAAAGCTGTAGACGACGCCCTCCAGCGCGCTGTCGTGGTAAATCCACGACATATCGAAGTTCTCCAAGTAGCGGCGCCTGAACTCCTCGTCCTGCTTGGCGAGCCGAGTTTGGACGAGGGCAACGCGCTCCTCGAGCGATGCGGGCGGCGGGGGAGGGGGAACGGGCGGCGGCGGCGGGATCGTGTACTTGACCGGTTTCGGCCCGGTGAAAGACGGCACGCCGATGAATTTGTATGCCCTCAAGGGGGGCAGGGGCACTGCCGTCCGTCGCTCTTTCGGAGCTTTCGGAGCTTTCGGTGCCTTGGGCGCTTTCGGCACGCCTTTGGTTTTGAGTAGCTCTGATTTCGCAACGGCCGACGTCTTGGTTTCGTCCGCCGACACACGTTCGACTGCGATCGTTCGCGCCACTTTGCCACCCCCTCCGACCTTGTTCGGCTCCGCCCCTTTGCCGCCAATCTTCTCAGCCTTGGCAGTCACCTTGGCGAGCGCGCGCTCGGGTTTCACGCCCTTTACCGGCTTCAAGGGTTTGGTAGCCGCACTATCCCGTCCGGACTCTTTCTTCTTCGGGGAACGATCCACCGAAGGCTTCTTGGCGGGCGCTTTGCTCGCCTTCGAAGCCTTGCTCTTGGAGCTGTCGGAAGGAGACCGGCTCTGGGAACGCTGCTTCTTCTTCTCTGCGCGGTCGTGTCGGGCCGGCATGGGTTGGTCTGGCTCTCTTTGCGTAGGGGCTCGAGAAGATTCGGAAAAAAGCGGAAAGGCGAGCCCTACTCTGGTCGGGCAGTCAATGCGCGGGCGAATGCTAGTCACATACCGTCAAGTACGTCAAGACTCAAAAAACGCTGCTTTTAGGGGAAATCGGCACGCGGACGACCGATGGGGCGCTGCTCGGCTTGTTTTGTGCTCGCCGACGCTCAGCCGCACTTCATGCCCCACCAACGTTCACCGTGAAACCGAATACCAAGGATTCGATGCCAGGGGGGCCCCTTTTTCACCCGACGAGGGTATACGACGGAGCCGTGCTTCTCGAGCTTCGTGTCAAGAACTTCGTGCTCATCGATCAGCTGGACCTGCATCTCGAAAAGGGGTTCAACGTCCTGACCGGGGAGACCGGCGCTGGCAAGTCCATCGTTGTCGGTGCCCTCGGCCTCGTCCTTGGCGAGCGTGCCGCGCCCGATTTGGTCCGTCCCGGAGCCGAGGAGGCCGAAGTCGAGGCGCTGTTCGACGTCACGGCGTCCCCGCGAACACGCGCCCGCCTCACCGAGGCTGGGCTCGACGCGGGCGATGAATTGGTGCTGCGGCGCGTCGTGCAAGCTTCGGGGCGCTCGCGGGCCTACTTGAACGGGCGGCTCTGCACCGCGTCACAGCTCTCCGAGCTGGCTTCGCAGCTGGTGGACATCTCGTCGCAGCACGAGAGCGTCTCCCTCACCGATCCCGCCACGCATTTGCTCCATCTCGACGCGTTCGCGCGACTGGAAAGCGAGCGCGAGCAGTTGTCGCGCCACGTCGACGAGCTCGTCGTACGCTCGCGCCAAATCGCCGAGCTCGAGCAGATGGAGCAAAAACGGGAAGAGCGCGAGGCGTTCTTGCGCTTTCAGCTGGCGGCCATCGACGAGGTGGGTCTGCGCCCCGACGAGCCGGGAGAGCTCGAAGCCGACCGCAGTCGTTTGCGCCATGCCGAGCGCCTGGGGCAGGTGACCCGTGGCGCCGCTGACCGACTCTACGACAAGGACGGGGCCATCTGCGACGAGCTGGCTAGCTTGAGCGGCGATCTTGCCTCCATCCGCGAGCTCGACCCCGCGCTGGCGCCTTTGGCCGCCTCGGTCGAAACGGCGCGCAGCGATTTGGTCGACGTGGCGCGCGCACTCGCCCGCTATGCCGACGGGATCGAGGCCGACCCCGAGCACCTGCGCGAGGTCGAGGAGCGGCTCTTTCTGGTTCACAAGCTTTTGCGCCAGCACGGGGGCGACTCGGGCGCCGTGGCTGCAGCGCGCGAACGCATGGCCACGGAGATCGAGTCGCTCTCGGGGGCCGTAGATCGCCTTTCCGCCGAGCGCGCCGCCCTCGCCGCCTTGCTCGAGAAAGCGGCGGCCATGGCGCGCGCGCTCTCGGCTGCGCGCAAAAAAGCGGCGACCACGCTGGGCGATGCGATCGGGAAAGAGCTCGATGGTCTCGGCATGGGCCGCGCGCGCGTCATCGTCGAAGTCGCGCCCCAGCGGGGGGGCGCGGACCTCGAAGTGGACGGCGCGCGCCTCGGCCACGATGGGATCGATCGCGTCGAGTTTCTGATCGCGCCGAACCCGGGCGTCGAGCCGCGTCCGCTCCGCCGCATCGCCTCCGGAGGAGAGCTCTCGCGGGCGCTGCTCGCTTTGAAGCGGGTGCTGGCCGGGGCGGGCCCCGCAGGTCTCTTCGTCTTCGACGAGGTCGACGCCGGTGTGGGCGGCGCCATCGCTGATCGCATCGGCCGCGCCATGGCGGACGTCGCTCGCCATCGTCAGGTGCTTTGCATCACGCACCTCGCATCGATCGCTGCTTTCGCCGATGCGCATTTCGTCGTGCAGAAAGAAGAAAAGGCGGGGCTCGCCACGACGCGCGTCTTGGCGACCCGGGGCAAAGACCGACTCGCGGAGCTCGCGCGCATGCTCGCGGGAGCCAAAGTCGGACCGGCGGCACGCAAAGCGGCGGAAGAGATGCTGCGCGACGCGAATCAAGCATTGGCGCGCTGAACGCCGAAGTTTTGCCCTTTTCTGCCGGCATTCGTTAAAAGCGAGTTCGTGCGCTTCGTATCAATGGCCGTGTTCGGTAGCTTGGTCGGGTGGGCCACTTTGTGCGGGGCCACGGCGCCGTACCCCCGTCCCGCGAAAGCAACGGCTTCCGCCTCGTTTTCCATCGGCTCGCCCAATCAGGGGCGGCTCGACGGCGGCAAGCGTCTCGGCACCGCGCCGTACCTCCGCGTCGTGCCCCGTTACGCCGAGTCGACCGCCCGCTACGGTCTGCCGTCGCTCGTCGGGCTGATCGAGCGCGCTGCGCGGCGCGTAGCGCGGCGCTTTCCCGACGCGGTTCTCAGCGTCGGCGACATGTCGCGCCGCGAAGGGGGGGAGCTCGAACGCCACCACTCTCACGAGAGCGGACGCGATGCCGACCTCGGCTTTTACCTGCGCAATCCAGCCGATAAGCCTCTCTTGCCGGCGCGGTTCGTCACGTTCTCGCCGCGCGGAGAGGCGACCGATCTTGCGGGCGCCGTCTTCGACGATGCTCGCAACTGGGCGCTCGTCGAAGCGCTCGTCGACGATCGCGAAGCGCGCGTGTCGCATATCTTCGTGGCACGCCATATCCGCGCCAGGCTCTTGCGTTATGCCGAGCTGCGCGGCGTTCCGAGCGAGCTGCGACAGCGCGCCGCCGACGTGATGATGCAGCCCTCCCAAGCAGCGCACGACGATCATTTCCACGTTCGCATCGGATGCCCGCCCGATCAGGGGCGAAAGTGCGTCGAGTTTGCGATTCTTCGCTCGCCGCGCGCTCCGGCGGGCATCGTGCGCGTCCGCATGCGGTCGGGAAGCGAGCGCACGTTGCCACTCCTTCCGGCGGCTCCAGATCCCAACGTCTCGGCACCCGACGACGACGAAATCGTGCGCGGCACGCGCGCATCGCCGCTCGGTAGCGACCATGTAGGTAGCCGACGTTTGTCAAAAGAGGTCGAGGCCGATAACCTCGAACCGTAAGGACCGGGCCATCCGCCCAAAGTCCAACCGCGAGGCAGCCCGCGCGTGGCATGCCGCAGCCGGTTCATGATGGAGCGGCGACTCGATTCCGATTTCGTACGACTCGGCCGTCCGGCGCGTGTGCTGGTGGCGGATGATGATCCCGTCAACCGGGAGCTCATCGAGGAGGTGTGTCGTTCGGAAGGATTCGAGGTGGAGGGCGTCCATACGGGCGATGGCGCGCTTTCCCTCGCGCAAACGGGCAATTTCGACCTGCTCCTTCTCGACGTCACGATGCCCGGAATGGGCGGGCTCGACGTGTGCCGCGCGCTGAAGGGAGACCCTCGCACCGCCGGCGTGCCCGTCATGATCGTCTCGGCCAGCACCGAAGATGCCGTGCGCGATCGCGCCACCGAGCTCGGCGCCGCGGCGTTCATCGCCAAACCGTTTCGCATCTTCGAGCTCTCGCAGCGCATGCGCGCGGCCCTGCGGGTGACGAGTCGTGAAGGAGAGCCGCCGACCGCGCCGCACATCCGGCTGCGGCGCAAGCGCGCCGACGCCTTGTCGTCGCTGCCCTCGCCGTCGGCGCTGCGCGCGCGGCTCCAGCGCGAGATCGACGCATGCCTGCGCGACGAGCGGCTGGTGGTCTGCGCGGTCCTCTGTTTGGAAGACGAAGGCAAACTGAGCGCCTCCATCGGACGGTCGTCGACCGATGCGCTGCTCGGCGGCGCCGTGATGGAGCTCTCCGACACGATCCAAGACGGACTCGTGCGGGGGGACGTCGACGAGATCGTCGTGCTTCTACCCGAGAACGATCTTCCGTCGCTCGCCGCCATCGCGGCCCAGGCGGGAAGCAATGGTCACTCCGACGCCGGCATCTCGGTCGATTTCACGATCTGCATTCGCTGGGGAGCGGCCATCGTCGATCCGCGACAGACCGACCCCGATCTGCTGATTGCCGCTGCGCGCGCCGCTGTCGAAAAGGCGCGGCACGCCGGAGAACCGGGCGGCATCGAGCGAAGCGCCTAATCCCCTAGTCTCGGCTGCTCCACGCGCTCGCACCCCACGCCGCGCAAGGCAAGGGTCTGCAACCCGCCGCCGATCTCTGCTATCGAGCTCGGTCATGACGGACCGTATGCACGTCGAAGTTCTGGCCATGCGCGTGGGGACGCATCAAATGTCGGCGCCAGTCTACCAATCGCTGGAAGCAGCCGGGATGGACCTACCCGCCGACGTCGCCGAGGACGTCGTCATTCAACCGGGACACCGCGCGCTGGTCGCCACCGGCTGGGCGTTCGCCATCCCACCCGGTTTCGAGGGTCAGGTGCGCCCGCGATCCGGCCTGGCGCTGCGACACGGGGTGACCGTGCTCAATACCCCAGGGACAATCGACGCTGACTACCGCGGCGAGGTCAAAGTCGTGCTCGTCAACCTGGGCCGAGATCCATTCACTGTCCGCGCCGGTGATCGCATCGCTCAGCTCGTCGTTGCGCCGGTGGCCAAGGCGACGCTCCGCATCGCTGCTTCGCTCGACCCCACCGAACGCGGCGCAGGTGGGTATGGATCGACGGGCGAGGGTGCGCCTACGTCTCGCCGCGCTTGATGCCGTAGGCGCGAATCTTTTTGTGTAAGTTGGTTCGCTCGACGCCGAGCACGACCGCCGTGCGCGAGATGTTCCACTCTAGGCTGCGCAGCGTATCCACGATGTAGCGCCGCTCGGATTGCTCGCGATACTCGCGCAGGGTGAGACGTTCGCCGCCGGGGAGGGGGGAGAGCACCTCCGCGCCGCGATCACCCTCGTCGTGTGTCGCGTCGGCGCCTTCCTGTCCGGCCGGCTCGTCCTCGAATGGGTTGGCGTGCGGATCTTCGGGCAAATCGGCGATCGTGATCACTTCGCTCGAAAGAATGGCGGCGCGCTCGACGACGTTCTTCAGCTCGCGCACGTTGCCCGGCCAGGTGCGTGCTTCGAGGGCCTTGTAGACGGTCGAGTCGATTGGCTTGCGACGGAGGCCGTTCTCGTTGCAGAACGACGCCACGAAGGCGTCGGCGAGAGGACGAATGTCCTCGGTGCGTTCGCGCAGCGCAGGGCTGCGAATGGGAAACACATTCAAACGAAAAAACAGATCCTCGCGGAAGCGCCCGGTGCTGACCTCGCGCTCGAGGTCCTTGTTGGTGGCGGCCATCACGCGAACGTCGACGTGGATGACGTGCTCGCTCCCGACGCGGCACACTTCGCCGGACTGCAAGGCCCGCAGCACCTTGGCCTGCGCAGAGACGTCCATATCGCCAATCTCGTCGAGAAAGAGCGTCCCGCTGTGGGCCTGCTCGAAGAAGCCGCGCTTGCGTGCCGCCGCGCCGGTGAACGAGCCGCGTTCGTGTCCGAAGAGCTCGCTCTCGATGAGCTCGCGGGGAATGGCGGCGCAGTTGACCTTGATGAAGGGGGCGTCCTTGCGCGGCGAGAGCCGATGGATGGCGCGGCTGATGAGCTCTTTGCCGGTGCCGCTCTGGCCGGTGATGAGGACGCTGGCCTTGGTGGGAGCGACCTTGTCGATGTCTTTGAACAGCCGCTGCATGGGCGCACTCTGCCCGATCATCTGGTAGCGGGCTTCGAGTTCCTCGCGCAGTCCCGCCATCGCCACCGAGAGCTTGGCGGTGCGGATGACATTCTTGACGCTGACGACGACGCGTTCGCGGCTGAGAGGCTTCTCGAAGAAATCGGCCGCGCCGAGCTTGATGGCGGCCACCGCGTCGTGGACCGTGGCGTGCCCGCTGATGACGATGACGGGCACTTCACGCGTCGCTTCGTCCTTGCGGAGCCGTTCCAGCGCCTCGAGCCCGGAGATGCCCGGCAGCTTTACGTCGAGGATGGCGAGATCGACGGGGGCGTGCGGGTTGGCGAGGATTTGCAGCGCTTCCTCGGCGCTCTGTGCTTCGACGACCTCGTACCCCTCGCCGCGCAGAACCAGATCGAGCGTGCGCCGGATGTTCTTTTCATCATCGATGACCAACACCCGTGGCGGGGTCGGGATGGCGTCGTTGACCGCGCTCGGCGTATTTTCCAAGGAGGACCTCGTAGCTCAGGCTACTTTCCTTGGCTATTCATCTCCAGCAGGAAATTCTTGGCGGCGGCGGAAAATGGCGCGGCTGGATACTTGGCGAGCATGTCCTTGAACACGGCGCGCGCTTCATTGACCTTGTGCATCTTGAGGTACGTCTCGCCGAGCAGGACGAGGGCCTCGGGTTCGAGGCCGGAGCCGTTGTACGTGCGAAGCACGTGCTGCGTACGCGACACCGCCGCATCGAACTCGTCGCGCTTCAAATAGTACTGTGCGACGTAGAGCTCGTGTCGCACGAGACGCCCGGTAACGACGCTCAGCATGTACCGGCTCTGCGCCGTGTACGGCCCGCTCGGGTAGTCTTTGACGAGGCTCGAAAGCTCTCGGTAAGACTCCGCGCTCGTCGCTTGATCGCGTTCTTCGAGCGGCGGCAAAAGGAAACCACCGTCGCTTATCTGGTCGAATAGCGACTTGCAAATGCGAAAACGCGCGTAAGGGACTTCGGGATCGGTCCGATGATCGTGGACGAAGCTGCGGTATCCCTGAATGGCCTCGGCGAGTTTTTCCGACCCGACATCGGTATCGGCGAGGCGAAGCTCGGCGAGGCGCGCGTAGCGGCTATAGCTATATTTTTTCTTGATGTCCTTGAACAGGGCACGCGCCTTTTCCCAGTCGTGCTCGTCGAACGCGGCCTGGGCTTTGTCGTAGGCGCGTTTGGCATCTTCGGAATAATTCAGGGCGCCGCGACTATCGGCCGCACTGCCGCCGCATGCAGCTAACGCGCCGACCGCCACGACGGACGGGAGTGCGGCTAGGATGATGCGCATCGATAGTGCGATGCCGGACGCTAATTTGTGCACGATGGTCGATGAGCTAGCCCGTTCGGCCTCGGAGCGCAAACGGGGAGCGCCGATAGTGCGTCGCGTGCTGGCCTAAGGCAAGGGACATGCGGTAGAACCGGGGACATGGATGGCCAAATCCCGATGACGCCCGAGGGAAACGCCCGCCTCAAAGAGGAACTCCGGCACCTCAAAGAGGTCGAGCGGCACAAGATCAGCCGCGAGATCGGGGTGGCGCGCGATCACGGCGATCTCAGCGAGAACGCCGAGTACCACGCCGCAAAGGACCGCCAAGGGTGGATCGAAGCGCGCATCAAAGATCTCGAAGACAAGCTGTCTCGCGCCGAGATCATCGACCCGACGAAGCTTTCGGGCAGCAAGGTTGCGTTCGGAGCCACCGTCAAACTATCCAATGTCGAGACCGAGGAAGAGAGCGTCTATCGTCTCGTCGGAGCCGACGAGGCCGATCTCAACGTGGGCTCGATCTCCATCACTTCGCCGCTGGCGCGTTCGCTCATCGGAAGGGAAGTGGGCGACGACGTGAAGGTCCGCATGCCGGCGGGCGAACGGCACTACGAGATCCTCGAGGTTGAGTATCGCTGAGGAAGGCGCGAGCGCGATTTTTCCGCGCCGCCTCGCGCTCGCTTCGACGCTCGACGCTCTGCTCGGCGCTGCCGCGCTGGTCGTCGGCGAGTGGGCGGTGGTTTCCATCGTCGCCCGCTCGGAGTTCGCCGGCAGCTGGGAATTCGTCGATGCTCTGGTCGCCGTCGTCCCGCTGGCTTGGCCCGTCGCTAGCGCGGGAGCATTCGCCGGCCTGGCTCTTCTCGCGCTCGCGCGCAAAAACGGAGCGCTAGCGCGCATCCTCCTCGGTCTTTTGGGCGCGGCGATGGGGCTCGCCTTGGGCGCGGGGGTGACCCAAGGTCGGCATTTTGCGGCATGGCCTCTGCGCGCGTCGTTCGTGGGCGCACTCGCGGCGGTCAGCTTTGCGCTGGCCTACGGCGCATTACCTTGGGTCGCTCGCGCCGTCTCGCGTGCGCCCGGGCGCGGCGCTTTGGCGGCCGCTTCGCTCGCGTTGGTGTGCACCGCGATGAACCATGCCGTGCTGCCCCGGCTTTATCCCGCCTTTCACCTCGGTCTCACGGCGCTGACCGCGATGACCGCGCCGGTGATCGGCCATGGCCTTCGCCGGCAACACGCACCGGCGGATGGGGGTTGGCTCGCTCCCGCACTCATCGTCGTGGCGTGGCTCGGCGCCATCGGCATGGCCCCGCGATGGGCGCGAGCGCTGTCGCGCTCGGACAACCTGCGCATGATCTTCCTCGACCACGCTCCGCTGCTCGGGCTCGGAGTCGAGCTCGGCGCGCGCATCGCCCCACCTCCGCCCCTCGAGCCTACGGTGGCGCAAGAGCGGGCAAGCGAAGGGCGGCTACAAGTCGATTGGCGTGCGCAGGACATCTTGCTCATCACGGTGGACGCACTGCGCGCCGATCACGTCGGTGCGTACGGGTATCTGCGCCCGACAACCCCCGAGATCGACAAGCTCGCCGAGAGCGGGACCCTCTTTTTGCGCGCCTATTGCCCGACGCCGCACACGTCCTATTCGGTGGCGTCCCTCATGACGGGAAAGAACATGCACCCGCTCTTGGCTCAGGGCGTCGGCGCCGATTCCGACACGTTGGCGGGGCTCACGCGCATTTATGGATACCGGACCGCTGCCTTCTATCCACCGGCGGTGTTTTTCATCGACGAAGATCTCTTCACGGCCTTTCGGGATAAAAAGCTCGATTTCGAATACGCGCGGGTGGAATTCGCCGACCCTGGCGAGCGCGCCGACGCTGTGACCTCGTACGTCGCCAGCCAACCGGGCGACCAGCGGCTCTTGTTGTGGGTGCACCTTTTCGAGCCTCATGAGCCTTATGTGGCCCGTCCGGCCCACGTTTTCGGCGATCGCGACGTCGATCGCTACGACGGCGAGGTGGCCTTCGCCGACGCCGGTATTGGCAAGATCGTGCAGGCCGTGCGCGCGCGAAGGCCGAACACGGTCGTTATTCTCACCGCCGATCACGGCGAGGAGTTCGGCGACCACCGCGGCCGCTACCACGGCACCACGGTCTACGAAGAGCAGGTGAGGGTGCCCCTCATCATCGCGGGGGCCGGCGTGTCGGCGGGGCGACGTGTCGAAGCGCCGGTGCAGACGATCGACATCTTGCCGACGGTCCTCGGTGCGCTCGACATCCCGCGCCCTCCCAGGGTGCAGGGTTACGACCTCGGGCGCTGGATGCGCGCGGCTCATTCAGTTGGCGGCGAGCCGGAGACGCGGGCCGCGCCCCCGGCCATCTCCGAAACCGACGACCACATTTTGCTCGCCGACGGCATGTGGCGTCTCGTCTGCGCGCGTCGCGCGGGAGCATGCGCACTTTACGATCTTCGCACCGATCCGGCGGAAGCGCGCGACGTCTCCACGGTCAATGCGGAGCGCTTTCAGGCCATGAAAAGCGATCTGCGCCGGATCGAAGTGAACCTCGGCCACTACGAGGCCACCCGTGCGACCGGCGCCGGTGATCGGCCGTGGCCGGGGCCCATTCGGCGCGGGCTCGCCGGCGACGGTGACGCGGCCGCCGAGATTGCCGAACTGCTCGACGACAGCGACGTCCGTTTCCGTCGCAAGGCGGCCGAGCTGCTGTTCGATCTCAAACGCCGCGAAGGCGCCGGCCCTTTGCGCCTGGCGCTGGAGCGCGACGACGATCCTACGGTGCGCCGCTGGGCGGCACTTGCGCTGGCTCGGCTGGGGGAGCCGAGGGACAGCGTGGTCGAGCTTTTGAACGGGACCGACCGCGAGGCGCAGCGCGCCGCCGCGCTCGCGCTCGGCGAGCACGGCGATCCGCGTGCCGGACCGGTGCTCGTCGCGTGGTGGCAAGCCGAGCGCATCGCTTACCCGCGGGCGCGCGAGGTGCTGGCGGCGCTCGCCGAGATTCGGCCGAAAGAAGCGGTGTCGCCGCTGGTCGCGTCGCTCGCCGATTTGCGCCTGCGCCCGCACGTCGCAGAGACACTGGCTGCCATTGGTCAGCCCGGCGCTCGCTCTCCTCTCGCGGAACGGCTCGCGACCGAGCGGAACAAGGACACGCGCGCCGCGCTCGCAGCTGCACTCGTCAAGCTCGGCGCAAAATCCGAGCTCGCCGCGCCCTTGTTGCGCTTTTTGGGCGTGCCCGACCCGCTACCCGACGGGCTCGACATGGCCCGGCGCGCGGGTTTGCTGGAACTCATCGGGCCGACGGATGACGCGATATCGCGACTGCGCGGGGCGGGGGAGACACCGTTGCGCCTCAAGTTCAGGCTTCCCAGCACACGGAGCGAAGCGACGGCGACCCGCGAAGGCGCGGCGAGGTACCGGCTGCTCGCGCGCGCGGCGTCGACGGACGGGAAAGCGGGCCACTTGCGTTTCACGCCGTGTACGCCCGGCGGCGCGGACTCGGGCACCGTTCTCGAGTTTCCCGATGCGTCGGCCCGCGAGCTCTTTTTCACCTTGCCGGGCGATCTCCGTCGCGAGGCTCGCGAGCTCTGCGTGGCCGTGACGCGAACAGCCAACCTTTCCGTCGACGCCCTGGCCGTTGTCCCGCTCGCCGAGGACCTTCCGCCACCGCCCCCGGAACCGTGGGAAGCGGTACCCGCCGCGACGTCCTCGGCGGAGCCGGTCCCGGCCGGCGGCGCCTTGCATTGACGCGCCCTCGGACCTGACTAAAGTCGGCCGCCCGTGGCTACCGACCGCAATCAGAACGTCAAGCAGCAGCTGTTGAAAAAGCGCGATGAAGCCGCGCGACGCAAGGTGCCGCTCGCGCCCGGCGAAATGGTCGACGATGCCGTCGCGCGGGGGCTCTCCGGCTCCGCGCGCTGGCTCAAGAAAAACGTCGGTATCCTGCAATGGTTCGTCATTGCCGCGATCGCAGGCGGCATCGGATACGCCGTCTACGACAACCGTTCGATCAAACGCGCAGAGGCCGCTTCGTCCGAGCTCCTCAAGGGCACGCTGACCGAGCGTGGTCGCGTGGTGGCGGGAACGACGACGAAGAACGACGACGAGAATGCGGACGACCCCACCCCGGTATTCAAGTCCGCAGACGAAAAGCGCGACACCGCTCTCGCCTCCTACCGCAAGGTCACCGCTTCCTATCCGGGCACAGGCGCCGCCATTCTGGCCCGTATGGGCGAGGCAGGGGTGCTTCTCGACAAGCGCGACTGGGACGGCGCCTTAGCGGCTTACAACGACGTCAAGGGGTCGGCCCTGTCGGCCGCCGACCTGTCCGTGCGCGGCCGCGCGCTCGAAGGCGTGGGCCTGGCTCTCGAGGGCAAGAAAGACATCGACGGCGCTCTCAAGGCGTTTCGCGAGCTCGGCAACGTCGAGTCCCGAGGTTTGAAAGAGCTGGGAATGTACCACCAGGCGCGCATCCTCTATGCCAAGGGCAATAGCGATAACGCCAAAGAATTGCTGAAAGGCGCCCGAGAGCGTCTGAAGAATACCGAGAGCGGTTCCAAGGCTCCCATGCCGGGGCCGGGTGGCGAGTCTCGTCCGTTCGGCTTTCTCGAAAGCCAGATCGAGGACCTATTGAAGCGCATCGACCCCGCTGCGCTCGTAGCCGAGGCGCCCCCAACCGTTCCGGGCGCGGCCATGGGCAACTCAGGCACCCCCGAAAACCTGAAGAAATTACAAGAAGAGCTTCAGCGTAAACTCCAGCAAAAAGCCAAGAAACCGAGCGATGACAAGGGGAGCGCGAGCACGCCCGCCCCGCCGGGGAGCCATTGAGCCGGCGCTGGGCGCAGCTCGCCGCATTTCTCGGCGTCGCCGTCGGAGGCATCGCCGGTAGCGGGTGCGAGACCTTGCAATCGGGTGCGAACCCGGCGCTTCCACTCTGGGTGCATCGGCCCAACGGCGCGATGAACGTCGTTTTGCGCCGCAAGGTGACGATCTCCGAGCGCGCCACCGGCGAGGACTACGAGCATGGCAGGGCCGAGATCGACCCCATCCGTCGCCGGGTCTTCGTCGGTTCGAGCGATCGTGGTCTCTACGCGCTGCGCGCCGACGACGCGCGCAGCCTCTGGCGTTTCGAGACGCTCGGGCCCGTTCAAAGCGAACCGCTTTACGATTCAGGCGAAGACGTCGTCTACTTCGGCTCCAACGACGGGGCGCTCTACAAGGTGGCCGCCTTCGACGGCAAGTTGCTCTGGCGTTTTTCCACCAACGCCGAGGTGTCGCGTCGCCCGGTGCTGAAAAATGGGCTGCTCTACGCCGTCAATGCCAACGACACCGTCGTGGCCCTCGAGGCCGCCACCGGCAAACTGCGCTGGACGCAGCACCGCCGGCCGGCGTTCGGGATGGAGATCGCCGGCTACGCTGGCCCGCTGGTCACCGAGGATCGCGTGTACATCGCTTTTTCCGACGGCCGTGTCGCAGCCTACGACCCCCTCGACGGAAGCGAGCGCTGGCCGCTCGTCGATCTATCCGCCGAAGCCGAGCACTCGCAGGGCGACATCCCGCGCTACCTCGACGTGGACACGACGCCCATCGCCGACAGGATCAGCGCGGGCCCGGTCATCTACGTCGCGAGCTACGCGGGCGGCGTATTCGCCCTCGACGCCGCCAATGGCGGTCGCGTTTGGGTCAATGACCGCGCCACGGGGGTGACCCAGCTGACCCTCTGGGAGCAGCCGGCCCACGAACCGCGCGACGGCGTCGGGCCGCCCATCCCGACGCGGAAGTTGCTCCTCGCGTCCTCGGGGACGACCGGGCTTTGGGCGCTCGCGGTCGACGATGGGCGCGAAGTCTGGCGTCGCGCGCTGCCAGACGGCGGCGTGTCGGCCCCAGTACCCATCTCGGGCGCCGTCATGGTCACCACCACGCGTTACGGCGTTTTTCTGTTTTCGCCCCTCGATGGCGGCGTCATCGACGGGCTCGACCTCTCCAACGGCGTGACCATGATCCCCGCGGTCTATGGGCGCCGCGCGTTCGTGATGTCCAACACGGGCGTGCTGCTCGGCATCCACGTCGATCCCCCCGGCGGCCGGTAAGTCACGACGCCGCCAGCCGTGGGACGGGTTACGCGAGGCCCACTTGGATCGGTAAGTCACGACGCCGCGCCGCCAGCCGTGGGACGGGTTACGCGAGGCCCACTTGGATCGCATAAGAAACATTATGTTAACTTTTTGATGATTCAGTGTTGGCGAACAACGGTAGCTCGGCAAGCTCCCAATTCAATGCTGTGGGGCTGGCGCGCCTGTCGACCAGGTACAAATTATCGTCGGTGGATTGCATGCTCGCCGTAGCGACCAATCGAAGTAGGCGGTAACGCCGTCCCCCGCTCCGCGAAATGTTATCGCCGGGAGGATACTTCAGGTCGTCGGGGGCCATGTAGCGGCGCGGCCGATGCGCCGGATCCTCTTGGCCTTGCTGATCGGACGCCGGTCAGTGAACAAAATGCTCGATCGTTTCGATGAGCCGGTCCATAGGAACTGGTTTTTGAAGGTAGCCTGCATTCGCTCGGATAACCTTTGCCTCGACATCTGGCTGAGCCGATATGACGATGACGGGAATCCGTTTCAATGCTGGATCTCCGTTTCGCTCGGCAAGAAACTGCCAGCCATCCATAACGGGCATCATCAAATCGAGCAAAATCAAGGAAGGCGCCTGGGCAGCATGCAGGTAATCCAGCGCCTCGGCAGCATTTCCGGCGAGAACAGTGTGATACCCCTCATTTTCGAGGATGGGGCCCAACGATTCGCGAATGTCGGCCTCGTCGTCCACCACGAGAATCGTCAACCGCGCCGAGGGTACTGGGGAACTTCGCTTCGGGCCCCCGTCCTGCGGCGCGTCTCGGACTGCGGACCGTGATTCGGCGACCTCATCGGACTTCGGCAGCGTGAAAAAGAAGGTGCTCCCTACGCCGATCTCGCTTTCGACCCACAGTTTACCCCCTTGCGATTCCACGAGTGCTTTGGCGATCGAGAGGCCGAGGCCGGAACCCTGGCGCGCCGTTTTCTTTGCCTGCCAGAAGCGGTCGAAGACATGAGAGAGCATATCCGCCGGAATGCCGCTCCCGGTATCGGCTATCGAGAAGAGTACCTGGTCCCCACGCTGCTCTACGCCGACGTTGACCGATCCGCCTTCGGGGGTGAACTTGATCGCGTTGTCAATCAGATTGCCGAAGACTTGCAGGGTCCGATCTCGGTCGCAATTGACAGCGGCCGGGGTGCTAGGGATTTTTCTCCCGAGCTGCTGCGCTTTGCTCGTTGCCGTCGCCCGCTGCGACTCGACGGCTTCCTCCACGATCGAGGTGATCGAGTGGCTCTTCGCATCGACAGTCAGGTGCCCTGCCTCGATGACCGCCATGTCGAGAAGGTCACTGATGAGGCGATTCATGCGCTCCGCAGAACGTTGGATGGTCTCGACCTTGCGCCTATCGGCTCGACGGTCCTCAGAATCTGGCATTCGCAGAAGTGAGGACGAGTTCATGACAATGGCGGTTAGTGGATTTCTGAGATCATGAGAGACCATCGCGAGAAGATTCTCCCGGGCCTCGTTCGCCCGCTGCGCCTTTTCGTAAAGACGCGCGTTGTCCATTGCAATCGCAGCGCGACGACCAATTTCCTCGGCGAGAGCCAGATCGGTCTGGGAGTACCGGTGTCCGGACTTCCCTCGGACGAAGGTGAGCACCCCAAGCTGTCGGCCCCGCGCGGACAGGGGCACCGTCATAAGGGCCGGCACCCCATGGTCCTCCAGGCGTGGGGGACGGGTCAGGTCGTGCGCAAAGATTTGGAAGTCTTCATGGAGGACCGATTTCCCTGTTCGAAGCACCTCGGCCTGGGGAGTCTGCGGGTCTGAGGCAAGCGCGAAGTGACGAAGTTGGTCGGCAAGGTCCTGTCCGCCGGCATCTGCCGTCGCCACCACGATGCGCTCGATTCGACCGTCCTCACGAACTTCGTCGATGAAAGAGATGTCGGCAAGCGGCGGAACCGCGGCGCGGACCACGCTGGCAATCGTTGCCTCGTACTCCAACGACGAGAAAAGAGTCACGCTGGTGTCGGAAAGGAATTGCGCGGCTGCCAAAACGGCCTTGTCCGCTGCCTGCTTCGCCTCGATGACCGCGATCCGGTCGAGCGCGATGGCGAGTTGGCCCACCATCGCGTTGATGAACATCAGGTCCATCTCGTCGAGCCCAGTCGGCGCTTCGATCTGCAGGGCGCCGAAGACCGGACCCTGATCGACGACGAGAGGAAGAAGGAGAAATCCGCTCTGTTCCGGCTCTAGCGGCGGTGTGGAGGAGGCTGGAAGCCGAACCGTGCCGGCCTCCTCTTCGAGATGGGAAGCTTTGCGCGCGAGATACGAGTACGTGGCGCTCGCCTGGGCTTGCGCCGCTCGCAGACGCTCCGTGCTTAAGCCTTCGGCATGCCAAGTGATCGCGCGTGTGCGGGAACCGCCTTGGTCTCCTTGTTCTTCGAGGATGAGAATTGCGGTGCGCACCGGAACGGACTCGCTGATGAGCGCCAGGACTTCGGGCAGGGTTCGCGCAATGCTCTCAAAGCGCGTCAAACGCTTGCTGATCTCGTAGAGACGCTTGAGCCGTTGATGCTGGCCCTCCATCACGGCCGGCGCCCTTTTCCGGTTCCGCGGGCGATTCATCGAAGGCGCTTCTTGCTTGGTGGCTTCAGGGCAGAGGAACTCCGCTTGCCAGGTTTGCTCGGTGCACTGGAGCCGGCGACCTTGGGTCGCGCTTCGGTGATCCGGATGCCACCCTGGTCGACGTCAAAGCCATGGGTACCGCGATCGTGCGAGCTGCCCCGCGTCTTGACGATCCTGATCGCAGGCGAAAGATTCCCTCCGTCATCGACGACGTAGCGGAGCATGAGCAGGTTGTCGGCGACCGGTGAGAACCCGCGTTCCGTGATCTCGTCCCTGAAGTAGAGCGACTTCGACTCGGCGGTCAGAAGGCTCGTGACGTCGAGGCCCTTGAAGCGAACGACGAGCTTGTACAGGAGCTGCTGTAACTCGTTGGTCGGCGTACTCTCCTCGACGACATGGGTCACGCCGTCGAGGAGCACGCGACGGGCCTTCAACTTGAGGATCTTGTCGCCGAGGACGGTCAGGAACTGAGCCGCCCGCACCCGCTCATGCGAGAGGTAGACGACCTCGACCAGTTTCTTGTCGATCCACTGGCGCAGTGGGAGCTCGAGCGCGTCCGCTGTAGCCGCCAGCTGTTCCGGACTTTCTTCGAGCGTGAAGATGAGGCCCGGCTCCTTTCGCCTCGCCCCCTCGAGAATGAACTGGAGACCGAAGGTGCTCTTGCCGATCCCCGGGCTACCCGCGAGCAGGGTGGTGCTCCGCTTGAGGAGCCCACCCCCGAGGAGGGGGTCCAGACCGGGGATACCGGATGGCAATCGCTCGGCGAGTGCGATAGCCGCGGGTGGCCTTCCTTCAATCACTTCTGCTGCATAGCGAGGAAATACGTGAATGCCCCCTCTGCGGAGGATCATGCTGTGGCGGCCTTTGAGATGGGCGGTGTTTCGGAGCTTGTAGACCTCGATGTAGCGCTGACGCTCGAATCCTTCCTCGGTCGAGCTGAGCAAGATGACGCCGTCCACCACCGTCTCTTCCACTCCCAAACGGCTGATCTGATTGGAGCCGTAGGGGATGTCCGTGGCAAAGAAGCCCACCGCCTTCGCGTTCTGAACGATGCTCGCGAGCTGGAATACTTTCTCGCGGCTGATCTGCGGATCTTTGGTCTTGTGAAGGAAGACGGAGATCGAGTCGATCGCGACGCGCTGCGCGCCCAGGCTAGCCACGCGTTCGCGCATCATGAGCAGGTCCCTCTCCACAGCGATTTCCGGCTGAGGGATAAAGGCGAGCTCGATCCTGCCCCGCTTGATCTCGCGCTCGAGATCCCAGCCCATTCCCTTGGCCGTGGCGAGCAGACGTTCCGTCGTCTCTTCGAAGGAAAAGAGAATCCCCTTCTCGCCGGCCAGAGCTCCCCGATAGATGAATTCGAGGAGCAAGACCGTCTTGCCCGTTCCAGCTACACCAGCCACGAGTAGGCTCGACCCCGTCGGGATGCCGTCCCCCAGGAGCTCGTCGAACTTTTCGATGCCCGTCTTGCAGCGAGGCGCGTGTTCGTCACCGCGCGATTCACGGTGGATCGTCACGCGCGGGGCGAAGACCTCGATGCCGTTCGACGTGATGACGAAAGAATGCTCGTCACGACTGTGCAGCGTGCCCCGCATCTTGACGGCCCGCACGAAACGCTGCTGCTCTCCCGACATTTCGCGCTGCGACATCGCAATGAGCCCGTCAACGACCGAGAAAACGGGGTTGCTCACGTACTCATCCGCGCCATACTCTCCGAGAAGCAAGGCCGTCGTTTCCCAGGCCATGAGATTCACGCCGACCTCGTACCCGAACTTGCGAAGCTCCGCCTTCGACTTGGCCAGATCGTCGAAGGCCTTAAAGCTGTCGATGACGACAATCGCCGGTTTGACCTTCTTCACCTGGTCCATGATGAGCGACGACGTCTGCTCGAGGCCCTTGGAGCGAAGGATCACCCCCAAATCGACAAACTGGAAGTCGTGCTCGAGCTTCTTTGCGTCGAAGAATGCGAACTGTTTCAGGTAGCGCAGGGTCTTGGCGGTGGGCTCCGAGAGCGTGCTGAAGTAGAGGATGCGGTTCTTGGGCGAGACGGTGTGGAAGCAGATCTGCTGGGTCAGGATCGTCTTGCCCGAGCCGGGCGGGCCACAGACGATGGTCACCGAGCCCTTGGGGAGTCCGCCCCCGAAAATGGCGTCAAGGTTGCGGACCCCCGTTTCGATGCGCGGCATCGTGGGTTTCTTCGTCATGTTCGGGCTCCCGTGACTTTCTTGGCGGCGCGTCCTACGGCGTCCGGTTCATCGAGCACGACCTTCGAGAGCTCTGCATGAAGCGCCGGGGTCAGAATCTCGTCGGTCAGGCGACCGATTACAGAGAGAAATTCCGCCATGACGAACAGGGTCGCGTCGACGAGAAGACCGTCATGCTGGACAGCTCCTTCACGGCGGAACTCATCGAAGCGAATCCCCGTTTCGTCGACCTTCAACGTCGAGAGAAATGGGTATTTTTCAGTGGCCGTATAAAGGACGCGATCGACGATCGCCGTCAATGTCACCTCACCGAGCGTGACGAGCGCACGCTGCCAGAGTGCGCTCGTGCCGCGCTTGAACACGGAGATCAGGGCGGTCGGAGGTTGGCGTTGAGTGGCCTTGTTAAGCCAGGCTTCTACGAAGCGCGCGTGGTTGGACTCGTCGAATGTCACGGTAGGAAAAGGACGTAGCTCAACCCCTGCGGTCTAGCGTTAACGGCATGTCCTCCTTTTCGCGATTTTACACCCCTGCGCTCCGCGCGGCAATACGCCCCCCGGTTGTGCGCCGACGGCCGAGAATACGACGTCGGGCAAAAACCTCCGGGAGGATTAAGTGGCGCGGTGGTCGGCGGGTACGCGGTCGGACGGTGGAGACGTCGATGCCAAGAGACATCGCGCCACCGTGGCACGGGCCTTCGGTCGGACGAACGGGTGAGTGTATTACCCGTACGATGGCTCAGCTCTTGCGTTTGACGAGCCTAGCCCATGATCAACGGAGGGCCCACACGCACGAAGCCCGAGACGCGAGACTCTTTCATGTCCGTCGATGGGGTCCGTTTGCATTGGACCGAGTTGGGCGAAACGAGTCTACGGATTCCGGTCGTCCTCCTTCATGGCTTGAACGACTCGCATCTGACTTGGAAGCGCGCCGCCCTCGCGCTCTCGGTCGATCGGCGCGTGCTAATGCCGGATTTGCCGGGGTACGGCCTCTCGGAACGCCCGGACGCGAGCTACGAGCTCCGGTGGCACGCGCGCGTGATGGCAAAATGGCTCGAGGCTATAGGGCTCGATAGCGTCGACCTCGTGGGTCATTCCTTCGGCGGAGGTGTTGCTCAGGTGATGCTCCTCGAATGTCCCAGCAAAATTCGGCGGCTGGTTCTGGTCGCCTCAGGGGGGCTCGGTCGCCAAGTCACGCCGGTTCTCCGGCTAGCCGCGATTCCTCGCGTGGTCGAACGGTTCGGCCAGCGCTTTATGGCGTTTGGAACGCGAGTTGCGCTGGGTGGCGATGGCGCCGGATTGTCGAAGCAGGATGTGATGGAGCTGAGTGCAATGAACGGCACGCCGGGATCAGCGCGCGCGTTCGCGCGAACGGTGAGAGACGTGATTGATTGGCGTGGCCAGCGTCGCACATTCTTCCAAAGCGCTCACGAACTTGCCGAACTCCCCCCGATCGCCGTCTTTTGGGGAGATCGTGACACGATCATCCCCGCTGCCCATGGTCGGGCATTCGCGGCGTTCGTCGAAGGAGTCGAGCTCCGGCAATTCAGTGGCTGCGGACACTTCCTTCACACTGAGCAGCCCAGCGCCTTCGCCCGAACTGTGCGGGACTTTCTCGATGACGCAGCCATCCCGAGAGCGCGCCTCCGGCGGACGGACGCGCTTCCGATGGCGAGATGGACACGGCCTAGTGGGATGAAGTGGTTGATAAGCGCGCCCGAACGGGCGCGAGCGACTGCTGCTACCGCACTCGATTCTTGCTTTGGGTTCTGGCGACGAAAAGCTCTTCGAGCGAAGGCTGCAGGCTTCTCGGGCGTGGGAGCCACGAGTTCGTCAGCCGTTGCAGCGGTTTCCAGTTGAGCCGCGCGCCCATTCCTACGCCAGGCGTTGCCCCCTGCGCCTTAGGGGGGGGTCGACAGGTTGCGCACACAGATCTCTCCGCCGTGCAGCTGGACGGCTTTGCGGTTGATGGACAGCCCGAGCCCCGAGCGGCCCGTGAGCGCGAGAGACGCACCGCGGATCGCGTGGCGTTCATGACCGATCAAAGAACGAAGTGATCGCCAATGCTGCACACGCTCAAGTTCACGCCCTTGAGTGCCGCGCACTCTTTCTCGACCTCGGCCTGAAAGCTCGGCTTGATGTGATAGAGCAAGGTCGGCAGGCTCTTCGGCGCGTGGTATTTCTTCATCTCGATACCGAGGGTGCGCGGTGTGTGGTGTCCGGAAATGGTGGCGAGCTTTTGATGCCGGTTGGGGAAGCTCACCTCCATGAGCAGAGCGCGTAGATCGCGCACCTCGTTGAGCAGCTCCCAGAGGCGGGTCGTGGGGCCGGTGTCGCCGCTGTACGCAAGGGCGCCCCCGTCGCTCTCGACAATGAGCGCGGCGCTCTCGATGGTGTGATCGACGAGCACCGCCCGCACCGTGCGCCCGGCGATGACGACCGGTTTTTCCGGGCGCAGCTCGACGTACTTGATCGTTGGATGCTTAGCGCTGGGGATGGCTGCAAAGTCCGGCCACAGCAAGTTATTGAAAAAGTGTTTCTTAAGGACGGCGATCGTCCCCTTGGTCCCGGCGACGAGGAGCGGCGGGCAGTCGTTCTGCACGCGGTTGTCGGCGATGGTGGCAAGATCGCGGATGTGATCGAGGTGCGCGTGGCTAATGAGGCAAGCCTTGAGCTTGCACTGCGCCTTGAGCGAAAGGCCGCTCGTCAGCGAGCCAGCGTCGAGCGTGAGATCGTCGTCGATGAGAAAGGCGCTCGTCCGATGCTTGGGAGTCTCTCCGCCGTGACAGCCGATGACGCGTAGATCCACGCGTCACCTCGCCTTTCGGGGGCGGCCGCTACCCTCGGGCAGTCGTAGAGCCATGATGGGGGAAGTTCGAGTCTACAGGGACCTTCCTCCTAGCGTCAAAATCACGCTCCACATGGCTCGGCGCGGAACCGCTGTAAGAGCGGCTGTCCGCGCCGAGCCACGTGAGCGACGTTCAATCCATATCGAAGTCGCCGCCGCCCATGCCGCCCATGCCACCCATACCGCCCATGCCCATACCGCCCATACCGCCCATGCCGCCCGGCATGCCGCCGCCGCCCATGGCAGGAGCCTCTTTCTGCGGCTTCTCGGCAATCATGGCCTCGGTCGTCAGCATGAGTCCCGCGACGCTAGCCGCGTTTTCAAGCGCAAGACGTACGACTTTGGTGGGGTCGATGACGCCGGCTGCGAGCAGATCCTCGAACGTATCGGTGGCCGCGTTGTAGCCGAAAGCACCCTTGCCTTCTTTGACCGTGGCGATGACGACCGGGCTTTCGCGACCCGCGTTCTTCGCAATCTGTCGGAGCGGCTCTTCGATGGCGCGGCGGATGAGGTCGACACCCGCATCGCGGTCGTCACCGAGCTTGAAACCATCGAGCGCGGCACGTGCGCGGATGAGGGCCACGCCGCCACCCGCAACCACACCTTCTTCCACGGCCGCACGCGTCGCGTGGAGGGCATCCTCGACCCGCGCCTTCTTCTCCTTCATCTCCGATTCGCTGTGCGCGCCGACCTTGACGACGGCGACGCCGCCCGCGAGCTTGGCCAGCCGCTCCTGCAGCTTTTCCTTGTCGTAGGTGCTCGGCGTGTTCTCGAGCTCTTTGCGAATGGCGTCGATGCGGCCCTTGATGGCTTTCTTGTCCCCTGCCCCATCGACGATGATCGTGTTCTCTTTGTCGATCCGGACGGTCCGTGCCGTGCCGAGGTCTTGCGTCGTAGCCGACTCGACTTTGACACCGACGTCCTCCATGAACGGGCGCGCGCCGGTCAGCGTGGCGATGTCCTTGAGCATCTCCTTGCGGCGATCGCCGAAACCGGGCGCCTTGACCGCACAGACCTTGAGCGTGCCTCGAAGCTTGTTCACCACCAGGGTGGCGAGCGCTTCGCCTTCGACTTCTTCGGCGATGATGAGCAGTGGACGCGCGTCTTTGACGATCTGCTCGAGCAGCGGCAGAAGGTCGCTCATCGAAGCGATCTTCTTTTCGTGCACGAGGATGTAAGGCTTCTCGAGCACGCACTCGACCTTCTCGGGATCGGTGACGAAGTAAGGCGAGATGAATCCCCGGTCGAACTGCATCCCCTCGACGATGTCGAGGACCGTGTCGATGGCCTGGTTTTCTTCGATGGTGATGACCCCCTCTTTGCCGACTTTTTCCATCGCCTGAGCGAGGATGTCTCCGATCGTCGCGTCGCCGTTGGCGCTGACGGTGCCCACTTGGGCGATTTCCTTCTTGTCGCGTGTCGGCTTGGAGAATTTTTTGAGCTCGGCGACGAGCTTTTCGACGGCGAGGTCGATGCCCCGCTTCAGATCCATCGGGTTGTGCCCGGCCTCGACCAGCTTGAGCCCGTGGGAGTAGATGGCCTGCGCGAGAACGGTCGCGGTAGTGGTGCCGTCGCCGGCTTTGTCACTGGTCCGCGAAGCAACCTCGCACACCATCTGCGCGCCCATGTTCTCGAGCTTGTGGGCGATCTCGATCTCTTTGGCGACGGTGACGCCGTCCTTCGTGACGATAGGCGCGCCGAAGGAGCGGTCGATCAGCACGTTGCGGCCGCGCGGCCCGAGGGTGACCTTCACCGCGTCGGCAAGCATGTTGACGCCGGCCAAGATGCGGGAACGGGCATTCTGGCGGTAAACGATATCTTTGACGGACATTGACGATCTCCTCTTCGGGAACGAATCTGCGACCTCCCCACCGGAAGATTGCGGGGTCGCAAGATAAGCCAGGGCTGACGTGGGTCAAGGGGCAGTCGAGTAGGCGACCCATGCGCGAGGCCTGGCGGCGCGACTTGTGTCGGGCCGCCGGGCGGTGGTGCTAGGATGGTTTCCGCATGCCCAACGGTCCGAGAGGCGCGATGGCCAAAGACCCGCCCGGCCCCGCCACGCCGCCCGCCCGCGGTCCCGGCCCGGCGCAAGGCGTGCAGGGGCCGCTGGGGGTGGGGGGGCAGCTAGGGGGGGCGCCGAGCAGCAGCGCGCTTCTAGCGAGTCGCGGGAGCGGTTCGGGGGTGATGCCCAAGGCGTGCCCGACCTGCCAAGCCCGCTACCCGGCCGATTTCAAGGTCTGCCCGCGGGACGCCGCGCCGCTCGTCGACGCCTCCGATGACGGTACCGACCCCCTCCTCGGCACGACGCTGGGGGACGCCTACCAGGTGGTGCGCATGGTGGGCGAGGGCGGCATGGGGCGCGTCTACGAGGCGCGTCACACCCGGCTCAGCAACAAGCGGTTCGCGATCAAAATGCTTCACCCCGAGTACGCGCGCCAGCCCGACGTCGTGGCCCGGTTTCAGCGGGAAGCCGAAGCCGCGAGCGCAATCGCGCACCCCAACGTCGTCGATGTCTACGACGTGCACCACACCGAGGACGGCCTGCCTTACATGGTCGGCGAGTTTCTCGAGGGGGAAGAATTCGGCGAATTTCTGGACCGGGCCGGAAAGATCCCTTCGGGCTTGGCGGTCAACATCGCGCGCCAGATATGCCAGGCGCTCGGCGCCGCGCATGCGGGCGGCGTCGTGCACCGCGACATGAAGCCGGAAAACGTGTTTCTCACGGGTCCGCTCAGTCATCCGACCGTCAAGGTGATCGATTTCGGCATCTCCAAAGTCGGCGACGCGGGCGGCGCGGCGCTCACCCGCACCGGAATGATCATGGGAACGCCGAGTTACATGGCGCCCGAGCAGGCCCGCGGTGACAAGGTCGATCTTCGCGCCGACGTGTATGCAGTGGGCGGCATCCTCTACCGCGCCCTCACCGGCAAGAAGCCTTTCGACTCCGACGATCCGTCGGCAACCTTGACGCGCGTTCTCACGGAAGAACCGGCAAGGCTGCGCACCCTCGAGCCTTCGATTCCCCAAGCACTCGAGCTCGTCATCCAGCGCGCGATGGCCAAGCACCCCCAGGATCGCCACGCGACGATGGCGGACCTCGACGCCGATCTCTTGCCCTTCGATACGGAGGGCGGCGATGGACGCGTTTCCTCCGGATCGGTGCGCATGCTCGCCAGCGCCGGCAACGACACCGACAAAGTCGAAGGGAGCGCCAAGACGGTGCTCGTCGGTGCCACGGCGGCGCAAGTTGGTTCACAGACGAACCTCCACCGCGCGACGCGCGACGCGCGCATGGCGCGGCCGATGATTGCGCTGCTCACCGTGGTGGCTTATTTCTGGGTCCTGGCGGGCGTCGTCGACGCACTGGGCGGCATCGTTCGCCTTTCGCGCGGTAGCGGAAACGTCACCAAACCGGAAGCCGTGCTCATCACGATCGGTTCCTTGGCGGCGACCCTGACGCCGCTCATCCTCTGGGTTCGCATGTTGGCGCGCGGCTGGAACAACAGCGTCCGCGCCTTGCAGCTCGCGGAGGGAATGCGGCGCGTCACGATGGTGAGCATCTGCGCGTCGGGCATCGGCTCTCTCACCGTCCGCCTCATCGAGGTCGTTTTTCGCGCGCAGCCGCAGGAGGTCGCCTGGGCGGCGTGGAGCCTCGTTCTCTTTGGGACCAGCATTTTTGGCGGGCTCGTGGCGCTTCTTTCGCTAAGGTTCGAGCGACGAAAGTAAGAACCCGCGCCATGACATCGAAATATCGTTCCTTTTTTGCTCGCCATTGCCCTGTTCGCACCGGCATCGCGTTCTTGCTCCTGCTCGGCACCGCGCTCGCGTTCGCGGCGTCGTCGGCCTGCGGCGGAACCGACGACCCGACTACCAACAACTTCATCGGTGTCACCGACGCGACACCACCCCGGCTCGGCCCCGAGGACGGGGGCACGCGGCGTTAGATCGTCGTTTCCCCGGCCGCGTCGGCCAAGAGGTCGAAAAGCCGCGGCGCGAACGCGGCCGCCAGCGCACGCTCGACGTCTTCGGCGCTCTCTTGCCGCATGGCCTCGGCGGCGACGGCCTCGGCCTCGGCCAAAGAGACGCGATGAAGAGCCTCCTTGATCTCGGGGATCGCGGCAGCTTCCATCGATAGCTCGCGTACCCCGAGGCCCACGAGCAACACCGCCGCCAGAGGATCGGAGGCCATGGCGCCGCACACCGAGATCGGACGGTTGTATTTCTGGGCCGCGGTCACTGACGTGACGATGAGGCGCAGGATGGCGGGGTCGAACGGCGACGCCAGGTACGCGAGTGAACGGCTGGTACGATCGATGGCCAGCGCGTATTGCACGAGATCGTTGGTGCCGAGGCTCAAGAAATCGGCCTCGCGCGCAAAGAGGTCGGCCATCACCGCGGCGCCGGGCACCTCGATCATGACGCCGAGCGGAATCACCGCGGCGTGCTTTTGTCCGCGCGCGGCAACTTCCCGCAGGGCAACCCCGACCAGGCGCCGCACCTCTTCGAATTCGCGGAGGCTCGCGATCATGGGAATCATGATGCGCATCTCGCCGTGCGCGGACGCGCGCACCATGGCCCGCAGCTGCGCCAGAAAGACGTCGGGGCGTGAAAGCGCGAGGCGTACTGCGCGCAACCCGAGCGCCGGATTCATCTCCGGCGGCACTTGGAACGTGGAGACGAACTTGTCGCCTCCGATGTCGAAGGTGCGCAGCGTGGCCGGCTGCGGGTGCATCGTTTCCAAAACCGCGCGGTAAACTTCGTACTGCTCGTCTTCGTCGGGCGGCGCCGCGCGATCGACGTAGAGAAACTCGGTGCGATAAAGGCCGATCCCCTCCGCGCCGTGATCGACAGCCAGCGGTGCTTCGGCGGGAAACTCGATGTTGGCGCGCAGGTGGACGGTCGTGCCGTCGGCGGTCGCCGTCTGCTTGTCGCGGTCTTCGCGCAGGTGGCGCACGAGGGCGATGTGCTTTCGCCCGCGCTCCTCGGCCTCCGTAATCATTTCTGGCGTCGGTGCGACCGTCACCTCACCGCGAAAGCCGTCGACGATGACGATGTCGCCCGGCCCGATGCGCCCGAGAGCATCGGCCACGCCGACCACCGCCGGGATTTCGAGAGCGCGCGCCATGATCGAGGTGTGGCTGGTGCGGGTGCCCACCTCGGTAATGATGGCGACCACCGGCTCTTTGACGAGAGCCGCGGTGTCAGCGGGGGAAAGATCGTGGGCCAGCACCACGCTCGGTTGGATGAGCTTCGGGAGCGTGGCGACCTTGTCCGACCCAGAGAGCGCACGAATGATGCGCTCGCCCACGAACGCGACATCGTGGCGCCGCTCGAGCAGATACGGGTCCTCCATGTCGCCGAAGCGATCGCAGAGCTCCTGAATCGTGTTGGAAACGGCCCACTCCGCGTTCTGGCGGTTGATGCGGATGTTACGCTCCACGCCCTCCGCCACCATCTCGTCGCCCAGCATCTGGACATAGGCTTCGAGGATGGACGTCTCGGCGCGGGCGTGACCGCTCTTCACCTTCTCGACGACGAGGCGGATCCCCTCCTGGGCGCGGGCCACCGCCTCGGTGAAACGGGCCAGCTCGGTGTCGACTTCGCGCGCCTTCACCGTGCGCCGTACGAATGAATGGGAAAACGCTCCGAGGATGATGGCTGGACCGATGGCGAGGCCATGCGAACCGGCAATGCCTTTCAGAATGACGGGGCGCGGCGGACGCTCGGAGGTGGACGTCACCCGGTCCGCGATGGACATCGTGCCGCTACCGCGCCGTCCCTTGGCCCCTATCACGACGATTCTCCGAATTTGGATGCTATCAGCTGTCCGATGGCTCGTACCGCTTCTTCTGACGAGGGCCCGCGCGCTGTCACATCGACGATCGTTCCCTTGGCGCCGCAAAGGAGCAAGACGCCCATCACGCTTTTTGCGTTCGCCTTTTGACCTTCGCGCGCGATCTCGACCTCGCAGGCGAAAGTGCTGGCCAGCTGCACGAGTTTCGTAGCAGCGCGAGCATGGAGACCAAGGTTATTCACGATTTCGAAGTGCCCCTCAGCGACAGAATCGGTCATCGGTCCCTGCCGCCCGCGGCGCACCTGCCAGCCCATCCTCGGTTTTCGTCTCCGGTCGGCCTCATGGCGCGCTCCTACCCCCTTTGGTGCCTCCGCCGCCCAAGAGGTCGGGATCGGCGAGACGTTCTGCCGGCTGACGGCCTAGATCACGATGAACGACGGCGATGGAGAGCCCGGTCACCGCGGTGAGCTCCTTTGCCAAGTGGTCGGCGAGCACCACCGAGCGATGGCGGCCCCCCGTGCAGCCCATGGCGACGGTGAGATACGCCTTGCCCTCACGTTCGTAGCGCGGCAGCGCAAAAGCCAGAAGATCCCGCGCCTTCTCGACGAACTGCCGGGTCTCCTCGCGGTCGAGCACATACGAAATAATCGCTGGATCGGTACCCGGCAAGTGGCGCAGCTCGTTCACGAAGTTGGGGTTGTCGAGGAAACGCACATCCAGCACGAGATCGGCGTCGACGGGGGTGCCGAATTTGAACCCAAACGACACGAAGCGGATGCTCATGCGCGGAATCTCACCGCCGCTCGCTCCAGGGCCGAAGCTCGAGACGATCCGACGCCTGAGCTCGTGAATGGACAGCATGGTCGTATCGATGACGTGCGTCGCGCGCGCACGCAGCGGCGCCAGCCGGTCGCGCTCGAGCCGGACGCCGTCGAGCACCGCGATGGCCTCGCGTTCCGAGCCCTTTTCGGCGACCGTCGAAAGCGGATGCGGGCGCCGGGTCTCGCTGAACCTCCGGAGCAACGCTTCGTCGGAAGCATCGAGGAAGAGCAGCGCGATTTCTCGCGCACCTTCGGCGGCGAGGGCGTCGAGGCGCGCCCCGACGTCGCCCAGAAAACTGCGCACCCGCACGTCGATGCCGAGCCCCACCAGGCTCATACCGCCCGCGTCGCAGGCGGCGAGCGTCTCTGAGAAGACCGTGGTCGGCAGGTTGTCGACGCAAAAAAAGCCAAGATCCTCGAGCGCGCGCAGGGCCGTCGATTTGCCGGCGCCGGACAGACCCGTCACCACGACGAGAAGGCCGCGCGCACGGGTCGTCATTTGCGGCTCCCGTCCGGTCGACTGGGCCGCGCCACCGGGGTGCTCATCGACTCGGGCATCTTCGCTCGACTGGGCTGGATCGCGGGAGGGCTCATGGACTCGGGCATGATCACCGATGAGGGTGCGAGCAGCGCGCCTTCCAACCGCTGGAAAAACTCGCGCGCGCCGTGGTGCCCGGCATCCCGGAGGAGCTGGTTGCGCGCGGCGATCTCCAGAATGGATCCCATGTTACGCCCCGGCCGCACCGGAATCACCAGCTCCCGAATGGAGACGCCGAGGATCTGGTGGTACCGGTCGTCGACCCCCATGCGGTCGAATTGCGCGTCCGCCGACCACTCCACCAATTTGACCACGATATCGATGCGTTTGCGTTCACGAACCGCAGTGACACCGAACAGATCTTTGATGTTGAGCACACCAAGCCCGCGCACCTCGATGTGATGACGCAAAAGGTCGGCGGGTTGTCCAAAAACCATTCCCGGCGGTCGGTAGTCGCACTCCACGACATCGTCCGCGACGAGCCGATGCCCACGCAGGACCAGGTCGAGCGCGCACTCGCTCTTACCGATCGAGCTCGAACCGGTCAGCAGGAGCCCCACGCCGAACACATCGACCAGCACGCCGTGCAAGGTCGTGCGCGGCGCCAGACGGTCGTCGAGGAGCGCGTGGATGGCGGTGATGGTGCGACTCGAACGCTCCTTCGAAACGAGCAGAGGCGTGTCGGTTTGATCCGCGCAGCGCACGAGCTCCGGCGGCGGCCTCGAGCCCCGGGTGATCACGACGCACGAGAGGGTCAAATTGAAGAACGCGCGCGCCGCTTGCTCCTGCCGATCCGACGGGAGGCTGTTGAAGTACGAGAGCTCCGTTTCGCCGAGGATCTGAATGCGCGACGGCACGACGCCGTGGTAGTGCCCGGCCAGCGCCAGCCCCGACTTTTGAATGCGGGTATGCGTGATGCGGCGCGATAGGCCCGCGGCTCCTCCGACCAAGGCCAGCTCGAGCGACAAACCCTTGTCCTCGAGCAGTTCGCCCGCTGTCATCGTCGAACGACCGGGTAGCTCCGAGTCCTGCACTTTCCGCGGCTCCCCTGTGGCTATCCCCTCGTGCGCATCCTGCCAGATCTTGAGCTGGAAGGCACAACCGTGTCGTCCCACCGACGACCTTCGGCCATGCTTGGGGCAATGCCTCGAAGGTGACTACCCCGCGGGACGCGTCGGATGGGAGCACCAGCTCCCACGCCGGTCAGGCCGCGCGACCCTCTTCGGCGAGTCGAATGAGCCCGTAGGCCTGGGCGCCGTCCGCCGCCGCCAGAAGTTTCTGACGGAACGAGGTGTCCCTTAACAGGCGGGAGATGCGCGCCAGGGTCTTCAAGTGCTCGCCGGTCGCGCGCTTCGGCGTCAGGACGGCGAACATGATGTACACCGGCCCGCCGTCGATGGCGTCGAAGGGGACGCCACCCGGGCAAATCAGGAGGGCGGCGACCTGTCCCGACAGGTTCTCGAGGGCACCGTGCGGAATGGCGACGCCGTCACCGATACCCGTCGATTGGAGCGCCTCGCGCTCGACGAGGACCCGGTAAAAATCGGCTTCGCCGGGCGCCGTCGCGCCGACCCCGAGCAGCATGGCGAGGGCGCGGAGCGCTTCGTCTTTCGACTGCACGCCCGCGCCGCGCGCGGCGACCCTCACTCGTTCGGAAGATAGGATATCGGTCAGAATCATGGGCTCTCTGCCCCCAGGTGCGGCCCCCACCCAATAGGAAATCGGACTTTTTACGTCGCGCGAGCTACTCCTTCGTCTCTGCCTTTTGCCCTAGCGCAGCAGCCGCGGCAAACTCGCCCGCGCTCTGGGCACCGCGTTTGCGCGCGACTTCTTTGCCGCTGCGGATCTGCCGCTCGAGCTTGTCGACCACTACGTCGATGGAGGCGTACATGTCTTCGCTTTGCTCTTTGCCATGGTAGTGCTCCGAGCCTGAGGAAATACGTACTTCGACCCGGTGCTCGATCCTTTCCATGTCGAGGGTGACGTTGGCCTGGATGGGTTGACGCAAGAACTTTTGTAGCTTCGCGATCTTGTCGTGAGCGTACTTTTTGACGGGTTCGCTCGGCTCAATGTGACGGAACGTTATCGCGATGTTCATGCTGCCTCCTTGCCGGCCCGATATCCGAGGGCCAAGCGGGCCCCGTGGATTCGGTTCGTCTGCTCGTCGGGAACGACCCTGGCCTCGTCGCACGAGAGGGAGGGTGTTTTCCTCCTGCTCGGAGCCGAAACCCAAGAAAGCATATTGTTTGCCGGCCAATTCAGCGCGCATTGGCAAAGCGCCACGCGCATGATCGGTCTGGCAATCAAAAAGGGGCAAAGCCGTGCTCGTTTGCACCTGGTCCCTCTGCGTCAGTACAACAATTCTCGAGGTTTCCTAACACTACCCTGGCAGATTTTCGCTGCCAGTTCGATCACCGTGGTGTGGCTTTGCCGCCACGCAAGCAACGGGCGATCAGAATAGCTTCTTTCGCTTGGAAGAAGCGAGGATGCCCAGCATCTCGCGGTATTTGGCGACGGTGCGTCGGGCGATCTGAATTCCCTCCTTTTTTTCGAGCATCTCGACGATGGCTTGGTCGCTGTGGGGATTGGATTTGTCTTCTTCGTCGATGATTTTCTTGATGGCCTGTTTGACGCTCTCGGAGGCGATATCTTCGTCGGCTACCCTGCGAATCGACGAATTGAAAAAATACTTGAGCTCGAACAGACCCTGCGGCGTGTGTACGTATTTGTTGGTCGTGACGCGCGAAATCGTGGACTCGTGCATCCCCACCGTCTCGGCCACGTCGCGCAGGATCATGGGGCGAAGATAGGCGACGCCCTTCTCGAAGAACTCCCGCTGCTTGTCGACGATGCACTCCGTCACCCGAATGATGGTCTTGCGCCGCTGTTCGATGGCTCGGATGAGCCACTGCGCGTTGCGCAGCTTTTCCCCAATAAACTCCTTTGCGTGGGGATCACGCATCATTTGTTTGGTGAGGCTTTCGTTGATGTAGAGCCGCTGCACGCCGCGGTCATTGTCGAGCACGACGAACCGGTCGCCGTCCTTGATGACGTAGACGTCGGGCGTGATGGCGATGGTCTTGTCGTCGGTGTCGGTAAAATTTCGGGCCGGCCGGCTCTCGAGTTTCTGGATTTCTTGGGCCGCCTCGTACACCTCTTCGATGGGGACGCGTAGGTCCCGCGCGATGGCCTGGTAATTGTGCTTTTCGAGGTTGTGCAGGTGCCGGCCGACAATGGAGAGCTCTAGCTCGTCGAATCCATAAGCCTCGGCCTGCACGCGCAGGCACTCTTGCAGCGTGCGCGAACAGACCCCGAGCGGGTCGAACTCTTGCATGAGACGCAGCACGTCGGGCGCATCTTCGGGGTCGAGGTGCGCCTCGCCGGCCAGGTCTTCGATCGTGAAATCGGGCGTCCGCGTGCCGTCTTCGCGGTCGACCCCTTTGAGATCGAGGTAGCCCTTCTCGTCGAGGTTGCCGATGACGAGCTCGGCGAAACGGCGCTCCTCGACGGTGAAATCGCTCATCTGCAGCTGCCACATCAGGTGCTCTTGCAGATTGGCGGGGCGCGTCAGGTTCTGCTCGATGGGCGGAAGATCTTCGAACCCTCCGCGCGTCGAAGGGAGCGGCGCCTGCAGGGTGCGGTTCTCGAGGAACTGTTCCCAGTCGACCTCCTGCACCTTTTTTTCCTGGGCGCGTTGGGTCATGTCGACGTCGCGCTCGAGGCGTTCGGTTTCGCCTACCCGCTCTTCGACGGGGCGCTCGCTGTTGAGCGGGCTCGGACTCGATCGATCGGTGTTGTCGCGAGGGCGAGGATCGATTTCGTCATCGGCGAGAACGGGATTCGCGTCGAGCTCTTTGCGAATTTCGTCGATGAGCTCCAGTCGGGAGAGCTGCAGGAGCCGAATGGCCTGCTGCAGCTGCGGCGTCATGACCAGCTGCTGGCTCAGCTTGATTTGTTGCTTGATTTCCATTGGTAGGCAAACGCTAGGCGCCCCTATTCCAACTCCCGTTCCGGACGCTCGCTCTCACTCTATCATTCGTAATCGTGAGAATCTGCGGAATCGTGCCAACGGCGGGCAAGGATTTCGCAAGTGCACCATCTTGACGCCGGGCCTCCCCTTTGTCAGCTGCGTCCGCTCATTGGCCGACCTTGGTCCAATGATCCGAGGTACCGGCGTTGAACCAAGGGGTGCTCACAGAATGCCGCCGGCGCTCCCGAGGCTTCGACTCTGCCGTCGACCAGCAAGACCGCGCGGTCGCACACGCGTAGCGCCTCGGCGACGTGGTGGTCGGCCAGAACGACGGCCGTGCCGCCCGAAGCCGCGTGGCGGAGCAGGTCACCCATGCGCTCGGCGCCGGCTGGGTCGATGCCGGCGAAGGGCTCGTCGCAAACCAGCACCTTGGGCTGTCCGAGCAGGGCGCGCGCGAGCTCGAGACGCCGCCTTTCTCCGCCCGACAGCTCGCCCGCGCGAACGCCGAGCCGCTCGCCGAGCTCGACACGGCGCGCCCATTCGTGCGCTCCAATGCGCGGGACAACGCGAGCGAGTCGCTCGAAAGTATCGAGGTTCTGCTGCACCGTGAGATCCCAAAGGACGCTCGGCGTCTGGGGGACGTAACCGATGCCCCGGCGGACGCGCTGCCAAAGCGGCTCGCGCGACACGTCCCGCCCCTCGAGCTCGATGCGGCCCGAGACGAGCCCGAGCTCGCCTACCATCGCGCGAAAAAGCGTAGTTTTCCCGGCGCCGCTCGGTCCGAGCACGCCGACCACCTCCCCTTCCCCGAGCGTTAGGGTGACGCCGCGAACGACCTCCGCACCCGCCAAGGCGACGACGACGTCGTGGGCCGCGAGCCTCATCGAGCTGCTCGCCCGCAAGGGGATGCTGACCCAGCGCCGGCACCGCTCATTCGCGCCGTGTCATGACGATCCGCGCACCTCGGCATCATGGAGGAAGAGCTACGGCTTGGGAAGCGCGACCGGCAGCGACCCTTTTACGTCTTTCAGGGTGACCTTGGCCGTCGCGATCTCGATGGTTGCCTTGTCCGCGTTCAGCCACCCTTGACCGCGCGTCAGGCGTACGCCGCCGCGCAGCTCGAGGATGTGGCGCGCGAGATCGAGCTCCACCTCGGGCGCCTCGGCGTGGACACCGCGGATATCGGCGGTGACGCCGCCGGACCCTTTCGCCCAGATGACGCGCGGCGCTTCGTCGTAGCGAACGTCGATACGAGGGCAATCGACGCGCAAGGCGCCGCGCACGAGGGTCACGTGGCCCGTCAGCACCGCGGTGCCGGCGGGGACATCGACCTCGAGCTTGTCGGCAGCGAGCTCGAGCGCGTCACCACCGAGCAGGGGATCGGCACTGGCTGGGCTCGGGGGCGTGGCCAGTGTGGTCAGGGCAGCAACGACGGCGGTACCGACCGCGCGGTCAAAACCCGGAAACCGGCCTCTCACGCGTTTAGGTTACTGCGCGGGTGACGGTCTGTCATGCCCGTGCGCCCGCGCTATCGGCGCGTCATGGGCGAGAGCGAGGCGAAATCCCCGAGGCCGCCGTCAAATCTCGCCGATCGCGATCTGAGCCTGCCAAGGACGGAGCACTTGGTGCTACTGTTGAACATTGGAGGTGGGCTATCGCCCCCTATGGCGCAGGTCAAGTACCCTCCCGGCGATACAACAGCATCGCGCGTCAAGTCGCTCGTCCTCTGGGTGCGTAAGGCCAGAGACCGGGCCGCCGCCGATGCGTTCATGCGCGAGATTCGGATCGACTCCGAATACCTCGACGACGAGACGCGCCCGCTTCCCGTCGCGCGCTGGCACAAAGCGCTCGTCGCATTCGCGGCAAAGTTCGGTCAGACCGCCATCCGCGAGACGTGGACGGGCATCGTCGATCCCGAAAATCTCGGCGTCTGGACGCGCGTGCTGCGAGGCACCGTCGACCCCGAGGGAGCGCTGGGGCAGCTCGATGCGCTCGGCGGAGAAGAGCTCAAAACGTCGCGGTGGGAGCGCGTCGATTCGCGGCCCGGCTTCTGGCACGGACGCGTGATTCTCTCCCATGACCCGCAATTCGAGCGCGACGGGCTGTGCGCGCAGGCGCGCGCGGCGGAGCTCATGGGCGTACCGGCGATGTTCGGGTACGGTCCCGGTTCCGTCGAAATTTTAGCGGCCAAGACGAAGGGCGCGGTTTCGGTCCGCGCGGCCGGTATGACCGAGGAGTACATTCTCAAGTGGGCGGTGCCCGACGCGAAGCGCGGCACCCTCCTCGCCATCGGGTGTGCGATAGCGACGAGCCCGGTGCTGCTCTTCGAGCGCAGCATCGTCGGCGCCGCGGTGGTGATCGGCGGCGCCGCTGTCGCGGGCACGATCGGAGCGGTGTGGCAAGCGGGCCAACAGCGCCGCTCCGAATCGCACGCGCAGCTGAACCGCATCCGGGCGCTCGAGCGCAGCGTCGCCTTGAAGGAGCAGCGCGAGCGCGCCGCGGTAGGATTCTTCGAAGGGTCGGTCATCGCAGGGCGCTACCGTCTCGGCCGCAAGCTCGGCGCGGGCGCCAGCGGCGTCATCCATCAAGCGACGCGCCTCGCCGACAATAGTGCGGTCGCCATCAAACTGCTGCGCGCTGCGGTGGCGCACGACACCGTGGCCTCCGATCGGCTCAGGCGCGAAGCGGAGGCGCTCGGGCTTACCTGGCATCCCAACGTGGTGGAGGTGTTCGAGCACGATCACCTCCCGGATGGCACCGCCTACCTCGTCATGGAGGAGCTCGAGGGGGAGTCGTTGGCGACGCTCCTCCGGCGCGTGGGGCCGCTGCGCGCCGAGCAGATCCGGTCCATCGTCATTCAGGTGTGCGACGCGCTCGGCGCCGTGCACGCCGCCGGCGTCATTCACCGCGACGTCAAACCGAGCAATATCTTTCTCGCCGCGCCGAGCGACGGCGGCGACGGCATGCCGCAGGTCAAGCTGCTCGACTTCGGTATCGCGCGCGTGGAGTGGGCCGAGACGCGGCTCACCGATATGGGCGCTCCGCTCGGCACGCCGGGCTACATGTCACCCGAACAAGAACAAGGCGGCGACATCGACGCGCGCAGCGATCTCTACGCGACCGGCGCCGTCATCTACGAATGTTTCGTGGGTCTACCGCCGCCAACCACGGCCAGCGGCAGCTTCGAGATCGCCGCGCCCTTGAAGAGCGTCGACGGGCCTGCACTGGCGCCCGATCGTCAAATTCCCGCCGAATGGCGCGCCATCGTCAATCGCGCGATGGCTCCCCTGCCCCAGAGCCGTTACCGCGACGCCCGCGCGATGCGCGAAGCTGTCGCCAAGCTCGGTCAGACCAGCTCCGGCGAAGGGGTGGCTCCGGACGACGCTGGTAGCGGGACCAAGTCGGCGACCGAGGTGAGAAAAACGAACGTGTCGAAGTAGTAGTGGATGAGGAGCGGCGAGAGCGTGAGCATGTAGTAGTACTGGCTCTCTTGCAGGCCGAGCGGGTCCCACGACACGACGCCCTTGACGAACACCAAGAGCAGCAGCGTGATTCCGAAGTTCCAGGCGTAAAACCACTTTGCCCCTTTGGAGCCCGAGAGGCGCGCCACGAACTTGTTGTGGAGCTGTCCGCGCTCGAGGCGCATCGTGTTGATGAGCCACACCAGGCCGAGATACTGAAACGAGTGCCACGCGTTCATCGACTGAAAAGCGAGCTCGAGACGGCTGTCCCCCGCCGTCCCGGGAACGATGAAGGCGAAGAAGACGGTGACGGCGATGAGTGACGTCTTCGGCACGTTGAGCACCCCCTCGCGTGCCTCGAGCGCCGTTTTGTAGAGCCACGCCAGCAGGAATCCGGCAAAGACGAGCCACTCGAAGTACACCGTCTCCATCCGCATGAGCATGCTGGGGATGACGATGTCGACCTCGCCGAGCTTGAACGTGCCGCGCACGATCTTGTAGAGGGCGATGGGATAGATGGAAGAGAAGATGACGCCGTAGTCAACGAGCCGCGCCCAGGGGCGCTCGACCGTCTTGGCCTTGATCCGATAACAGTCGGAGAGGTACGCGCACTGGTGCAGGACGTGGAGCGACGCCGCCACGATGAAGAGCGACATCAGCGTCTGGAACCGATGGACGGTGAGCCACACGACGCCGAGGGGAATCAAGAGCGAGGACGCGATGAGCCAAGGATGGCGTCGCCGAAAGTTGCGATCGGCGAAGGTCGCGGTGAACGTGCCGAACACGTGGGGTCCGCCGACTACGGCGGTGACGCCCAGGTTGATGGCATCCGTCGAGGCACCGAGCCACACCGCCAAGAGCACGAGGGGCACGATGACCACGCTCGCCAAGAGCAAGATGCTGTCGAACCGAGCGTCTTTCAGCCAAGGAGTCTTTGAAGAGGCGAGATCGGAACTGTGGGTGAGAAGCGGGTCGTCCCGCCAAGCGTAGACGTTCTGCATCGGAACTCCTCCCAGTAAAACCTGAACGAAAGAAGTGCAAGCCCCTGCTGCTTCAGAAAGATCAGGGGCGTACGTCTCGACAGGAACTGCTGCGAGTCTCGACACCTCGTCTTTTGCATGGCGCGCCGCTGCCACGTCCGTCGCAAGATAGTCGATCACCTCTCGCGATTGGTGCCCGAAAGCACGGAACCGTTTCAAGATTGCCGCTTGATCGCGAGCTGGTCTAAAGTCAGGGCGGGGTATTCGGCGTCGCCGACAATACGACGTATTGGATGGGTAGCAGCGCGGGACTCCGCCACGTCACTTCATAGGTTCGCGCGATGAGAGGATCGGCGAAGAGTCGCGCTTCCGTTACGCGCGCGAACGCGAGTTTGTCGCCCGGCGGGTGCGGAGAGAGCTGGAAAACGAGCCGGTCCGGTCTTCTAGCCGTCAGAAAGACACCGGAAACCGCCTTCGACGTGTGCCCGCCGGGAAGGGCGGCGATGTCGGCGTCGGTCGCACCGGCTAGATCGACGATTTCGGAATTGGTCGCACATCCCACCCACCCCACGTCGATCGTGGCGACCTTGTCGGCGCCAGCGAGCACCGGCCTTGCCGCATCGATGAGAGCGAGCCGATCTCGCAGAATATGCGCCGCCGCCGGCGCGCGCGCCGCAAAGACGTAGAGCAGCGCCATGCAGCCGATCGAAAGGCGGATGAACGCCATGCGCGACGTCGCCGGCGTCGAAAGCAAGTGCGCCGTGGCGAAGGCGAGCGGCGGCAAGACGGGACAGACGAGGCGCGCGAGGACCATCCAATCGCCTCCTGCCAGCACGATGACGGCCAGATGAACGAAAGCCCCGAGGACCAGCGTGCGTGGCCATCCGGGGGCCTTGGCCCACGCCCACGGACCCAGCGCCGCGAACGGTGCGCCGGTAAAGAGAATGGCTGGAATCGCGTACACGGCGCCATGCGCGATGTCGGACGGCTTGGCCAAGACGGCGAGCGGCGCCGGGTGCCCCCAGACGAACCACCGGACGGTGGCCGCGCCGACCCACGGCGCTGCCACGAGACAGGCCGTGAGCCATTGGCCACGGCGCGATTCGGCGTTGCGCACGCGACTCGCGCCGAGCCACACGCTGTAGGCGATCATCTCGGGGCGAAGCCAGGCGCACGCGCCGAGGAGAGCCCCTGTGAGGGGGGCACGGGCGGATTGCATGGGCAGCACGGCAGCTGCCGTCGAGAGCGCGACGACGAGACCGGTTTCAAGCCCGCCCCAAGCCCAAGCTCCGAGCGGCGCCGAGAAGAGGACGAGGAGGAGCGCCGCGTAGCGACCGCTTGAACCGCCGATCCTAGCGATGGCGGCACCGAGCATGCCCGCCGCGCCGAGCCACGCGAGAGCGCCGAGACCGCGCGCGGCCGCGAGTGCGGCGAGCGGGCCTTCTCCGGCGAAGGGAGCGAGCAGGTAGGGAAAGGCGAGCGGCGTCACGCCATCGGTCGACGGGCCCCGCGGGTTGAACCGGTATCCCCAACCGTGCGCGATGTTGGCCGCGTAGCGCGCGGGGATGAGCGCGTCGTCGACGGTGAACCCGCGCAGGTAAACCAACGCCGGCAGCGCTGCGAGCATACCGAGCACGAACCCGAACCGGGCTGTTTGCGCGCGCTTTGCCGCGGGAGCTTGCATCCGCTTTGTCGTCCTACCGCGCCCGTCCTTCGGAGATGTTCTGACGCGAATCGCGCTCGCGGGCCCTAGCTCCTTCGATGAACCGTGTCCACTCCTTGGCAATCCCAGCCGAAAAGTTCGGGCGGTGCCCCGGTCGTCCTAGTCTCACGTCACAGATGACGGCACTTCGGATCTTGAGCGGCAAGGGCGCGGCTTCGTCGACGGCGCCCGCGAGGGACAAACAGCACTTCCTCGTCGATCTTCTCGTCGATGGAGTGAATTTGACGGCGCGTATCCCCTCCGCCGATCCCGCTCCCCTGTTACGCGATCTCGCGCTGGCGCTCGTCGATCTCGCAACGCTGCGCAGCCGCCGTGCGGAGGTGCGCTGCTACAGCTCCGAAGGCCCTTGGGAGCTCGGTCTCGAGCGCTGCGGGCCGAGCGCGCTGGTGTCGCTGTTTCGCGGCGGCGTGCATCCCGAAGTAGCGATGTTCGAGCGCGAGGTATCTCTCGCCGGCTTGGCGGCGACAGTGGGAGCGGCCATCGCGGAGCTCGACACCGAGAGCCTCCCTCCTTCGACGGCGATGGCGCTCGAGCACGCCCGTGCCGAGCTCGAGTTGGTCACCATCGAGCCGGAAGAGATGCCGCCGCCGGCCGCGCTCGTGGAGGTGGAACCGGAAGCAGAAGGGGGCTTGCGCTTCTCGGCCGAGCTCACCTTGCGCGAGCGGGCCGCGCCCGAAAAATGCGAGCGCACCGTGGAGCGCGCCGACCTTTTGGGACTGCTCGTACGCGGAAAACTACGTATCGGCGTCGGTGACCGGACGCGCACCTTCGGCGAAACTTTCGCCTTCCTCTTCGCCGAGCAGCTGCTCGCGCTCTCGACGGAAGTGCTCGAGGCCTGGGAGCAGGGGCGGTCCTACTATCGTCGGGTCGAGCTCTTCGGCATCATGCTCGGGATCCGTTTCGGCGCGGGGGACAAAGCGACGCACGGCACGATCGACGGGTCGAAGGCGGACGTCATCGCCGGCCCGCCGGTCGAGGCGGGGCTCTGGATTTCGCTCAACGAATCGCGTTCGGCGTCGGCGCGCGAGGGCCGCACGTTTCGTGTCGGAGACGCGCCAGCGCTGGTCGAAGCGACGGTCGCCTTCGGGCGCACGCTGGCGCGCGCGCTGGTGCGGCACGATCCGTCGCAGAGGCAGAATTTGAGGCTCACGACGTTCCGGCGCGGACTGCGCCTGCTCGACGAGCGCTTGCGCGAGGCGATCTGCGACGACGCCAAAGTGAACCCTGCCCCCGAGATCTACCGCGCTTTCGCGGCGTCGGCGCCCGCGCCCGCGGTGCATCTGCGCTCCGCGGCCAAGCTGCGCTTCACCCCGTGCTGGACCGCCACCTTCCCCGGCATCGATCTGCGAGCCACCTTTCTCTGTGGCGATCGGCTCATCGTCGGCGCTTCGCGGGAGACGGCTTGCGTCGCCAAACGGACCGGCGATTTTCTGTGGCGTCGACCGACCCAGCCGGCGGTCAGCGTCGTGACACCCGCCGGCCTCGCGCGGCTCTTTCCCGACGGCAGCATGGCCTTGCACGACTTCGGCACGGGCGAGATCGTGCTGACGGCGAAGTTGGCGCCGCGGGTCGGAGGCTCGGTCGCCGGTCTCGTCGTGAGCGCGCCCGGCCTGCCCTGCATGCTCGTCGTCAGCGGCGGCAAACGCTGTCTCTCCGCCGTCGACCTCGCAACGGGCGAGGTGCGCTGGCGCTACACGGCGTCGGGGGGCGGGGTCTTTCGCCTTCGCCGAGCCGGCAAGCTTCTCATCGTGGCCGCGGGCGACGCGACCTTGACGGCGATCGACCTCTGGTCAGGCGATGTCGTCTGGCGCGCGCGCGACAGGCTGCGTTTCTCGAGCCATGTGGGGCTCGACCACGAGTCCCTTTTTGCCACCGTGGGCCAGCCGGATATGCGCGCGCGCGGAACCGTTCGCCTCTACCATCTCGATCCCTACGCCGGCGCGACCCGCTGGGTGCGCGAGCTCCCGCCCGGGCCGACGCCGCAGGGCGCCCCGCTCGTCACCGATCGCGAAGTCGTCGTGGTGACCCGGGACCGGCGCGGCCTCGGGCTGCTCGCGCTCGATCGCGGCACCGGCAAGACGCTTTGGTCGAGCGAGCCCGGACTTTTCCCGGTGTCGTCGGCGTGGATCGCCATCGATGATGCCGTCGTGGTCAGCAGCGAAGCGGGCGATCTTTGCGCCATCACCGCCAGCACCGGCGCGACACGGTGGCGACATCGCTTTCCGCGCGGAATGGAGGGCGATCAGCCCCGCCGCCTCGAACCGATTCTGCGCTCGGGTGCGCTCTTCGTCCCGCAGCAGCAGGTCCACGTGGTCCGTCCACGCGACGGCGCTTTGCTGGGATGCGTACCGGCCGAGCTGATTCCCGATCTCTTGCGCGTCGACGAGCATTGCGACGTGTACGTGGCCGAAGAGAGCGGCCACTTGGCGGCGTTTCGCGCCGGCGCCAAGCTTTCCGTGGTTTAGCGGCTGCGGCGATTTCTCTCCCGCGGAGGGACGGCCGGGGGGGCGGGCCGCTTTAGCCGCTCGCCGCTTCGCCGCCGTCGACGTTGATGACGTTGCCGTTGATCCAATAGGTGCACGGCTGAGCGAGCGCCACGATGGCTGCGGCGACGTCTTCCGGCTTGGTGAGCCGGTGAAACGGGTTTTTGCGCAGTGCTACCTGTACCATGGCGTCGTTGTCCGGGATCTTGCGAAGTGCCGCGGTATCAGTGACGCCGGCGCAGATGGCGTTGGCGGTGATGCCGCGCGGACCGAGCTCGCAGGCGAGCTGACGCACATGCGCCTCGAGCGCGGCTTTGGCCGAGCTCACCGCGCCGTACCCTTTCCATACCGCCCAGGACCCGGTGCTGGTCATGGCGAAAATCCGCCCCTCGGGCCCGATGAGCTTCCGATGCATGAGATCCTGCGTCCAGTAGACGAGGCTGTGCGCCATGACATCGCTCGTCATCTCGATCTGCTTCTGATTGAGCTCGCCGTCGGGGGTATCGGCGATGAAGGGCTTGAGCGATCCGAAGGCGAGCGAATGGAGGAGAATGCGAAGGTTCTCTCCCTTGCCGCGCTCCTGGAAGCGGCGCTGAATTTCGTCGCAGACTTCGCGGCGCTTGGCGTCGTCGGCGGCGTTGATATTGAAAAACCACGCTTCGCGCCCGAAAGCCTTGATCTCGTTCTGAATGCGCTCGACGTTGCCGAGCGTGGCGCGGCGGTCCAGGTGAATGCCGATGATATGGCAGCCGGCTCGCGCCAAGAAGCTGCCCACGGCCTCACCGAAGCCGCTCGAAGCTCCGAGGATGAGCGCCCAGCCCGACAAGGCGGGGATCGGCACCGAGGGGGGAGTGGTCATGATTTGTGCAAACCCTACAACGCACTCCGCAGAGGTACAACGTCCTGCGTTAGGAGGTTGCGCCGCTTCGACCGCGCGCCGCGGTGCGCCGACACGGGCGCGGCGTGCTCGGCGCGACGGCGTTCAGGCGCGAGCGCGGATGAAGGCGGCGACTCGCCGCATGGGGACTCGCGCCGGACAGATTCGCTCTTTTTCGGCCAGCTCGTCGTCCGTGATCCAAGCCAAGGCCTCGCTTGCCGCCGGAAAATCCGGGAGGCTGCGCGACGAAGCGAGCATGAGCGCCATCGTGCCGGGGTACGCGCCCTGCGACTCGGCCATGCGCGCGCCGTCGCCGCGGTTGCAGAGGCCGCAAGCGATGCAGCGGCTGAAGGTCGGGAGCAGCGCCCGTTCGGCGGCATCGACCTTGGAGAGGTGCTCCGCTTCGAAATTGGCTTCGAAAAGCGATAGTCCGCTCACGCCGCCGCCCCAGAACCGTTTGAAGATGGTCTTGAGGAGCGCTCGAGCGAGCAAGAAGAGCGCGTAGAGCCGGCCGCTTGTCATCGCTACGAACGCTAGGTTCTCTGCCACCTTTTGTGAATGGCCTCGTGTGAGGCTCGACGCGGCGGCGGGCCTCGCCTAGCCTCCCGGGGCTTTGGCAGTTCGAGCTTGGTCTGGGAAGTTGGCGGTAGCGGCGTTCGCTCTGGGCTGCGGGCACGGCGCGTCGCCCGGGCCGGTGCCGGTTGCTCCCGCGCACGACGATGGCGCGGCGAACATCGCACTCGAGAAGAAGGACGCCTACCCCAACGTGGTACGGATCGTGAGGGACGGTGACCCGCGGGCCGCGGTGGCGATGGTGGTCGAAACGAGCAGCGGCCCCTACGCGTCGACGGCACTGGCGGCACTCCTCGAGGCTCGTCTGGCCCGCGCTGGATTCGCGGCGACCGACTCGCGCGCCGATCGGGATTCGTTTCGGGTGCGGAGCTTGGTTGAATCCGCGTCGCGCGCGGTCGAGTTCGTCAACGCGGCGCGGGCGGCGCTCGCCGCTCGCGTCGTGCCCGGCAGTCCCGAGCTCGCGCTCGTCGTTCGTCGCGTCGCGGCACTGCGACGCCGTCCGCTCGAAGCGCCGATCGTGCAAGCCGTCGCTCGCTGCACGGGAGAGCTCGGCGTCCTGCTGAGCGACGCGTCCATCGACCCCTCGACCAACGACGGCGCTCTGCAGCTCGAAGCGACCCGCAGCGCCGCGTACGCTGCCGCGCAGATCGCCTTCGCCGCGGCGGGTGGGCAAGCGGTGGTCGACGCGGCGGCCGGTGCGGTGCACCGCGGCGAGGCTTGGCCGCGCGGCGCCGCGCCAGAGAGCGCTCCAGCGGGCGAGGACCAGGGCGGCGTCTATGTCTCGTCCGAGCGCGGCGCGGGCACGGCGCGACTCGCCCTCGCGGTATCGACCGCATCCGCCGATATCGCCGCGGCAGCGTCGCGCAGCGCAGGCGATCCAGAGGGGCCGCTCGTGACCAGGCTGCGAACCCTCGCCGTCCCCTTCCGGCTCGTCGAAGCGCGGGCCAGCGTGCGTCCACACGGCGGATGTCTGTCCGTCACCTTGGAGACGGCGCGCGTGACGCCCGCCCATCTCATCGCGGAGGGGGCCGCCCTCGCCGCGACGTTGGCGCGGCAGGAGCTCGACATCGCCCGATCGAGCTCGGCCGATGCGCGAGTAGAAGCGCGCGCCACCGGGTGGCCGCTCGGGCTCGCGGCGCGCGCCGCGGTACGGTTGGCGAGCGATCCCCGCGATGCCGCCGAGCTCGGCGGGCTGTGGTCGCTGAGCAATGCGGGGACCGTCGATGAGAAGTCGACTTACGCTCTCGCTCTCGGCCTGCCGCCTGCGACGGCGGACGCCCGGGAGGCGACGCCCGAACCCGGCGTCCCTTCGGCGTTGGCGCGTCGCTTTTCCGCCGCGCTCGAAAAGGCTGCTGCCGCGTGGAACGCGCCGGCCATCGAGCGCGTCGGCCGGCTCGAACGCGGGCAAGGGGAGCTGTGGCTCGTCCTCGCCAGTCCCTGCGGTGCTCTCGCCGAAGGAAGCAGCGATCCGGGCACGACGGCGCTCGCGCTGATGACGGCCCTCGCTGCACAGCCGGCCAGCGCGCGGGGGGTGACCCTCGAACCGTGGGTGGCGCCCGATGGAGTAGGCGTCGTCGCCCACGCCGCTCGCGCACCGGGTGAATCGGCGGCTGCACTCACGGCGCGTGTCGCCGAGCAGGCGGCGCGAGTCCTGACAGCGGCGCCTTTCTCGTCCACCGCCCTCGCCACCGCGCGAGCCTTGCTCCTCAATCGCGCCGGCGACGGCATCTCGGGCGAAGGACGCGCATTGAGTGCCTTGGCGAGCGCGCTCGTTCCCGGTCACCCATCTTGGCTCGCTCCGTTCGGCGCGTGGGAGGAGCTCGCCAACGCCGGTATCGACGCAGCTTCGATGCGCTGGAGCACGCTCGCGACGGGACCGCTTCGCTTGGCGGTGCTCTCCAACGAGAGCGACGAGCAGGCCGATTGGGCGGCGCGCACCATCGATCGCTGGCTCGTGCGCAACATCGACGGCGCCCGCGCGTGCGCTCCCGTCGAGCCTCCGGGCGCGCCCAAGGCAGGCACCGTGCAGGTGACCTTACCCTCCTCCGCTTCCCTGCTCTGGCAAGCCTTGCTCGGTTTTCCGATGCCGCCTCACGGGACGGCGGAGGGCGCCTTCGGTGAGCTCACCTTGGCGGGTTTGACCGGATCCGATGGGTGGCTAGGGCGAGCGACCGCGGCATCATCGCTCGCAGCGACGGCGCAGGCGCGCCTCGTCGGCGGGTCGCGCGCAGCGGCGCTCGTCATCGACGTGCGCGCCCCCGAAGCCACGCTCGAGGCTGCCGTGGCTCAGGTCCGCGCGCTGCTGCAGCGGCTGCGTCAAGGCGCGATCGGGCCGGCGGATCTCGAACGCAGCTTGGCGGTCCGAGAGCGCTGGGAACTCGAAGCTTCGCTCGATCCGCGGCGGCGCCTCATCAACCTGTGGCGGGAGACACGCCCCGTGGCCGCCTCCGGCCCCCCCACCGCCCCCCTAGCGTCGGTCCCATCCGGCGCGTCGGTCCCGTCCCTCGAAGGGTGGCGGGCGTGGGTCGCCAACACTTTGAGCGACGAAAAATTGGTCGTCGTGATCGCCAAACCGAAACGCTGACCGCCCGCGTGGCCGGTACCCCGCGCGGGCGCGCGATTCGTGATAGAAACCACCCCCCATGGCCTCGCAGCGCGAGCTCGTCCTCATTCTCGATTACGGCGCTCAGTACGCCCAGCTCATTGCCCGACGCATCCGCGAGAGCCACGTCTACTGCGAGGTCCACCCGCACTCGCTCTCCTTGGCCAAGATTCGCGACCTCGCTCCCAAGGCGATCGTGCTCTCCGGGGGTCCTTCCAGCGTTTATGCGCCGGACGCGCCCACGGCCGAGCAGGCGCTTTTCGATCTGGGCGTCCCCATGCTCGGCATTTGCTACGGCGTCCAGCTGATGGCCCACGTGCTCGGTGGCAAGGTCGAGCACGCCGACGCGCGCGAGTACGGCCCTGCCGAAGTGAAAGTGGAAGACACGACCGGCATCTTCGCCGGCTTCAGCAAAGGCGAAACCCTGCAAGTCTGGATGAGCCACGGCGACCGCATTGCCGCGCTGCCCCCCGGTTTTCAGGCCATCGGAACGAGCGCCAACACGCCCCTATGCGCCATCGCCGAACCGCGCCGCAAGATGTACGGCATTCAGTTTCATCCGGAAGTCGCTCACACGCCGCGCGGCGGCGAAATACTGCGCGCCTTTCTCTTCAACGTGGCTGGTCTCTCGCCGACCTTTACCCCCCTCTCTTTTTCCGAGGAGGCCATCGAGGCCGTGCGGGCCAAGGTAGGCCCCAGCGACCGCGCCATCTGCGGCCTTTCCGGCGGCGTCGACTCCTCGGTCGCCGCGGTGCTCTGCCACCGGGCCATCGGCGAGAGGCTCACGTGCGTTTTCGTCGACAACGGGGTCTTGCGCGACGGGGAGGCCGAGCAAGTCGTCCACCTGTTCCGTGACACGTTTCGCATGCCGCTCATTCACATCGACGCCCGGGAGCGTTTCCTGACGGCGCTCCGCGGGGTCACGGAACCTGAACGAAAACGGAAGATTATCGGTGGAATCTTCATCGATGTCTTTCAAGAAGAAGCGGCGAAGATGCCGAGCGTGAAGTGGCTCGTGCAAGGCACGCTCTATCCCGACGTGATCGAAAGCGTTTCGACCAAGGGCCCGAGCGCCGTCATCAAAAGCCATCACAACGTGGGCGGTCTGCCCGAACGGATGCATCTCGGCCTCGTCGAGCCACTACGCGAGCTCTTCAAGGACGAAGTTCGCGAGGTCGGGGCCGCCATGGGAATTCCCCGCGAGCTGCTGTGGCGACAGCCCTTCCCGGGTCCGGGACTTGCTGTGCGCTGCCTCGGCGAGGTGACGGAGGAGCGCCTCGTGCCGCTGCGCCGGGCCAACGCCATCGTCGAGGAAGAGATCCGCGCCTCTGGGCTCTCCGACTCGTTATGGCAGAGCTTCGCCGTCCTCCTGCCGGTCCGATCGGTGGGCGTGATGGGGGACCAGCGGACTTACGATGAGACCATCGCCGTGCGGGCGGTCCTTTCGAGTGACGGTATGACCGCGGACTGGGCCCGCCTCCCGCACGACCTGCTGGCGCGCCTTTCAGCGCGTATCATCAACGAAGTGAAAGGGGTCAACCGCGTCGTCTACGATATTTCGTCCAAGCCCCCCGCGACCATCGAGTGGGAGTAGGACGCCGGCGCGGTTCCGACTGAAAAGCGCGATGCGTGGATTCACCCAAAAGAGTTCGAGGCCGCAAAAGACGCGCTGGACGGCACGCAGGCTGACCGGAACTGCCGCCACCATGATGGCCCTGTCGCTCGTCGCGGCCTGCGCGTTCATGCCGTACCCGGCGCAGACGGTTTCCTTGCGCGTGCAGGGCAACGTTGCCGATGCCCAAGTGACCGTCGACGACATCCCCCTCGGGGCGCTTGGCTACGTCGCTGCCCATGGCGTCGCGCTGCCTCCGGGTCGGCATCGCGTCACCATCGAGAAGGCCGGCTATTTCCCATGGGACGCCGTCCTCGAGGCTACGGACGAGCCGATCAACTTGCAGGTCACGCTCGTTCCCATTCCGGATTGAATGCGATGTCCGTGGACCTCAATATCGATCTCGGTGAGCTCCCCGACGAGCCCGAGGAGCTCTACGCCGCGGCGACGGTGGTGAACCTCGCGTGCGGTGGGCACGCGGGCGATGTCGCTTCGATGGAACGTTCGGTGGCGCTGGCCATGCGCTATGGGCCCCGCATCGCCGCGCACCCGTCGTACCCCGACCGCGAGCAGTTCGGCCGCGCGCGGATGGCCATACCTGTCGATATGCTCTTCGAGTCCCTGGTCGCACAAGTCACGATGCTCAGCATGATCAGCCAGGAAATGGGCACGGCGCTGTGGGGAGCCAAGCTGCACGGCGCGCTCTACCACGCGGCGTCGGAAGACCCTCAGCTGGCGGCTGCCGTACTCGACGCCGTCGTGACCGCCAGCTCCGACAAGCTCGTCATCGTCGGTCCGGCCGGCGGTCACCTCGAGACGGCGGTTCGCACGCGCCATCTGCGCTACGCCCGTGAGGGCTTTGCCGATCGGTCTTACGACGAGCAAGGCCAGATCGTTGCTCGCGGAACGCCCGGCGACGTCATCACCGATCCCGTGGGCTGCGCCGAACAAGCGCTGCGCCTCGCGCGTCGCGGCGACTTCGATACGATCTGCGTGCACGGCGATACGCCGAGCGCCGTCGTCATCGCCCGCGAAGTGCGCGCGGCGCTGCAGCGCAACGCATTGCTCGAGGCCGACGACGAGGGTCGCGTCAGCCGAGAACCGGCGCCCCCGTGAAAATCCATCCCTATGGGGATAACGCGCTCTTCGTCGATCTCGAGATCGATGACGCTCCCGATCGGCCGAAGCGCACGCAAGCCATTGGCCGCCAGCTTCGCCGCCGTTTGCCGAGCGCCGACGTCGTCATTGGCGCAGGCAGCCTCGCCATCGTCGGCGTCGGAGCTTGGGACGATCTCGACGGGATCATCGCCGATGCCTTACGCCAGGGTGTTACCGACGATTTCGCGCCTAAACTCCACGTCCTGCGCGCCATCTACGACGGCGCGGATCTCGAGGACGTGGCGCGGCGGACCGGGCTGCCCAGCGCTGAAGTCGTCGCCCTGCACGCAGCGCGCGACTACCAGGTCGAGCTCATCGGCTTTCTGCCGGGATTCGCGTACCTCGCGTCGCTCGATGCTCGCCTCGTGACACCTCGGCGTGCCGCGCCACGCCCGCGCGTGCCGAAAGGGAGCCTCGCTATCGCCGGCTCCTATACGGGGGTTTACTCGGTGGCCTCGCCCGGCGGATGGCATCTCATCGGACGGGTCCTCGATGTCGAGCTGTTCGATCCCGAGCGCCGTCCGCCGGCGTTGTTCGAACCCGGCGACCAGGTGAGGTTCGTCCCCTACCGCCCGGATTGAGGCATTGCGTGCCCCTCGAGACGTCCGCTCGCGAGATCCGCATCATCGCTGCTCCCCCAGGTGCGACCGTGCAAGATGCTGGTCGCTCGGGCTGGCTCCACGCCGGCGTGCCGCCTTCCGGCCCTCTCGATGCGACCGCGCATGCAGCGGCGAACCTGGCGGTCGGAAACGATCCGCGCGAAGCGGCGCTCGAGATCCCGCTCGGGCAGCTGCGCATCGCGGCGCTAGGCCGAGCGCGCGTCGCGATTGACGGAGAAACCGCCGTCGTTCTCGCTGCCGGCGAAGAGCTCCTCGTGCCGGCGTGTTCGCGGGCCGTGCGGTATCTCGCGGTTGCGGGCGGGTTCGCCGTGGCTCCGGTGCTCGGCTCGCGCTCGACCCTCCTCGTCGCCGGATGGGGCGGCTTTTGGGGGCGCGGCGTGCGTCCCGGCGATGCGTTGCCCATCGGTCCGGAGGGCGAAGGATCGCAAGGGGCGAGCGCCGCACCGTCGATCAGCGACGCGCCCGATCCTGCCGTACTCCGCGTCCAACCGGGTCCGCATGTCGGAAAAATGCCCGCCGAGGCGCTCGCGCAGCTCGTCGCAGCAACGTGGCACGTCTCTTCGCGCAGCGATCGCGTCGGCGTGCGACTGGAAGGACCGCCGATCGTACGCAGAGGAGACGACCGCGGCCCCCCCGCGCCGATGGTCCGCGGCGCCATCCAAATCACCACCGATGGTACCCCCATCGTCCTCGGCCCTGATCACCCGGTGACCGGCGGTTATCCCGTTCTGGCCGTCATCAGTCGCAGCTCGCAAGCCATGCTCGCGCGACTCCGGCCGCGTCGAGCGCTCCGCTTCGTGATCGAAGCGGGCTAAAACTCGTCACGCGCTAGAGGTTGAAGTAGCCGATGATGCCCGCGTCGATGCTGAAGCTGCGGTACGACGCGTCCCACGAAACCGTCGAGCCGTTGTTGTTGGTCTGCGAGTAAGACCCGGTGAAGCTGAGGTTCAACTGGGGACCTGCGTAGAACGCAAAATACTGCACGGGGGTCACGACCAAGAGCGCATCGAGTGACAGAAACCAGAAGTTCCACGCGTCGCTGCGCGAGGTGTTCGGATTGGAGGTGCCGTAGTGAGCGACGCCGGGCCCGCCCCGAAACCAGAACCCAACCATGTTGTTGAACATGAGCGCGTAGCCGACCTTGGGCAGGAAGACGAACGCCGAGCTGTTGTCTCTGTCGGTCGTGACGGTCGTCCCGCCTTGGGTCGAGGTTTGCGATCCGCCCTGGGTTTCGAAGCCGATGGTGGCTCCGATCGACAGGTTGGGAATCACGAAATAGTGTCCCCCGATCCAGGGCGCACGCAGCGACCCGGTCGAACGCGAATAGAGCAGGCCAAACCTGTTGTTGGTGGTGCTCGTTTCGGTGTTGTTGGCGACGTCCCAGCCGATGCGCTCGACGGAGATCCCCATGAGATTTTCGGCAGTGATAACCAGCTGACCTCGGTCGCCGAATTGTTGAGCCTGGGCGAAAGCCGGCGTTTCTGTGGCGAGGGTGAGTAGAACTGTTACGAAAACACCCATTGCAAACGTCGCGCGCCTAAACAACGAATATGATTGGAGTTTTCGGATCATGAGCGGCATCGTATCATGGGTTCAGTGGTTTGGAAGCTTGACAATATGGCCGTAACGCGGGAAAAGCGCGGCCCCCGGCTCGTTCGAGCCCTCTGGAGATATTGATGGCTAATCGCGCCATATGGTCGATGCGGCTTCGCCACGAGTGGTTGAAGACCCCGCTCAAGAAAGCCCGTTTCAAGAGGTCGCAGCGCATCCGCGTCGGCTTCGAGGACGCCTTGATCCGTCGAGGTGAGGGTTCATCCGAGCAGCCGAAAGCAAAATAGAGCTCGCGAGCCTCGATCACGTTTCGGAGCGAAGCACCACGACGCCGATGTCGGCGCCCATGTGCGTCGCCCGCCGTGCGGCGAGCCCAAAGCCGCGACCGGTGATTTCGATCGTCTGGTGGAACGTGGCATCGCCCGTCGTCTTCGAGGCGAGGTCGAGCTTTTCGAGGGTTTCGCTGTTGACGAGCGGCGTGACGGGCGCGCCGTACACCTTCGCACCCGCCAGCACGAACACGTAAACGAGCGGCAGCTTCACGTGTTTGTCGCCGGCGCGCAGCGCGTCGGTGGTGAGGTCGTGCTTGATCGCCTCTTCGAGGTGATAAGCGAAGCGGCGCATCGACCATCCGCTCGCATACAGGCCGCGCACCGTCCCCTGCCCGTCGCGCACGGGAGCGGCGGCGACCCACTGCTCATCGGTGCCCGTGCGCGACCCGGCGGTCTCCGACATCGAACCGCGCGTCTCGATCGCTTCACCAGCGAGGACCTTGGTCATGGCGGGATACGACGCCACCAGCGATTTGCCGGCCAGTAGGTCGGGCTCCTGGTCGCTGCGCAGCACGATTCCTTTCTCGTCGGTGAACGCGAAGAAGGTGCTCTTGGCCATGGCGAGATCGCGGTCCTCGTCGCGCACGCTTTCGAGCGCGCGCCGCGCCTGACTCGGCTCGACCAAGTCTTTTTTGCCGTCCCAGAAAGTACCCAGTGATTTCGCGCCATGCGGCAGACCGCGCCGCACCTCTTCGACATCCTCGTCGGCGAGCTTGGCGAGGCGCTCCACGTGCGCGACCGCTTTGGTCTCGGAAGTTTTCGCGGAATCCGTGCATGCGAATGTCACCGTCGCAAAGAGCGAGGCGAGACCGAGCGATGCGAACGCGCGCCACATGGCGGCCATCCTAGCATCGCTCCGAAGCGCGAACGGCACGCGCGACGACGACCCGTTCAGCGTGACCCGGGGACCGCTGTTCCGAAGCGATCGACAAAAGCGCGATGGACGTCCACCGCGGGGTCGGCCGAGGACGCGAGCTCACTTGCGCGGTACCCGGTGCTGATCGACGACACGGTGATCGCCCTTCCTTCCACGACAAAGTCGACACGCCAGTCTTTGACAGCGAGGCGATAGCCGTGTTCCCGCTGACGTATGCGGCGGTACGGATGCGGCTCGTGACCGAGCGTGAGGATCTTGTCGACCTGGCTCGCGAGATCGAGACTGAACGTGGTTTCGAGCCACCGCGCCTGGGACTCGGCGAGGGCGCTCCACCTGACCGCGAAGTTCGGACCGGGGTCGGGCGTCTCGAGCCAGCCGGTGTTGGCAGAGGGGACGACATCGGTGAAAGGCACGTACGGCTTGATGTCGAGCACCGGCGTGCCGTCGATGATGTCGACATCGCGAACGTGGAGGGTGAGACCATGGACGGCTTCGAGGGCGAGCACCGACAAGCCGAGCGCGTTGGGTCGATGGGGGGAACGCGTCGCAAAGACGCCTCGTCGCTTGGTGCTGCGAGGGGGAAGGACTTTGGGGCGCCAACCCTCGTTCAAGTGAAACCAGAAGATGACCCAGATGTGGTCCCACGCGTCGAGATCGTCGAGAGCGTGCTCGAAATTTTGGCCAGGTAAAAGCTCGATGGTGCCCTGCACACCCCGCGCGGCTGACGGTTGACGCGGCGTATTGGCGCGATCGACGAATGGGCTGCGGATGAAACCGATGGGGCGTAGGGCGAGCGTCACGACGTTCGCGGTTAGCATCAGCCGTTCCTCTTGGCACCCGTTTCGAGCTATGTTGCCCGCCCGATCATGAACAGCGTCCTCAGCTTGCGCGATCTTGCCTTTGACGACGCCGCCAGCGTCGACGCCATCGCTGCATTTCTCGATGGCTTGACCCACGAAGCACGCATCGCCGAAACGCGCGCGCTCGGACGCGATGCCCAGCGGCGGCTCTATCGCAAAGCAGCGGCTTCCAAGCCCGTCACCTTGATCGACTTCGTCCCTCCCACGGTGGCGAATCGCGTCGAGGTCATCCACCACGGCCGCAACACGCTTCCGCTGCCGGGGGGGCTGCGCCACTTCCAAAAACGGTTCAGCCGCCCCGATTCGAGCGATAGCCGACTCTTCGGCTACAACGAGTCGCCCTTCATCTCGACCGTCGGCCCCGGCTTTTTCGTGGCCGTGCCGACCGCAGGCCGCCCCGAATGGGAAGCGCGCGGCGCGATCGTGGTCGACTATTTCCAGATCCCCGATGGCCCCGTGCCCGCCGGATGGCCCCCGGTGATTCCCAACACCCAGGGCCTGCAGAAATTCGTCTACCACCGCACGCGCGACTTCATGCGTCGGCTGTCGACGCACGTGACGATCGGCGCCGCGTTCAAGGTCGAGAAATCGCTCGACCACTATTTCATTCTTTGCCGGCAGGCGTGACGCTGCCGCTGCCGCTGCGATCAACCGGCGATCTGGTACGAGCGTCCGTGCACGGGAGAGCTCGGCGGTCATACTCGAGCGATGCTGCATAGCGCGCTCCCTCCGCGTACGATGTTTTTGCCGGCGCTCTTGGTCGTCGTCTGGGCGGCAATCTGCAACGGGTGCTTCACGAAATCGTGCACCGATATGGGGTGCATCAGCGCCCTCTCGGTGACGCTGCGAACGGCCGACGGATCCTGGCCCGAAGGCGCCTACGACGTCGCGCTCAGCGTCGACGGGGTCGAAACCGTTTGCAGCTTTCGCCTTCCCGAAAAGCTGCCGTCTTCCGCCGGCGCGTCCACCGGGCTGAACTGCGGAACCGATGTGCGATTCGAAATCCGCCCCGAATCGCAGTGCGAGATGGGATGCGACGTCAACACGTGCTGGCAGGGCTGCAGGCCCATCCCGGGAAAGTTCGTGCAGGCCATCTCGGTGAACGGCACGCCCTCGCAGATCGAGCTCTCCGTCGTCCGCGATGGGCAGGAGATCCTCGCGAAGCACGTCGATCCCAATTACCAAGAGACTTTCCCCAACGGCCCCGAGTGTGGCCCAGCGTGTCGCCACGCGACGCTGGAATTTGCCATTCCTTAGTCGCACGCGGCACGCGTCGCGTGCTCGTAACTCGGTGGCCTCCACGCACCGCCCGCAACTCGCAAAGCTGGGCGTCCGATGGGCCGGCATGCCCGAGAACATCAACGCCATTTCTCCCCGCGATTACACGTGGGCCGTGCAGCCCGCGGAGCGCGAAGACTTCCGCGCCACGATGCAACAGCACGCCGACGACGCCCGCTACGGCGTCTGCGCCGCCCCCACGACGGTCATCGGCGCCGCGTTCTGTGGTGACGAGACGAGCATCTCGAACGCGTGCCGACGCGCGAAACTCGGCACGGTCGACGACTTCTTGTGCGACGATTCCGCGCTTGAGAAGGTGCAGGAGTTCTTCGTCGACATCGCCCAAAAGGCCATTCAGCTCGTGCTGGGCGCGCGCATGGGGCTAACGCGATGAATGCCGCCGGCTCGGATGGTTCGTGCCTTCGTTGGTTCGAATACGCCTTCGCGCTCCTACCGTTCGCGCTCGCCTTCACGGGCGCCATCGGGCTCGCGATCGGGCCGGCGGCGTGCGCGCTCAACCTCGTCATCATGCGCTCGCGGCAGCGGCTCGCCATCAAGGTTGTCGCGGCCGTGAGCATCGCAATCGTGGCGTTGTTTCTCTGGGCATTTGCGGCGGTGATGTTGCACTATCGCAGCCCTTCTTTTCGATCGGGCGCGAGGTAGAGTCGAGCCATGGTCGATGGCGGTCATGGGCGCTCACGACAGTGCGAGAGCCTTTCCGGCGAGGTGCTAGACGAACGAAGATTCGTCAACACCTTTCCCGATTTCGACGACCTTCCCGCCGAGCAGGTTCGCGACGTCGGCGCGCACCTGCGTGCACGCATCGACGCGCTGATTCCGCCGCTGATCGAAGAACTTCGGCCCAAGATCGGTCCCGTTGCCGAAGCGAGCGACCCCCGTTTCAGTGAGCCTGACTTCACGCTCTACGCCGGCGCCGGCGGCCTCGCGCTCGCCTTGTGGGCGGCGGCCAGCTACTTCGAGGGGAGCGATACGCTATCTGGCTTGGCGGAAGCATGTCTCGCCGACGCACACCGCGCTCTCGGTCATGCGCTGGACCTGGCCGAGACCCTTCGTACGTTGCCGACGGGTTTCTACTGCGGCGCGGCCGGGGTGCATGCACTCGCTGCAAGAATGCGTAGCGCCCGAGAGCCATCAGCCGCGGTCGTACACACGCGGCAGGTGCTCGCCGCGCTCGGCCGTGCACTCGAGCAACCCGAGACCGAGCTTCTCTACGGACGCGCCGGATATCTCCACAGTCTGCTCGTTCTTCGCCGCTGCACGGATCCCGGTTGCCGCACGTCCGAGCTCGACAATGCGGTCACCGTCGTGTTCGACACGCTCGTGCGCGAAGGCGCGGCTCTAGGGACGGAGCTTTCTCGTCGATTTCCCGACAACGCGCTCGCCCAGAGCCCCCTCGCCTATCGCTTCCCTAGCAAGGATGGCGCCGTGTACTTCGGCGCGGCTCACGGGTTGGGCGGCGTTCTCTATGCCCTACTGCAGCTTCCAGAACGTTGCCTCCATTCGCGCGCGCGAGAAGCGATCACGGGAGCGCTCGATCTCCTCGTGTCGATCCAGAGCAAGGAGGGAAACTTCCCGGCCGATATCCGCGGCTCGGGCTTGGACCTCTTCCATTGGTGCCACGGAGCCCCGGGGATCC